>NZ_JBEXFP010000074.1:0-22721 GCF_040606825.1 Micromonospora sp. NPDC005367 | reverse complement strand
GCCCGGGCCCCGGCCCAGGGCCCCCGCCCTTCACGGCCCGGTGACCCCCCGGCCCCGCCCCCCGGCCCGCGGACGGGGGGAACCCACTGTCGGCGGATGTCAGCCGAGGTGGGGCGCTCGGGATCCGTGCCGGACGGTCAGTCCCGGCGCTTGCTCTCGCCGGCGTCCGGCGACTCCAGCGCCTCGTCCGGACCGAGGCCGGCGATGGCACTGACGGTTGGACCGAGGCGCTCGCACTCGCGTCGGCAACGGCCGCATTCCAGCAGGTGCGCCTCGAAGGCCACCACCGCGTCCGGGCGGAGCGCACCCAGGAGGTACGGCCCGCAGCCGTCACACGTGCAGCGGGTACCGTCACCCTCGTCGGTCATCAGCGCGCCAGTTCTTCTCGGTGGCCTGGCTACCGTCTCGGCGCGGGCCAGGGCGACTCGCGAACTCGCGACCACTGTATGACGTGAGCGGCCGTCCGGGTCAGCATCCGCACATCCTGACCTCGCGACGAATCGTCAATCGGCATCGGTACGGCCGATCGCCGCCCGCAATGCCCGCAACGCGTAGTGCGCGCGCGACTTCACCGTTCCCTCGGGGATGCCGAGACGGGCCGCCGCCTCGTCCGTCGATCGGCCGCGGTAGTACAGCTCGATCAGCACGGCCCGGTGCGCGGGCGTCAGTCTCGGCAGCGCGCGGCGCACCGTCTGCACGACCACCACGTCCTCGGTCACGTCGCCGCTCGCGGGCAGCCGGGTGAGGTCGTTCAGACCCACCTCGGTGGGCCGAGCCTGGCGGGCCCGCGCCGCGTCGATGGCGATCCGCCGCGCGACGATGAACAGCCACCGGCGAACCGACTCGCTGCTGTCGGGCAGGCGGTCGAGGTGCCGCCACGCCTGCAACATCGTCTCCTGGAGCAGGTCCTCCGCGAGCTGGCGCTCACCCCAGCTCAACCGCAGCAGGAAGCGGTAGAGCGGCTCGGCGTGTTCGGCGTGCACCTCGCGCATCCGAGCCTGCGCCCGTGCCTCGTCGTCCGGCCCTCCGTCACCGCCGCCGGTGCCGGACGGGGCCGCGCCGACAAGCTTGGCCGGCACCAACAAGAAACCTCCCCGGTAACCGTCACGCCTCGCTCCCGCACGGGATCCCGGCGGTCGCCGGCAGGATCCATGTCGGAGCTTCGGTGAAGCATACGGCCAGGGCTGTGCCGTTCAAGCGAAACATTCACGAAATCATTACAAACGCCGGCAGGCACGGCACAACACTGGAAAGCGTCATGTAGCTGCGACGTCCTCGACGAGGAGCATCCTCAACTGCTCCACGCTCGGGTCACGCAACGACCGGATCCGGCCGGCCTGGCGAGTGATCGCCTCGTCAAGCACCTGCCGCGCGTACCGGCCGTTACCGAACGACCGGGTCCGCGGTACCCGCTCGAAGTGTCCACGCAGGGCCGCCAGCGTCTCTCCCGGACACTCGTAACCGCTCGCCGCGGCCAGGTTCTGGAAGATGGCGACCAGGTCGTTGGCGTCATAGTTGGTGAAGTGGATCCGGCGCGAGAACCGGGACGCCAGACCCGCGTTGGCCGCGAGGAACTCCTCGATCTCCTCCTCGTACCCGGCGGCGATGACGACCACCTCGTCGCGGTGGTCCTCCATCAGCTTGACGAGCGTGTCGATGGCCTCCCGACCGAAGTCCTGGCGGGCGTCCGGCGGCGCCAGCGTGTACGCCTCGTCGATGAAAAGCACGCCGCCCCGGGCCCGGTCGAACGCCTCCCGGGTGCGCTGAGCGGTGTGCCCGATGTACTCCCCCACCAGGTCGGCGCGGGCGACCTCCACCAACTGGCCGCCGGCGAGCACGCCCAACGCGGTCAACAGCTCTCCGTACAACCGGGCCACCGTGGTCTTACCCGTTCCGGGCGGCCCGGAGAAGACCAGGTGCCGGGAGACCGACGGCGCCGGCAGCCCCGCCCTGACCCGGGTCCGGATGGTCGCGAGCAGGTCGATCATGTCGGCCACCTCACGCTTCACCCCGGCCAGACCGATCATGGCGTTCAGCCGGCCGAGCAGCCGGTCGACCTCGTCGTCGCGCGCCACCCCGGCCTGCACCCCGGTCCCCGCCGGCGCGCCCAGGTCCTGCGGCAGCAGCTGCGCCAGCTCGACCCCGGACGGATCGCCGGCCTCGGAGAGCCGGTACGCCTGGCGTCCGATCATCTCCTCGAACACCTTCCGGGCCACCCGGGCGTTGCCGAAGTTCGCGTCCCGGCCCATCCCGTCGAAGAGGCTGGCCAGCGCCGTCCGGGTGTCGTACTCCAGCGAGTAGTGGTGCGTGCTGCAGAGCCGCTCCACGATGGTGACCAACTCATCCGTCGAGTAGCTCTCGAACTCGACGGTCTTGGAGAACCGGGAGGCCAGCCCCGGGTTGGCGTCCAGGAACTGGCGCATCTGCGCCGAGTAGCCGGCGACGATGACCACCACCTCGTCGCGGTGGTCCTCCATCAGCTTCACCAGGGTGTCGATCGCCTCCCGGCCGAAGTCGTGACCGTTGCCGCCCTCCACCGGGGCGAGCGCGTACGCCTCGTCGACAAAGAGCACACCGCCGCGCGCCTCGTTGAACTTCTCGGTGGTCTTCACCGCCGTACCACCGATGTGCTCGGCCACCAGGTCCGCCCGGGCGACCTCGACCAGTTGACCGGACTTCAGCACGCCGAGCGCGGCGAGAATGCGCCCGTACAGCCGGGCCACCGTGGTCTTGCCGGTGCCGGGAGCACCGGCGAACACCATGTGCCGGGACATCGGCGGCGCCGGCAGGCCGGCGGCGGCGCGGCGTTGGCTGATCCGGTGCAGCCCGACCAGGGTCGCGACCTCGTGCTTCACCCCGGCGAGCCCGACGAGCGCGTCCAACTCCGCCAGCAGCGGCGTCGCCGGGTCGGCCGGGGCGACCGACTGCCCGGTGCTCGCGGCCACCGTGGTGGCGGCCGGGGTCGGGTCGCCGGTGGCGACGGGTGTCGCGGGCACCGGAGCGGACGGCCGACCGGCGGTCTCCCCGGGGCGCGGCGGCTCGCCGCCCGACGACGGCCCGGACGCCCGCGAATCGTCCACGTCGACGCTGCCCGGCACGGTCAGCCGGATCGGCTCACCGCCGTTGCCGACGATGGTGGTGGTGCGCACCCGCACCGGCTCCAGTGTCTCTACGAGCAGTCCGTCGCCGGTGTTCTCCAGCACCTCGCAGCCGTCGAGCTGACCGGAGGAACCGGCCCCGAACTGGATTCCCGGTCCGCCGCTGCCGCGGACCCGGGTACGGGCCAACGTCAGCGTGGCCTCCTGCTGCACCAGGACGCCTGCCTGCCGGGCCCCGCCGAACTCGCAGGCGGTGACCGTGGCGGCGCCACCGGCGGCGAGCAGCAACGCGTTCGCCCCGGCGCTGACGGTGCTCTCCAGCATCGTGAGAGTCGCACCACGACCAACCTGGACGCCACCAGCCTGACATCCGTCGATGCGCGTTCCGCGCACGCTCGGGCCGGCGCTGTCGGCCACCCGTACGCCGTACTGGGCACAGTCGGTGATCGTGACGTTCTCGATGGCTGGGCGTGCCCGACCCTGCACCAGCAGACCTTCCTGTCCGCCCTGGACGGTCAGCCCGTGTACGGTGCCCGCCGACTCGGCGTCGAAGAGCAGCGCGACGCCACCGTCGCCGGAGACCCGACCGCCCTCGATCCGCGGCGCCGCCGAGCCGGCCACGGCCACGGCGGCCGATCCGGTGCCACTGATCTCACCGTCGCTGAACACTCCGGTCGCGGTCTCCAGCGCGTAGAACCCGTGGCCGGCGCTGCCGCTGACCCGGCACCGGGTGAGCACCGGGTCGGCGGTGCCGGAGAGGACCACGCCGTGGCCGCCGACGGCGCGCAACTCGCACTCCTCGAACGTGGGGCTGCCGCCGGCGACGAAGACGCCCGCGCCGGAGGTGTCGTGCACGGTGGTACGCACCACCCGGACGGCACCGTGCTCCTCGACGGCCACGGCCGGCCCCTCGACGGCGCTGATGTCACACGCCTCGACGCTGCCCCGACCGCCCCTGGTGACGAGCACGCCCGCGCCACGCACGTCGGCCAGGGTGCAGTCACGGAACACCGGGTCGGCTCCGCCGGTGATCACGATCGCGGCGCTGTCCACGTCGCGCACCGTGGTCCGCACGACCTCGCCGGTGGCGTTCCCCTCGATCAGGAAACCCGCGCCGGCCGGATTGCTGACCCGGCAGTCACGTAGCTCGAACCGGCCGCCCGGAACGTGCACCGCCACGATGCCCTGCCCGACCACGTCGCAGTCGGTGAGGTGCAGGCGGCCCTGCCCCACCTGGACCGCGGGCAGGTCGGTGCCGCCGCCACGCAGGGTCAGCCCGCGCAGCGTCGCCGTGCCCCGGGCGGCGAAGACCGCCACGCCGTCACCGCCGTCGATGGTGACCGTGCCCGGCCCGTCCTCCGCGGTCACCACCACGTCCCGCGTCAGCCGCAGCTGCTCGCGGTACGTGCCCGGCTGGACGACGACTGTCGCCCCCGGCGCGGCCGCCCGGACGGCCTCCTCGATGGTCGACAGGTGTCCCGGATCCGTCTGGGACACCAGCAGCATGCCGTTGCTCACGCGCTCCCACCCTTGTTCACCGCGGCAGCGCCGGCGAGTTCCGCCGGTCGCTGGAAGGGGCGGCCCTCGTCGTCCAGCCCCGGGGCGAAGCCCGTCGTCCGGCTCGCACCGGTACGCGGCGCCGCCCGCAGCTGGGCCAGGATCCGCTCCGAGTCGTTGCGTCCTCCGCGGCGCGGCTCGGCCGCGTACGTGGCGCCGAGATCCTGCAACATCACCCGCACCGGCGCGCCCTCGCCGGGTTGTTCCTCGACCGCGAGAACCAGGAACCGGCTGCCCGGCTGGAAGACGGCGCCGCCCGGATCGGTGTCGGCGGCCAGCCCGCCGAGCCGATGGGCGCTGACCGACCAGATCGCGAACTCCACCCCCGACGGCGGGACCGCTCCGGCGGCCAGATCGACGTCGACGAAAGCCGGCTCGGCGAGCACGTCACCGGGGCGGTACGCAGCCACGTGCGCGAAGTCGGCGGGTCCGGGCCGGAAGACCGGGCCGAACACCGACGGGAGCCGACGCAGCCCGTACGTGGCCCAGCGGGCCAGCAGCTCGGCCCGCTCGGCCTCCTCGTCGTCGCCGCCACCGCGCAGCAGCCCGTTGACGTACTCACGTCCGCCGTCGCAGTACGCCCGCACCGCGACGAGCCCGGCCGCGAGGTCGGCGACCGCGCCCGCCGCGGCCCGCAGTCCCGGCGACTCGGCCAGGGTCCGGGTGACCACCCGGGCGTGGGCGTCGTAGCGAGCGCCGACCGCCTGGCGCAGCGCCGCCCGGTTCGCGACCGTCAGCTCCGGATCGGCGCTCGGAAGCCAGCGTGCTCTCGGCACGTCGGCAACGGGACCGGCGAGCCCTCCGGACGCGGCAGCGGGAGCGTCCGCACCGCCGTCGACCGCGTCGCTGCCGCAGGGGCGCGCCACGGCGGTGGAGGTCCCGGGCACGTCGGGGGAGGCTCCGGACATCCCTGCGGGGGTCGCGTCGGCGCTCGACACGACCACGCCCTCGGGCAGACCGGGGACGGTCGCAGCCGCGCCGGGAAGGCTGATCCGCACCGGAGCGACCGGCTCGGGCCGGTCAGCCGCGACGGCCGCCGGAGCGCCGGAAACCGGCTCGGCCGTGACACCCGAGGGCGCGAGCGTGACCGGTCCGGCCCCGTCGCCGGGTGCCGTCACCGCCCGCGACGCCGGCAGTTCGGCCGGAACGCCCTGTGCGGCGCCGGGCGCCGTCGCGGCCGGACCGGCGGGGACCGGCGCAGGCTCCGCCGGTTCCGGCGGCCCGGGAGCCACCGTGACCGGCGGAACCGCCGACCGGATGCGCCAGCGCTCCGGATCGAGCAGTACGGCGATCGCGGCGTCCACCGGCTCCGGCTCCGGCTCCGGCTCGGGTCCGATGCTCGGGCCGCCGGCGGCGTCGACGCCGGCCGGGAAGTCCGGCTGTCGTGCCGGCCCGCCGGGTGCCGGGACCGGGTCGACCGCCGGGCCCGGATCGGTGAGCGACCCACCGACCGCCGGGCCCACGGCGGACGGCGGAACGGTCCGCGTCGTGTCTGCGCCCGGCGGACGGTCGGCGGGCACGACGCGACGGCCGACCGTGCCCGGCAGCGGCGGCAGCACCTGGCCGACCACCCTGATCTGACGCGCCGGTCGCCCCTGGCCCGGTCGGGCGCGCCGGGGACTCCAGCGGCGGAAGACGCCGGCGGTCCGCAACAATCCACTGCTGGTGTGCTGCACCTCCCCGTCGGCGGCGTAGACGTGGACGGCCAGTGCGTCGGCCAGGCCGCCGTAGAGCAGGTCGGCCGCCGGCCCGGAGACGGTCGCGCCCCGGGTCACGAGCACGACGGGTTGGCGTGCGTCCGGGCGGCACGCCGCGACCAGTCTCGCGAACGCTCGCGGTGGGGTCGGACGGCCCCCGACCCGGAACCCGGTCGCGCCGACGGTGACCTCGACGACGAAGCCGGCGAGCGCCGGAGCCGGCCGGTCATCGGCCGGATCATCCACGAAGGACCAGCCCGCGCGGGTACGCACGCCGGGCAGGTCGGGGGGCGGGGTGGCGACTTCGCTCGGTGCGGCTGCGGTGGGCGCAGGGCGGGGCGGCAGCCAGATGAGGGGCGGACGCTCGCGCGGCACCGCGACCACACCGTCGAACCGGGACACCAACCACCAGGGTCCCCCGACGGGCCAGACGCGGCGTATCGGCCGAGGTGGCGCCTCGGGCGACGACGGCGACTCCGCCCACCCGGGCGCGGGTGACGAAGGCGCGGACGGCACAGTCGCGGGCACGGGCGAGGCGGGCACGGGTGGCACGGGTGCGGGTGACGAAGGTGCGGACGGCGTCGCGGGCGATACCGACTCGGCGTCTGCCGGAACCGGCGGTGGCCAGGCGGCCGCCGGGCGGGGCGGCCAGTCGGGCGAGCACATCACCCAGATCGAGCCGAGCGCGTCGGCCGGCAGGAGATGTCCGCCATCGGGTGCCACCACCAGCCCGACGACCGGAACGAGCACGTCCTGGCCGACCCACTCGGCCAGCTTCCGCGCCGCGGGAACCGCCTGGACGGAGGAGGCGTACGCACCCGTCGCGACGACCCGGACCGCCCCGGCACTGCCGCCGAGGTGCTCGATCAGCAGGTCCGGGAGAAGCTCGAAGAAGTCGGTACGGCCCGTCACCGTCGGCGCGCTCAGCACCGCGGTCTGCCCGGCCTCGACGGGCAGCGCAACAGCCAGCGCGACGAACGGTTCCCGGGCGTCCGCCTCGGTACGCAGCACCAGCGCGTCACCGGCGGTCTCCACGATGACGCCGGTCGTCGACGGCGGATCGGTCCAGCCCGGGGACATGGGACGGATCACCTCGCTTTCGACTGACGGATTGACGGAGTGGGCGGATCTCGAGGGTCAGCCCGCCTTCGCCGTTCCCGTCTGCCAGAGCGTCCGGCCGTTCTGCGAGATGGTGACGTTGCCGTCGTTCTGCAGCACGAGGATCGCGCCGTTGTGACCGTCGGTACGGGTGCTCCAGATCGTCGCCATGCCGCGCGTGTAGAGCACCAGGTTCCCGTCCGCCTGGAAGACCAACTGGTCCGCGCCCTTGCCGGAGGTCTGCGCGCTCCACACCCCGCGGCCCTGGTCGTAGAGCACGACGTTGCCGTCGGAGGTCAGGGTGAGGGTCAGCCGGTTGGTGCGCCACGAGCCGCCGGGGCGTAGCACCGAGGTGCCGTTGACCACTCGGGTCTGCCAGTCCGGCTTCTTGGGCGGCTTGCTGGTGCTCGCCGACCGGGTGGGCGACGGCCGGGTGGTCGAACCGCTGCCCGGCTTGGTGGCGGGTGGCCGGGGACTCTGCGGTGTCCGGGTGACGGTCGGCGTGCGGGGTGGCTGCGCGGGCGGTTCGGCGGCGAGTCGCGCGTCGGCCCCGTAGTAGCCGACGTACGTCGAGACCAGGTTCAGGTAGTCGCGTACGGCGGGGTTGTCCGGCACTCCGCCGGCTTGGCGTACCGCCTCGGGGCCGGCCCGGAACGCGGCCAGCGCCGTGCGGTACGGGTCCGTGCCCACCCCGGCCAACTCGCCGACGAGAGAGCACATGGTGTGGGCGAGCGCCGGGACGGCCGCGCCCGGATCCCAGGGCGAGGCGGCCGCGGCGAAGGGCGCGTACCGGGCCCAGCGTTCCGGCGTGAACTGGGCGATGCCCTGTCCACCATCGACGCTGAGCAGGTTCGGGTTGAATCCGGAGGAGGCCATCAGCTGGGCGGCCACCCGGGCGGGCGAGAGCGCGGGGCAGCGCCCGCCGGCCTCGCGCACGGCCGCCAGGTAGTCCTCGGGCACCGGTCGCGCGGGGGTGTCCCGGCTGGGCGCCACCCCGACCGGTCCGTTCGCCGTGGTCGGGGTGGCGGTGCCGGACAGCGGCTGGCGGGCGTACCAGGCGGCGTATCCGGCGACCGTGTCGACGTACTCGCGGGCCGGGACGGGAACGCCGCCGGCCTCGCGTACGGCGGCGATCCCCGAGTGGTACGCACCCAACGCGAGCAGCCACGCGTCGCCCTCGACGCCGGCCTGCCGGACCTGCCCGACGAGGTCGCAGGTGAGGTGGGCGAGGGCGGTGATGTTGGCGGCATCGTCGGCCCGGTGTGCGGCGACCGTGGGCTTCCACCGCTCCCATGACGCGTCCGACAGTCCGGCCAGGCCACTGCCGACGGAAGTCCGCGCGTCGGCGTCGAACCCGGAGGCGGCCATCAGCTGCCCGGCGAGCCGGGCCGGGGTGAGCGCCGGGCAGGAGAGCGCCGCCGCGGCGACCATCCGCGCCTCGCCGGCCGGTACCGGCAGACCGACGAGCTGCCGGGCCTGCCCCGCCGTGGCGCGGCCGAATCCGGAACTGGCCACGACGCCGGCGGCCCCGGCCAGCACGAGCAGGATCAGAGCGGCCGTCCAGCGCCGGGCGGGACGGCCGAACGGGCCACGGGGCGCGTTGAGCCCGCGCAGCATGTGCCGCAGCCGGGGCCGGCCGCCACCACCGGGAGCCATGGACACCGTTGGATCCCCCTCAGCAAGACGCTCGGTTGTACGACGGAGATCATCCCTGGTCGGTTCAAACCGGCTTCGCCGTGGCGGTCCCATCCGCGTCACCGCCGCCGGCGGGCTCGTCGACGGCGTCGGCCACATCGGACTCCTCGACCGCGTCGACGCCGCCCGCTGCCGAGGTGTAGAGCACCGACAGCGCCCGGTGCAACGCCACAGCGTCGACCTCCGGGGACCGGTACGCGTTCTTCCGGATCTCGGCGAGGAGTGCGGGATCGGGCGCCAGGCCGTAGCCGCGCAGGTAGTAGCTGACCGCGTCGCTCCAGATCCACCGCCCGTCGGTGCGGAACGCGGTCGGCACCGCCGGCTCTCGGGTCGGGTCGACCACGTCCGGAGCGAGGTCCGGGGTGATCAGCAGCGGCACCCCCTCGTCGAGGTAGCGCGCCACCTGGTCGGCCTCGGTCTCGTCGAGTAAGGGATGGTCCGGCTCGAAGCCCGGGCCGACGCCGGGCTCGAAGGTGTCGAAGACCCGCGCCACGGCCGGCGTCTCCCCCGGCCTCGCGGTCCACAGCAGCGCGGAGAAGCCGAGCGCGGTCCGCTGGTAGGCGGGGAGCGCGTCGGCGTCCACGAACGCCTCCACCTGCGGATTGTCCTCGCCCGCCACGGTCAGCGCGTCCTGGAGTCCGGCGGCCAGTGCGGGCAGGGTCGTCTCGTGGTCGGCCTGCAGCAGGTAGACCCGCCGCGGCGGCGGCCACTGGGTGCCCATCGCCGGGAACCGCCAGGTACGCCAGAGCGCCCGGGCGGAGGCGTCCGCGGCGAGCGACGGCATCGCCGCCACGGCGGCGGCGTCGGTCTCGTCCAGCCCACCCGGTCCCTCGTACGGCTGGGTCAGGTCGACGGCGTACGGCACCGCGTCGCCGTGTTCGGCGAGCACCTCCGGGCTGACCGGGGCCACGCCGTACAGCGGCTGCGGATCGGCCTCGGAGCGTTCCAGGTCGGCCAGCGCCTCGACGTCCTCGCCGGCGTCGGTGAGGGTGTCGGCCAGCAGCGCCGCCTCGGCCTCGGTCACCGCGACCCGCGCGGCGAGCGCGGCGAAGACCACCGCCTGCGCGATCTCCACGAGCTCGTCCGCGACCAGCCAGCGCCGGGCCTCGGCGATCAGCTCGTCCGGCAGCCGACCGGCCATCCGCAGCAGCAGCTGGTGGAAGGCGGCCTGTTCCTGCCGCACCTCGCCGATCTGCGTCATCAACCCTGCTCCCTCCGCGTCGTTCCGGTCGGCCCGAGCGGAGCACCCGGCCCGGCCACCCACGACGGTCGACGGTCGGCGGCGCGCTTCGGTTCAATCCGGGCCGCGGTCATGGCGTCGACCGGCGAGCCGGGACGCGTCGCGGCCGGTTGGGGATCGACTCGACGTCCCGGAGTGGGACGTCGGGGCGGCGCGGGGCGCACCTCGAACCGGACGATGAACAATTCGTACATACGTCGGGCGCGGCGCACGCGGGGCCTCCGCCACGCCTGACCGGGCTCGCGGCGGCCGAGGCCGGCGCACCGCTGAACGAGGGAACCCGCGACCGGGTGCGGCCCGGTCGCGGGCCCGTGGTGAACTCGGTGGCGAGCCGCCGGTACGGCCCGTTCGGAGTCTTGCGGTGCTGGCGCCCGCTTCGGGGCAGCCGGCGACAACTGATCAGGTCGTGAGCAGCACGCCGGCGTACGACACGCCGGCGACGACCGCCCAAGCGCTCAGACCGAGCGCCGCAGCCCGTCCGCCGGTGCGGGCCAGCGTGGGCAGGTGCACCGCGCTGCCGAGGCCGAACAGGGCCGCGGTGAGCAGGATCTCCTGTGCCAGGGACGCGCCGTCGAGCACGCCCGTGGGCAGCCATCCGGTGCTGCGTACCGCGATCATGACCAGGAATCCGACGACGAACAGGGGCACCAGGGACGGCTTCGCCGTGGGCGCGCCCCCGGCCCGCTCCGCGTGGTGGGCGCGCGCCCGCCGGCGCAGCCCGATCGCCACCACGGCGACCAGCGGGGCGAGCAGAGCCACCCGCATGAGCTTCACCAGGACGGCGTCGCCGAGCGCCGCCGGTCCCGCGGTCTGCGCGGTGGCGACGACCTGTCCCACGTCGTGCACACTCGCGCCGACCCAACGCCCGAACTCGGGGTCGGAGAGCCCCAGCGGATGCTGCAACAGCGGGAGCACGGCGATGGCGAGCGTGCCGCAGAGCGTCACCAGGGCGACCGAGGCGGCCGCGTCCTCCTCGTCGCTGCCGGTCGCCGCGCTGACCGCCCCGATCGCCGAGGCGCCACAGATCGCGTAGCCGGCGGCGATCAGCAGCGGCTGGTCACCGGGCAGCCCGATCCGGCGGCCCAGCCACCACGTGCCGGCAAACGTCGCGGCCACCACGGCGATCACCATCACCAGGCTCGGCCACCCGAGTTCGCGTACGTCCTGCACGCTCAGCTTCAACCCGAGCAGCACGATGCCCAGCCGCATGAGCCGCTTACCCGCGACGCTGAGGCCGGGCCGGGCCGCGCCGCGTACCCGGTCGCGGACGACGGGCAGGTGGGCGGCGGCGATGCCCAGCACCACGGCGGCGGTCAGCGCCGGCACGGCGGGCACCAGCCAGTGCACGGCCCAGGCGGCGGTGGCGCCGAGAGCGGCGGCGATCAGCCCGGGGAGGACCTTTCGCCCTCCCGCACGCTTCGCAGCGCCCGTACGGTCGGCGTCGTCGTGCCCCGCACGGGCCGGTTCGGCCGAGTCGGTTTGGTGCGCGGTCGTGCCGGTCAGCGCCATGCCGGCACCCGTGTCCTGTTCACTGCTCGTCGGTCGGATTCTCGTAAACGCGACGGACACTCGACCCGAGGCGGGAGATGTCGGCGCCGTAGATGTGCAGGGAGATCGCCTTGCCGTCGCCGCCGTTCCAGACCCGGTGGATGTCCCCGGGCGGCGCGAAGCCGCACACCTCGCCCTGCCGGTTCACGACGTCCTGGGTGGCGACGAGCCGGGCGGCGAGCCCGTCGGAGACGAGGCGGTACCGCCGCTCGTGCTCCTCGCCCTGGTGCACCCCCGTGACGCACCAGGCGACGTGATCGTGGATCGAGGTCCGCTGGCCGGGCAGCCAGACGAGCGCGACGATCGAGAATCCGCCGTCACGCTCCGCATGCAGGATGTGCTGGCGGTAACGCTCCGGATCACCCTCGCGCTGCGCCGGGGTGAGCAGGTCGGAGGCGCCGAGGTGCGGGGCGAGCCGCTCCCCCACCAGGTACGCGGTCAGGTCCGGCGGCAGGCCACGGTCGACCACGGCCCGAACATCCTCGACCAGCCGGGCGAGGCGGGCGGTGGTGGCGACAGTGGCAGTCGGCGTGGTCATGACAACCAGCGTGACTCAGAGTGACCCATCACGTCCAACTACAGTTCCTTAGCCGATCCCAAGAATCTCTTATGGCTCACGCCACCGGTGGAATCGGCGCGGCGTCCCGCCACCGTCGCGAGCGCTTCCAGCAACCGGGCCGTCGCGGGGATGCGCAAATGCTCGCGCAGGACGTACGCCGACACCTGCCGCCGCGAGGCGGGCGCCAGCGGTCGCCCCCGGACCTTGTCCCGGCGGAGGAAGGGGAGGGTGAGGCCGGGCATCATCGCGACGCCGAGCCCCTGCGCGACGAGCGCCTGGACGGCGAGGTTGTCGTCAGTGGTGAAGACGATGTCGGGTGTGAACCCGAGCTGGGCGCACTCGTGCACGAAGTTGGTGCGGCAGCGCAGGCAGCCGGCGATCCAGCGCTCCTGCGCGAGGTCGGCGAGCTGGACCGCGCGGCGCCGGGCCATCGGATGCCCGACCGGCAGCAGGACGGTGAGCTGATCCTCCAGCAGCGGGATCTCCACCAGCTCGCCAGGCACCTCCTCGCGAAGGCCCGGGTACGTGAACGCGAGGGTCACGTCGCTCTCGCCCTGCACCACCCGTCGCAGCGAATCAGGCGGCTCGTCCTCGAGCAGTTCCACCCGGATGCCCGGATGTTCGACGGCGAGCAGGGCCATCGCCTCGGGCACCAGGGTCGCGTTGGCGCTGGGGAACGCGCAGACCCGTACCAGGCCGGTACGCAGCCGCGCGATCGCGGCCATCTGCTCCCGGGCGACCGACATGCTGCCGAGGATGTTCTGGGTGTGGCGAGCCAGCGTCTCCCCCGCCTCGGTGAGCCGCAACCGCCGCCCCACCCGGGTGAAGAGCGGGGTGCCGACCTCGCGTTCCAGGGCCTTCATCTGCTGGCTGATCGCCGGCTGCGTGTAGCCGAGGGCCTGGGCCGCCGCCGAGTACGACCGCGTCCGGACCACCTCGTGGAACGTCCGGATGTGGCGCGAGTCGAACACCGTCGAATCATAGGTCGGTCGCCGGACCGCCGCACACGCTCGGTGACCAACACCATCGGGCCGGCCCGGGACGTCGCCGCCCCGGGCCGGTCCGTGTCACCGCAGCTACCGCAGCCCGAAGGCGCGTACGACGGTCTGGGTGACCGTGTTGCCCACCGAGTCCCGGGCGGTCACGCGGAGCGAGGCGAATCGCGCCGACTTCGGGGCGGACAGATCGAGCCGCCAACCGTCGTGCTCGGCCCGCAACTTCGTCGCCCGTTGCCAGGTCCGGCCGTCGTCGTACGACAGCTCCACGCCGACCGTCCGGATCGTGCCGGCGTGCCATGCCTCGTCGAGGTGGCCGGCCGAGACGGTCAGCCGGGCGTTGCGCCGGGCGCGCCCGGCCGGGTCGGCCTCCACGCCGTAGTCGAGCTGGATCAGCGGAAGCTGCCGCACCGACTCCGGGTCCGCGTCGGGAAACTCGACACCCCACTCGGTCGCTGTCCTGGTGGAGTACGGCGAGACGTCGTCCTGGGTCGCCTCGGTGACCAGCCGCACCGGCCGGCCCGGCTCGACCGCGGCGCCGATCCCACCGCCGGGCGTCGAGGCGATCAGGTCGTCACCCTGGTAGATGCTGGTCGTCTGGGCGACCTCGGCCCCCCAGGTCATCCCGTGGTGGTGCGGCTCCGCGTCGCCCCAGCTCGGCAGCCCGTACGTGGACAGCTCGGTGCCGACGAGCACCGGCGTGCCGGACAGCAGCGAGCGCTGCGGCACCCGGGGCCGCGCTACGGGCGCGAACCAACTCTGCTCCGTACGACGACCGGCCGGGTAGGAGACCGGCTCGGAGGCGAGCACGAGCGGAGTGAGGTTGGCCATCTCCAGCCATTCGTTCCCCGCGTCGGCGGAGAGCCAGTCGGTGCGCGCGCCCTGCGCTGGGAAGGGCAGCGAAACCCCACTCAGCGCCGTGGTGGGTTCGTCCGGTGAGACGTTGTATCGGAGCCAGACACCGGATCCCGGGTTCGGGTTGCGGAACGACACCTCGACCCGGGCCAGGTCGCCGCCGCGAGGGCGGTAGGTCAGGTTCCCCGGCACCGCGCCCGGGTGCCGGTCGACCAGGTCGTAGAGGTAGTCGGGGGTGGCGTGCCCCTCGACGGTCAGGCGTTCGTCGCCCCGTCGGATCCGCTCGATCAGCTCCTCGCCCTGGTCGCGGCCGAGCGAGGCGACCGGCAGCGGCGTCTGCGGGTCCGGCACGTCCGCCCAGGCGTCCAGCCGCCCGTACCCGTCATTGACGAGGATCATCAGCCGGGCGCCGGCCGCGGCCGCCGCGTCGGCCTGCGCCAGCGCGGTGGCCGGATCGGTGTGCCGGACCACCACCACCTTCCCGCCCACCCGGGCCCTGGCGACGTCGGCCGGCGTGGTGCCCGCGACGAAGACGGCGTCGAGGTCGTGCCGCCCCTGCGGGCCGATCTCGGAGCCGCTCTGCATCCGCAGGTCGTCGTACTGCCCGCCCTTGCCCTGCACGGTGAGCGGCGGCTGGATCATGGACCACCGGAAGCCGAGGGTGAAGGAACCCTGCTCGACCCTCCTGCCCGTCGGCGTGGCCCAGAGGCTGTCGTAGCGGGGGTCGAGGAGGTAGTTGTCGGAGAGCCGGTACCGGTCGGGATAGGAGCGGAAGTAGTGCATGCCGAGCCCGGCGAGGCTGGTTCGCTGCGGGGTGACGGCGCTGACCTGCCGCAGGGTACGGGCGTCCAGCGTGACGGTGCGGGCGTCGTCGCCGACGACGATCTCGGGGGCGACCAGCACCGCCCGGCCGACCGAGTGCGCCCCGTGCACACCGGGCACCTCGGCGTGCATGAGGATGCTGTACGTGCCGGGCCGTACCTGCAGGTCGAGCCGGCCGCTCTCGTCGACCTCGTAGAGTTCCGGCACCACGTCCCGGGTGATGTCCTTGAGCAGGACCTGTCCGGGCAGCCCGCTGCCGTTGCGGTCCTTCGTGGTGACGGTCAGCCCGACACGCTGCCCCTTCTTGTCCAGCCCCACCAGGGTGTGCAGGCGGGGGGTGCCGGCCGGGCCGGTGCCGACCACCGTGGCGTACGCGTAGCCGTCCTCGTCGGCCATCTGGTCCAGGTCGGCGTGCACGGTGACGCTGCTCGTGCCGTGCGCGGGCACGGTGACCTGGTCGGTGGTGAGGGTGAAGAGCCCGGGCGGGGCGGTGGGCGCCTCGACGTTCAGGTCGAGGGTGACCGGTGTGTCGCCCGTGTTGGTGTAGGTCACCTTCTGCTCGGTGCGCTGCCCGGGCTCGTACGGCCAGTGCAGCGCGGCGAAGTCGACGCCGGTGGCGAAGACGGTCGCCGCGACGGCGCCGGCGACGTCCACCCGACCCGCGCCGCCCCGGTAGGCGTCGTACTGGCGGGTCACCTTGCTGGTGCTCATCAGCGCGTCCTTGAGCTGTCGCCCGGTCCACTGCGGATGGGCGGCGGCCAACAGTGCGGCGGCCCCGGCCACGTGTGGCGTCGCCATCGAGGTGCCGCTCATGCTCTGGTACGGCCCCTCACCCTCGGGCGCGTACCGCGAGCGGGCGGCGAGCACGTCGACCCCGGGCGCGGTGATGTCGGGCTTCAGGGCGTTGTCGCCGGCGCGCGGCCCACGACTGGAGAAGACCGCGAGGCGGTCGAGGTTGTCCACCGCGCCCACGGTGAGGGCGGCGTCCGCGCTGCCCGGCGCGCCCACGGTCTGCATGTCGGGTCCGGAGTTGCCGGCGGCGATGGTGAACAGGGCACCCGTCTCGGCGCTGAGCTGGTTGACCGACCGGCTCAGCAGGTCGGTGCCGTCGCTGGGCGCGCCGCCGAGGCTCATGCTGATGACCCTGGCCTTCGCGTCCCGGGCGGCCCACTCCATGCCGCTGACGATCCAGGAGTCCTGTCCCTCACCGGCGTCGTTGAGGACCTTGCCGACGTGCAGCTCGACGCCGGGGGCCACCCCGCGCTCCCGGCCGTCCGAGGCGGCGCCGGTGCCGGCGATCGTGGAGGCGACATGTGTTCCGTGGCCGTTGCGGTCGGTCACCTCCTGGCCTGGTACGAAGCTGCGGGCCTCGGCGACCTGCCCGGTGAGGTCCGGGTGCCCGGCGTCGACGCCGGTGTCGAGGACGGCGACCGGTACTCCCGCACCGGTGTTGCCGGCGGCCCACACCTGCGGCGCGCCGATCTGCGCCGTGGTGTCGGCCAGCGCGGCGCGCACCTTGCCGTCCAGCCACACCTTCGTCACGCCGCCGGTGAACCGCACCGGTTCGGCGTGGGCCCGCTTGGCGGTCGCGGCCCCGGCCGCTGCACCGGTGAGGGCGCTCCAGAAGCGAGCCGCCTCGCGGCGGTCGGCCTCGACCGCCGCGCCCTGCACGCTGGGCAGTTCGCGGACACGGGTCGCACCGGTCGGCGTGCTCTTGGCCCGCGCGGCCGCGTCCGCGTAGCTGAGAATGAGCGGCAGCCGATCCCGGTGCGCGTCGTCGTAGCCGTCCTCGATCAGCTGGGTGACGTTGAAGAGTCGCTGGTCCAGCAACCCCGATGCCACATAGCGGGAGATCGAGTCGGGATAGACGTAGGTGTCCTCGCCGTACGTGGTGACCTGGGCGCCGACCGGCTGGCCGGCCGGCCCGCGCACGTCGGTCGCGAGGCCGCCGGGAGTGGGGGTGAGCGTGACCCGGTCGCCGTTCACCAGGGTGATCCGGCGCGGCGCGCCGGCCAGGGCCTGGTCGGTACGGGCTACGGGGGACGCGGCGACGCCACTGCTGCGTGGCGCGGCGGCCGCGGGTGTGCCGACGCCGAGGGCGAGGGCGAGGGCGGCGGCGAGTGCCGCCTCGCGTCGGCGGATTGGACGGACGTTCAAGGACCCGGCTCCGTTCGTAGGGGGCGGAACGTTGCGGAGCATGATCGCAATCGATCGTCACGCCGGGTCGGTCGGGGCATCCACAGCGGACGTCGGTTCACGACGTACTCCGGTCCGTGCCGCCCGTCGTAGGGACCGCCACCCCCTGGCGGTCCCTACGCGCGGCTGGTCGTCGCATCGGTCGCCGCGGCCGGGCACCGGCTCCGGCGGCGAACGCTAGGCCCCGTCGGTGGTGAGCAGGCCGCGCAGCAGGCTGCGCAGCGCGCGCTCGAAGAGGTCCGTGGCCGGCGGCGCGCTGACCGGTCCGCTGAACGCGGCGAGCAGATGCGGGTACGGCGTGACGTCGAGGCCGACGAACGTGAGGGCCTCGCCGGCGGTGCGTTTGCGCGCGAACAGGATCGCCACTCCGTTCATCATGCCGATCGCCTCGAACTTGGCGGCGAAGCTCGCCTGCACCGGTGCCATCACCTTCAGGCAGGCGTCGAAGAAGGCCAGCGCCTCGGGGCCGATGGCGGAGGCCCGCTGGCTCAGCTCGAACAGCCACGGGTGGCGCTCGTGCACCGCCCGCTGCGCGCGGGCCATCCGCACCAACGTGTCCAGCCAGTCGCCGTCGGGCTCCGGGTACGGGCGCAACTCGGCGGCCACCCGGTCGGCCATCAGGTCCAGCAGGTCGTCCCGGGAAGAGAGGTAGCGGTAGAGCGAGGCGGCTCCGGTGTCCAATCGGGCGGCGACCGCCCGCATCGACACCGCCGCCAGCCCGCTGGTGTCCGCGATCGCGATCGCCGCCGTCACGAGTTCGTCCCGGCTGTGGGCGGGCGCCGGACCCCGCGTTCCGCGCGCCGGTCGCCGAAAGATCGATTCTCGCTGGGGGTGGCCGGATTTCGGGGTCGCGTCGTTCACTGATCTACTTTAAACTGCAAACATCGTTCGCAGTTGCGGGAGAGGTGGGCACTCATGAAACCGGTCATCGCACCTGATGGCGAGAAGATCGTGCTGCATTCGACCGGCACCGGCCCGGACGTGGTCGTCGTGCACGGCGGCGGGGTGACCATCGAGCCGTACCGCAGGCTCGCCGCCGCCCTCGCCGACCACCACACCGTGCACCTCTACAACCGGCGCGGCCGGGCGGACGCACCGGCCCGCCGCGAGCCCTACTCGGTGCAGCAGGAGGTCGAGGACCTGGCCGCCGTACTCGCGCACACCGGGGCGCGCACGGTCGTCGGGCACAGCTCCGGCGGCTTCATCGCGCTGCGCGCCGCGCTCACGCTGCCCATCGCACGACTCGCGCTCTACGACCCGGCCGTCTCCGTCGACGGCATCTTCAAGGCCGAATTCGTCCCCCGGGCACGGGCGGCGCTGCGCGCCGGTCAGACCGCCCGTGCGCTCGCGATCGTCGGCGCCGCGGGCAACCCCCAGTCGCCGGCGTCACGACTGCCCCTCGGCATGCAGACCGCGCTCTGCCGGCTGCTGCTGCGCCATCCCGTCGGGCGGCAGATGGGCGAACTGCTCGACATGACGCTCTACGAGACCGCCGAGATCGCCGCGCACGACGGTCCACCCGAGCAGTACGCGGGCGTCACCGCCGAAGTGCTCTTCGCCTACGGGCAGGCCGGCCCTCCGCACTACCCGAGGCTCGCGGCGGCGCTGACACCCGTCCTGCCACGGATGCGGGTGCTGCCGGTTCCGCGCTGCGGTCACGACGGCATCAACCGGGCGCCGGCGCAGCTGGTCGAGCCACTCGCCGCGTTCCTGGCCGCGGCTTGACCCACCGGCCCGCGTCGGCGCCGTCCGATCAGGAGGCGCCGTCGAGCCCGGACCCGAGCACCCCCAGCACCAGCCGGGCAGGTCCGGAACGTCCGTCCCGGACCTGCCCGACCGGCTCGGCGGCCCGCCGGTCGTCCAGACAGGAGCCACCGGTGAGGTCGCCGTCGCCTGGCGCTTCCGCTCGGTGCCTCGTTCACCGGGCGTACCAGGGCCCGACGCGGTTCGCCGCGCGGAGACCGGGTCGCGTACGGTCTGGGCCGAACCCGCGGGGTGAGCGTTCGCGAGGGATGGTGCGGAATGGGCAGGTGGGTCGGGAACGGGCCCGATCGGACGCCGGCGACCGGATCCGGCGCCACGCGAACACGTCGCGGCCCGTGGTTGCTCCTCGGTCTGGCGCTGGGCCTCGTCTCGATCAGCACGTCGGTCGCGACGCTTACCGTCCCGGCTCCGGCGCGCGCCGCCCAGCCGGGGTCGGCGCTACCCGAAGCCGCGCCGGCCGCCCTGACCATCGCCCGGTCGAGCACCGGCACGCCCGCGCGAGCCGGTGCGCCCACCACGACGGCCGGTTCCCCGGCGGCCCCGGCCCCGACCCGGTACTACGTGGTCGGGCCGCCCCGCGACGGCCAACGCGACTACCTCTACCAGATCGCGGTGCAGACCCTCGGCGACGGCAACCGGTACCGGGAGATCTTCGAGCTCAACCGTGACCGCCGCCAGCCGGACGGCGGCACACTGGCGGACCCGCTCACGGCGCTGCGACCCGGCTGGATCC
This sequence comes from Micromonospora sp. NPDC005367, assembly GCF_040606825.1. Classification (NCBI taxonomy): domain Bacteria; kingdom Bacillati; phylum Actinomycetota; class Actinomycetes; order Micromonosporales; family Micromonosporaceae; genus Micromonospora; species Micromonospora sp. NPDC005367. The sequence goes on along the minus strand of NZ_JBEXFP010000074.1, from coordinate 2,864 downwards.
TCGAACTGCCGCCCGACGCCAAGGGGGCGGCGGTACGCGTCGGCCCGCTGCCGTCGCCATCAGAGCCGCGGCCCAGCGAGCCGGCCGCCGCGGAGGACGGCACGAGCGCCACGCCGTACCTGGTCGGCGCCGCCGGGCTACTCGTGATGGCGGCGTTGCTCGCCGTCGTGCTGCGATTGGCGCGGGGCGGCCACCGGCCACGACCCGCCGAGGCCGCCGCGCCCGCCGAACCGGAGACCGCCACACCCGCCGAACCGGAGACCGCCACACCGGCCGCGCCCGAGACCGCCGCGCCCGCCGAGCCTGCGGAGAGCACCGAGCCGGCGGAGGCCACCCGGTCGGCCGAGCCCACCGAGGTCGAACCCGACGACGCGAAGCCCCGCCCGGTCCCCCGTCCCGAGGTCGCCTTCAACACCGACGCCACGGGATCCCCCGAGGTCGCGGCCACGACCGTCGTCGTCGAACGCCCCGTGTCGCTGCTGGCGACGTCGGGGCGGGTGGTGGTGCAGCTCGAATCCCTTGCGGACGCCCCGGACCGGCTCGACGTACGGCTGCTCGGCAGCGCACCCGACGGCATCGCGGAGACGCCCTGCGCCTGGATCGGCGACGGTCGGCTGCCGGACGCGGCGCTGCCCGTCGTCCTCGGCCGGCAGGGCGAGCGGCGACTCTTCGTCGACCTCGCCGCCGCACCCGACGTCTTCACCGTCACCGGTGTGCCGTCCGCGGCCCGCCGGCAGGCACGCGCGATCGCCGAGCAACTCCGTACCGCGGGTGCGACGGTGATCGTCGTGGGCGACGCACTCGGCCCCGACCTTCCGTCCGGGTACCAGCGGCTGGAGGTGTTCCCCGACGCCGACCGCGCGGCGTCGGCCGGACCGGCCGTGGTGTTCAGTGGCGGCCTGCGCGGGGCGGAACTGAGCACGGCGCGCACCCTGGCCGACCGTACCGGCCGCCGGGCGGTGCCCGTGCTGGTCGGCGAGGTGGTGCGGTCCCGCTGGTCGGTACGGGTCACCGAGTCCACCCGTTGACGCGGGCCGGCGGCACGACACGACGAGCACGTCGCCGGACCGCACGGATCGGAATTTGAACCGGTGGGCCTGGCGCAGCGTCGTCGGTGAAGGCGACCGCGCGGTTCCACCACGGGTCGTCCACAGGCACACGGCGAGGCGAAGGAGGCCGGCGGTGACGGCGAAGGTGCGGGCCTGGCCCATCCTGCTCGGCAGCGTGGCCCTGGTGGCCGTCCTGCCGCAGGTGACCGGGCGGGATCAGACATCGGACGCGACCGTCCCGGCGTCGGTGTCCGTCACGGTGTCGGCGACGCCCACCCCGTCCGCGGGCAGCGCGGACGCGGACAGCGGCGCGTACGTGAAGTACTACACCGTGGCGTCGAGCCCGGACAGCGCGGAGAACCTGGCGGCGATCGCCGGCCGGTTGCTCGGCGCCGCCAACCGGGCCGAGGAGATCTACCGGCTCAACGTGGGCCGCAAGCAGGCCGACGGTCAGACCCTGACGGACTCCCGTCAACTGCGCGCCGGCTGGGCGCTCATCCTGCCCTGGGATGCGGTCGGGGACGGCGTACGCATCGGCCCGATGCCCACGCAACCGTCGTCCGGACCGGACCAGGCGCCGGCGGTACCGCCGGTGACCATGCCCAAGCCGTCGGCGCCCGGCAAGGGCACCCGCCCGCCGACGTCGTCCCGGTGCGCCAGCTCCGTGCCGTCGCGCCCCGACTCCGGTTGGGCCCAGGAGCGGATGGCCCCGGACCAGGCGTGGGGCCGTACGCGTGGCGCGGGGGTGCTCGTCGCGGTCGTCGACTCCGGAGTGGACGGCAGCCTTCCCGAGCTCGGCGGGCGGGTCGCGGTCGGCGCGGACATCCCGTCCGGCACCGGCCGGGGCGACGTCGACTGTCTCGGCTCGGGCACCGCGATGGCGAGCATCATCGGCGCCCGCCCCGGCGACGCCGCGGCACCGGCCGGAACCGGCCCGACGCGGCCTGCGACGGTCGCCGGAATCGCGCCGGAGGCCACGATCCTGCCGGTGCGGGTGGTCGGCGACGTGCCCAGGTCCGAGCCGGCTGACGCCGCGACCGCGATCGAGGTCGCGGTCTCGGCGGGCGCCCGCGTGGTCGCGCTCGGCGCCTTCGTCGACCTCACCGACCCGGCGGTGACGGAGGCGATCGGCCGGGCGTCCGAACACGACGTCGTGGTGGTGGCTCCCGCGCCGGCCGGCACCGACGCCTCGCCGTCACCCGCCCCGAACACCGGACCGGACGCGCTGCTGCGGGTCGGTGGAGTCGGCCCGGAGGGGCAACCGGCGGCGAACTACCGGCCCTCTGGGGCCGACGTGATCGCGCCGGGCATCGACGTGGCCAGCCTCGGGGCCGGCGGTTCGGGGATACGTGCCAGCAGTGGTTCGCAGTACGCCGTCGCCTTCGCGGCCGGCACGGCGACCCTGGTCCGGTCGGCGTTCCCGAACCTGAGCGCCGCGCAGGTCGTACACCGGATCAAGACCACGGCGGACCGGGCCGGACGCCCCGACGCCGACCCGGCGACCGGCTGGGGCATGATCGACCCGAACTCGGCTGTCGTCACGACCCTCGCCGAGGAGGCGCCATCCGCGCCCGGCGACGGCGGCGGCTCCGGCCCCGTGCGGATTTTCATCGTCGCCCTACTGGCCGTGGCCGGGATCGCCGCGATCGCGGTGCTGGCCCGGCGTCCCTCCACCGCCGGCGACGCGGCCGAGGAGACCACCGACGCCGCCGACGACGCTGCGGGAGACGGACACGGCACCGCGGACGCGGACGCCACCGCGGAGGCCGGGGTCCCAGCGACCGCCGCCGGAGCGCCGCGAACCGGCGCGGCCGG
>NZ_JBEXFP010000073.1:0-24277 GCF_040606825.1 Micromonospora sp. NPDC005367 | reverse complement strand
CCTGACTCCGTCGGGGCGTTTGCCGGTGCTGCCGAGCAGGGTCTGGACGCGGGTGAAGGTGTCGTCATCGACGAGTGGTTCGTGGGCGAGGGTGCCGGAGTAGATCCAGTCCTCGGCGGGGTTCCACCGCAGTTTGGTCTCGTGTCCCAGCGCGACGTCATCGACGTCGAGCAGGATCTCGGTTTTGCGTTGCGTGTTCCACACCTGTCACCTATCGGTTCAGCAGACCCAGGTGCCGGACGGTCGTTGGCTGTTCATCCGAATATGGGATGCCGGCTGCGCCTGCGGGGGTGGATGCTGTCCTGTTGCCATGAAGGATGACGGGGAGTAGACGTGTTTGCTGAGTTGACGAAGCCGGATGAGCGGACGCGGCGCTTCACCTCGATGGGGTTGAGCCTCGGTGGGCTCTTACATGAGGATGACGCGCTTGCCTTTCAGCGCTCCCAGGTCGCCGGCGCGGTGCTGACCGATGCTGTGCCTGCCGATCTTCGGGCGAGCTTCGAGCGGCTGCGTGGTCAGCACAGCTTGGGTGTGGTCGACTACGAGCAGTTTACTGTCGTTGCTGACGCTGCCATCGGCCTCTACGAGCCCGCTCTACGTGCTCGATTCGTCGAGTTCTACCGCGGCCGGGTGATCCCGTTCACCGACGAAGAGGGCCGGCCGCAGCCGTTGACCAGTGCCAACTACGACGACATCGCCAAGCATCTGCACAGACGTAAGCTCCGCCTGCCCGCTGGTAGCGGTGCGCCGAGGCGCTTCGCTGGCATGCTCACCGACCTGTTGGCATGGGCACGCGAACACGAACTCTTGCGGGGACAACGGACCCGACAGGGCGAACAGGTGGTCGTCAAGATGCGCAACCACCTCGCCCACGCGCGACCACATCATATCCACACTCCGGTCGAGGCGACACTCGAGCTGCGTGACCTTGCCGAGTTCATCAATCAGCTATGGGGCGTCTCGACTCCAGACGGCAGGTGTTACCCGGCACCAGTGCGACGCGAGACGCTCGCAGTCGGCTGGAACCCGACCAGCGGGCTCCAGGAGTTCACGCGCACGGAGAACCTCACCGCCGATGAGGATCCCACCACCCAGTGGATCCTGTACCGCGGGGTGCCCGACGGCTACGAGGCCGAGCGCTTCGACTCCCGATACGTCACGACCCGTGTCCCGACGCAATACCTGTGGGGGCCGGGCTCCGCCGCCGACGCGGTCGCCTGGCTGGCCACCCACCAGCCCGCCGGCGACGAGATCGACCCGGTCGACGGGCTCTACCTCGTGCGTCATCACGGCGACCACCTGTACCTGCCCCAGACTCCCGAGGTCTTCGCCGCGACTCCCGTGGAGCAGCAAGCCGGTCGGTGGCACCTGCTGCGCGCGGACGTCGGCAACGACGCCTTCGCCTGCGTACGTGCCCGTGTCACCCCGAACGAGAACCACAACAGCTGCCGCTGCCCTGTGGAACGGCTCACGCAAGGGACCTGGAACTCGGTGCACGCGAAACTGCGCCACCTGGAGCCCGCCCTCGTGCCCCATCTCCCGGCCGACGTCCGAGCGCCATCGCCGATGGCCTGGCCCCGCACAGTGGACATACCGGCCTGAATCGGCGACCGACGGGTTGTATCACGCGTAACGCGAGCCACCGGCGGCCAAGGAAGGCGAACCACCTGACCGTTGCAATGGCGCCGCGCGCCGTAGCCGCAGGAACTGATGCCGACAATCGCGCGAGCAGGACCGTCTGCCACCGGGGCCGTCAGAAGTACCAGTCGTTGAGGGTGAGGGCCTCTTCCCAATTTGTGCTGACCAGCGTGCCGTCGGGGAACACCGTAGCCGCCTCGTTCGGCTGAAAGTCTGCGCCCAGCAAATCGAGCATCGTTGCGTGAAGGCCCGCAACGTTCCCTTGCGCAGCCGCTTGGACCCGGTCGGCGACGTCGCGGCGCAGACCGATCCTCAGGTCGAGGAGGTCGAAGCGGGCAGCGATGTAGCGCTGATCCCGAGTGTCGGGTGTCCCGGCGGCAATTGCCGTCAGGAACGGCTCGTAGTACGCCAGCAGGTACCGGTCGAGGTCCAGGTCGATGTCGACCGACGCCGCTCCATCCTCGGACGGATCGACCGCGTCAACGGCCAGCTCGTGTCGGTGGGGTGGGAAAGAGGCGACACAGCCCAGGGCGAGCCATGGCCGTTGCCCCTCAATGGACTTGATGGCACGCTTCTGCGCCGCGAGGTCGGTGGCCAGGCTCGCTTCCATCGTGTTCGACCGCCCTTTGGCCTCGGCGACCACCCACCCCTGGTGACTCCAGCCGAAGAGGTCGGGGCGCTTCCTGGTGGCACCGAACGTCACGCTCCACCGGCTGGTGTATCGGTCGGCGTGCAGCAGGTAGTCGACGTCCAGCTTGTGCCGGCAGAAGATGCCGGTCATCGCCTGCCCGAGGGCGTATGACAGCGATCCTTTCTCCGAGCGGTCCAGCTCGCGGGCCAGGGCGGACCTAACCAGCCCTCCCCCATCGGTACGGCGGACGTAGGCAGGGATGAGCGATGCCCGATGGATCAGTTCCCAAACCGAGGCCAGGCCGTGGGAGAACCGGTCACCGGGTGCGCGGCCGGTGGTGAACAGCGCATGCACGAGATCGTCGGTGGTGAACTTCAATACCGCGCGCGGCGAAATCAGTCCGGCGGGAAAATGGTGGGTGTGACACCTGGCCGTGAACGGTTTCGGGTGGGGCATTGGGCCGCCTCCTGTCGCGCGGTGATCATGTGTCAGGTTTCGGGTGCATCCACGGGCACGGGTAGCCAGCGAAGGGAGCCATTGCGGCCGTCGAGCCGGGCGAAGTCTCGCCAGCTCAGGTGGTAGTGACCGGCCAGCTCGCGCTGGTTCGGCAGGTGATGGTCGTCATCCATGCCCCAGCGAAGCGTGCCGCTCAGCCGTCCGCCCTCGTGGATGCGGAACTCGTGGTACCGAGTCCGTCGACCTCGGACCGGGGGCTCCCACAGACCGCGATAGTTTGTAAGCATCAGCGCCAGGCCATCCATCGGCACCTGGCTGGCGCGACAGAACTGCTCCAGCCGGACAATGCCGAATACGAAGTCACGGCGTGCCACGTCGGAGGCGGCATGAGTGCGCAGCCGGAACTCCCCCCCCCGGCGTCGAGGTCGACGCCCTCCCAGCGGACTGTAAAGTACTTGAACTCGATGGCCGTCCGTCCCTGGGGACCGAAACAGAGCAGGTCGAGGTACTCGCGCGCGTCCTGCCTCACCTCGAGTCGGACCTGAACAGCGCCGTCGAGGCGGTGCACCGCCCAGGCATAGGCGTGCTGAAAGTCCGCCTCGGAGTGGAAGACCGTCTGCGCCTCGCGGAGTCCCTTCATCGCGGCATCGACATCGACGCTGCCCGCGATCCGCATTCGCGCCCCTCTGTCCTAAAAGGCTAAGCCGACGCCGGAAAGTCTCCCGTAGCGACGGATGGGGTGGCCCGGCTCATTGCGACGTCTGGAGGCTCACCGCACGGAGAAGCACCCAGAAGTATCAAGGTATCCGCATGGACTGACGCCCGGCATGGGCCATACACCCAGCGCCAGCGCCCACTCGGGTGCGGCGCTTCGGAGTCGGCCAACGAAAAACGGCCGATCAGCGAGCTACTGCGCCCGCCGCTCCCGCAGATGGTCCGACCGTCGGTTCTGGCTATCACACCCAGGTGGGCGTTACCCAGTTAGCGGGCGTCCAGCATGGTGATCCACTCGTTGTCGCCCACTAGGGCAACGGCACCGTCCAGAGATCGACAACGGTCCACGCGGCCATCGACTCGACCGCGCGAGGCGTGTCAAGAATCAAACACCCGGCCAGTCGCCCACCATGTCCGGCACAGAGATGCCTCGACGCAGGCCGCTACGGTCCCCGCCACGACTGCGTCGAGCCGTCGAGCCGGTAGTACGTCGCCCGCTCGGCCACCCATCACCACAGGTGCCTACAGTGTCCGCGATCAGGGATCAAGCCCGAGTTCTCCGGCGGGCTCGTCGTGCCTGGTCTGGGCCAGGAACCCTCCCGTCACCGCGATGCCGATGGTGGTAGCGGTCTCGGCGAAACCCCGAATAACTTGCACAACACGAGCCATGCGTCCCCGCCTCCTCCCGGTGCACTTCCCTGACCTATGAGACCTGAACTCATCCGGTTGTCCCAGGAGTGACTTCACAAGAGTTCCACACATCGTCACACACATCGCGGTCAAGCCGACTCGAACGGACACGCCCGACCCAGGCCACGCACGACGTACCGAACTCATGTTAGCCAAGCTATCCGTCCGATGCGGCTAGGGACTGTAAGACGAACGGTGTAACTCCTGATCAAGGAGGAGCACCTGATGTCCGAAGAATCGATGGCCGTCGTGGATACTGCCGCGGTGGCGAAGAACGGGCCGGGACAACCGGCGGACGGTATCGACGCGGAGCTGGTCGCCCAGCTCGTGGAGCAGGCCCGCGCGGCGGGTCTGCAGCTGACCGGTGATGGCGGGCTGTTGCAGCCGCTCACGAAGCGGGTCCTGGAGTCGGCCCTGGAAGGTGAGATCACCGATCACCTGGGCTATGACAAGGGCGATCCGGCCGGGAAGAACGGTGGGAACTCCCGGAACGGGGTGCGATCGAAGACGGCGTTGACGGACGTCGGCCCGGTCGAGATCGATGTGCCCCGCGACCGCGATGGCAGCTTCGCTCCGCAGCTTGTGAAGAAGCGGCAACGCCGGCTGTCCGGGGTGGACGACATGGTGATCTCCCTGTCCGCAAAAGGCCTGACCACCGGCGAGATCCAGGCCCACCTGGCGGAGGTGTATGGCGCCGAGGTGTCCCGGCAGACCATCTCGACGATCACCGACAAGGTGATCGAGGGCATGACCGAGTGGCAGAACCGGCCCCTGGACCCGGTTTACCCGGTGATCTTCCTCGACGCGGTGCACGTGAAGATCTGGGCTCTGTCGCCGATCTTGTGATGTGGACGGTTCGCCACGGGTAGGGCAGTCTCGTTGATCATGTTCAGCGTGTTCGCTTGTGGAGCAGCTACTGCCGCATCTGTCGGGTCTGTCGATCGAAGCTGTCGAGCAGCATGACGGCGTAGTGGTGCTGTCAGGTCGGGCTCGGGCCACGACTGCGCGTTGCGGCCGTTGCCGGCAGTGGTCGGGCAGGGTTCATGGGCGTTATCAGCGGCGGCTGCGGGATGTCGCGATAGCGGGGATGGGGCTGCTGCTTCAGGTGCAGGTCCGGCGGTTCCGCTGCGACAACACCGGCTGCCCGGCGAAGACTTTCGCCGAACAGATCGGTGGGCTAACCGCGCCCCATGCGCGGTTGACGCCGGGGCTGCGAGGAATGCTGACGCAGATCGGTTTGGCGTTGGCTGGCCGGGCCGGTTCCCGGCTGACGTCGGTCATCGGGGCGGCCGTGGGCCGCGACACGTTGTTGCGGCTGGTCAGAGCGTTACCCGATCCGCTGATGTCACCGATTACGGTGCTCGGCGTCGACGATTTCGCGTTCCGCCGGGGGCGTCGCTACGGCACCGTGCTGATCGACATGACCAGCCACCGTCCGGTCGACATGTTCGACGGCCGTGACGGCGACAGCCTCGCCGCGTGGCTGCGGCAGCACCCCGAAGTTGAGGTGATCTGCCGCGACCGCGCCGGTTGCTATGGCGAAGGCGCCCGCACCGGTGCACCGGACGCGTTGCAGGTCGCGGACCGGTTCCACCTCTGGCAGAACCTGGGGCAGGCGGTCGAGAAGACCGTCAACGCGTATCGGTCCCGGCTCGTCGCCGCGGCACCGTCACCAGCCGACGACACCATGCCCGCCGAGGTGCAGCCGCTACCCGAGAAGAAGATCGTGACCCGCCTGCGTGAACACCACGGCGCTGTTCACGCGCTCGCCGCACAGGGACTGAACAAGTCCGCGATCGGCCGCAAGCTCGGCCTGCACCAGGCCACGGTCCGCAATACCTGAACGCGGCCAGCTTCACCGAGTTGACCGCCGTCACCGAGCAACGCGCGCACCTGGTCGACGACTACGTCGCCTACCTGCACCAGCGCTGGAACGAAGGACAGCGCAACGCCACGCAGCTGTTCCGAGAGATCAAACAGCAGGGCTATCCCGGCGGAGAACTGGCCGTCCAGCGTTACCTACGCCGCTTCCGCAAAGGCCACGGCCACGCCCCGCACCCCGGCCCGAAACCGCCTTCAGTGCGCCAGGTCACCTCATGGATCATGACGCATCCCGACCATCTCGACCCCCGCGATACGGCCAAGCTGCGCGAGGTTCGCAGCCGCGATCGGGACATCAACCGGCTGGTCAAACACGTGCGAGCCTTCGCGGCCATGATGACCGGCCGACACGGCGACCGCCTCGACGCATGGATCACCGCCGTCGAACACGACACCCTCACGCCCCTGGCCGGGTTCGCCCGCAACCTGCGTCGCGACTTCGATGCCGTCCGCAACGGCCTGACCCTGCCGCACAGCTCCGGCCCGTTCGAAGGCAACATCAACCGCCTCAAGATGATCAAACGCCAGATGTTCGGCCGCGCCAGCCTCGACCTACTTCGCAAACGCGTCCTGCTCGCGCACTGAGAACCTCTTCACACAAACAGCGACAGAGCCAAGATCTGCGACGGGAAGGTCGCCAACCGGCCCATCTACCTGGCCCTGGCCGTCACCGTCGACGGCACCCGCGACATCCTCGGCCTGTGGGCCGGCGACGGCGGCGAAGGCGCCAAGTTCTGGCTGCAGGTCCTCACCGAGTTGAAGAACCGCGGAGTCGCCGACGCGTGCATGGTGGTCTGCGACGGGCTCAAAGGCCTCCCCGACGCGATCGCCGAGGTGTGGCCCGAAGCCGTCGTGCAAACCTGTGTGATCCACCTGCTGCGGGCCTCGTTCCGGTATGCCGGCCGGCAGCACTGGGACCCCATCGCCAAAGCCTTGCGGCCGGTCTACACCGCGCCGACCGAGTCGGCGGCCCGGGCCCGGTTCGCCGAGTTCGTCGAAGCGTGGGGCGGCAAGTATCCGGCGATCGTTAGGTTGTGGGAGCAGGCGTGGGCGGAGTTCGTGCCGTTCCTGGCCTTCGATGCCGAGATCCGCACCGTCGTCTGCTCCACCAACGCCATCGAGAGCGTCAACGCTCGCATCCGCCGCGCCGTCCGCGCCCGCGGGCACTTCCCGAACGAAGGCGCCGCGCTCAAGTGCGTCTACCTCGCGGTCATGAGCCTCGACCCCACCGGACAAGGCCGCCGGCGCTGGACCATGCGCTGGAAACCCGCCCTCAACGCCTTCGACATCGCCTTCGAAGGACGCCTGTCCGCAGGCCGCAAGTAGCCGTCAACAACCCGAGTTACACCGTTGTTCGTTTGACAGACCCTCCGACCATGCCTCTTGCCGGGCACCAGCAACTGCCAGTGTCGTTGAGGTGACGGCGTTTGGTGCGAAGAAGTTCTGGCAAGGCGATGCGGCCGTCGAGGACGTGAAAGAGATCGTTGCCGTCGGCGGTTATGAAGGGCGTTCCGCCTGGATGGGCTGCTTGGAGGAAACCTTCGGTGAAGCCGTTCACGGCGATGAAGATGCCTAGAGTGTTGCGGCTTTTGCGGCAGATCTTCGCGGCGAAGACGTCCGCCTCGGCTCGGTCGACGGGGTGTTTCCACCATTTGGCCTCGACGAGGTAGTCATCGGTGTCAAAGTGCAGTGACCCGTCGATCTGCTCGTGGTCTACCGCGTAGCCGAGCCTCGGCTCCATGTCATGAAGGTCGAATAGGTGATTTAGGACATGCTCGAACTGCCGCCCTCGCCTGTGAGGGTCAGTCGCTCGGTGAAGGTCGAGAAAGTCGGCCTTGAGAGATGACATCGCGCGGGTATGTAACCTTTTGGCCTCGGCGGCTTGGGCCTCCGCTTCCCGAGCCGCTTGAAGGCGTTCTCTCTGATGGAGATCGCGTCGGTGTCGACTCGTCAAGTCTGCTAGGACGCTTACAGCGCTGCGGGCGACCGCGATCCGCTCAGCAGCGTCGGTCTGCCGGGCGAGGTTGGGGAAGGTCGTCATCTCGGCGATTTCGGTCATGATCGTGAGAGTTGTCTCGTCGTAGGCGGTTACGCTCTGAAGTAGATCGACCAAGGTTGCGGCCACGATGCGCTTCGTCTGGGTGAAGTCGAGGCGCGCGAGCAGCTCGGGGTGACGGTGAAGGTGGCGGCGGACATATGTCTCGTACGGCTGCTTATTCCAATGGATTACCGCAAGTGCCTCGGCGAGCGCCTCGTACGCCTGCGGCGCGATGCGCATGCTCTTGGTTGTTGTTGTGGTGGTCATCTCCGGCTTGCGTCCTCTCTGTCGCGGCCGAAAGACTAGATATGGGTGGCGAGGTAGCCGTCGTGGCCGAACAGGGTCGCTCGGTCGAGGTAGTGGTTGAATCGGTCGCAGACCGGCTCGCCGAGGTGAAGGCAGGCGTGGCAGGCGCCGCCGTGGCGGCGACACGCCGGGTCGAGGGCACATCGGGTTTCGGCGGCCATGAAGGCGTTGAGGAAATGGTGGAGGTTGTTCTCGTAGACGGCTTGGACGCCGCCGAGGACGAAGTCTCCACGCGTCGCGGCGTAGATGAAGAACGTGGCGTGGCTGGGTACCAGGTATTCGCCGAGACTTTCGCGGTCGACGCCGGCGAAGACGGAGAGTTGACGGATGACGCGATGAGCGTAGGAGTGTATGAGCTCGAGTAGGTCGCGGCCGGCGGGGGCCGCGTCGGGTTCGTCGGTGAAGCGGTCGGGCGTGACGACGTGGCCGGCGACGATGGCCCGGGCGTCACTCGCGTCGGCGGCGTGGGGTAGGGCGTGGCCGCGGCGATTGAGCCAGGTGAGGACGCGCTGCGGGTCGAGGCGGAACATCAGGGCTTCGGATTCTTGGGGGTCGGCGTAGACGCGGGTGCCGCGGCGGCCTGGGAACAGGTTGAGGCGTCCCTTGCCAGGTTCGAGGCCGCCTCGTGTGAAGCCGTAGACGGCCCGGAGGACTGGAAACTTGTCGACGAGGTCGATGGCTTCGAGGCCAGCTCTGTTGATGGCGGCCGGGTAGTCATGTTGGTACATGGTGCGGGCGTTGGCTGGCGTCTCGGGTCGAGTCAGGTCAGTGATTCGTATGCGTGACTCAATTGTGGCCAGGGCGATTTCCACCGCCTCGCGTTCAGTGGCCTCGATTCGGCCGGCTGGCGCGTTCGCGAGGCGACCGATCTCCTCCTCAGGGGCGAGTTCGCCGGCGGCGCTGGCGATGGCGGCCATGGCCTCCGCGCTGGATCGTGAATAGCCTTGGCTCATGAAGTTGTCAATGGCCGATGACCTGGTTGGCTTGTCGGACCCTGGTTTGAGTGAAACGAACCCGCCGATGGCCCAGGCGAGGGCACGCCGGGGGCCGCCGGCTTCGGTGATCTCGGCCATTCTTTTTCGGTTACGTGGGTTGATCAGGGCGAACGTCTGGGGTGTGTATACGGTGGAGGCTCGGTGGATGTTGTAGACGAGCATCGTTGGGTTGCTTCGGGTGTTGTTCCATGATCGCCCGCATGGGCATTTGCGGAAACCCATTCCCTGGCGGGTCTGCCTCTCACAGATGGGGCAGACGAACCGAATGCGGGCGGCTTCCATGCTTTTTTGGTAGGGCATGCGACACAAGTTGTGGACGGGGCAGCGTGGAATGCTAGGGGCTTCGAGCATGCCGCATTCGTGGTAGCCGACGAAGTGAAGTTGATCCCAGCTCTTCTTGGCTCCGCAGGCCGGACAGTTGGGGTGATAGCGGTCTTCCACTAGGCGGCAGGCGCGGCAGATGTAGACGTTGGGGAACTGTTCGATGCGTACGCCACGGTCCGGATTGACTTCGACGACCTCGATTGGGTGGCCGGCGTGCAAGCCGCGTGCGATGCCCGCGTCGTCGCCGCGGAAGGACCAGCCGTTGACTTGCTCGATCAGTTTGCGGCGGATGACGCTGTCGTCGACGTCGACGCGGAGAGGGTCTTTCCACTCGACGGTGCGGTAGATGCCGCCTCGCAGGTCACCGGTCTGCTGTGGTAGGAAGCCGTAGAGGACTTGTGAGCCGCTGCGGTTGTCTTTCATCACGTGGTCCTTGGGCTAGTCGTCGCTGATCGGGATGCGGGCTTCAACGTCGCGCAGCGACAGCATCGGCTTGCGGTCGCGGCCGAGTAGATCGGTGGGCCACCGCGCGCCGGTTCCGAATTCCTGCAGGCGGACGAAGTAGCCCTCGAGTAGGTCGACCTCGAGGTCCTCGCGCAGCAGATGTTCGGTGTCCCGGATGCCAAGGGTGGTCGCGACGGCGTCGACCTCGGCCTGCGGCGATAGCCCGGTGAGGTTCACGTAGTCGCGGAGCAGGTCAACGGTGGTGAGGCGCTGCCGTGGAGACTTGGGTTCATGCACGAACAGGCGTCGCGCTTCGACCGCTGCGGGTGTGGTGAGTTCGAGTACTCGGCGGCTGGAGCGGGTGACTGGGATGGGTTCGATGAACCTGTCGCCTTGCTCGACGAAGGCTTGGAAGTGGCTGTAGACGGTGGAGTCGCGCTCGCGTCCTACCTTGTGAATTACGTAGACGAGACCGGGATAGGTGCGGCCGACGCGGGCGGTGGCTTGGATGAACTCCGCCGTGGTGAGCGGTACGCCGAGTACGGTCATGATGTTGAGGCGGTCCACGTCGACGCCGTGGGAGAGCATCGATGAGGCGGTGACGACGTGGATGCGTTCGGCGAACTCGTCTTCGGGGCTAAGTAGGTCGTCGAGTACGTCGCGGACGTCAGCGAAGTTTGTTTGGCCGGTCAGCGACTCCACCCGCAGCGGGTCGATGGGTACCTGGGTGCCCATCGAACGTCGGGCGGCTTCGACGTCACGAACAGTGTTGCCGTAGATCACGTCGGTGCCGTAAAGGTTGAGCAGGTCGTCGGCGACGGCGGGATCGATGCCGATCTCGGCGCACGTGGCGTCTCGGGCGCTGATCAGCCGTCGGACGCTGTCTTGCAGGATCGTGGTGGTGCGGTCGGACACCCATTCCAGGGTGACGCCGCGGGGCCACACGGCGACGAATCGGCGCAGGAGTTGATTGGTTTCGCGGCTCCAGAAGCTCTGTCCCGCCTGAGGTCCGGGTTGGGGAAACACTCGGCCGGGGCGGGAGTACAGCACGTCCACCTGGCGTTCGTAACCCTCTAGGGTCGCCGACGACGCGATGATCTTCGGCGACGTTCCGGTGAGTTCGCGCTGGAGGCCGTCGAGGATGGCCTCGTAGTGTGAGTCGACCGCGCCGAGTGAGTCCCGGAGTAGGTGGAGCTCGTCTTGCAGCCGGAAGCTGGGGGCGAAGCGGGCTCGTTGCTCTTCGTTGATCGGGGTGGTGACGGCGTCGCAGTCGGGGACGAGGCAGCCGCCCTTGCGAGAGCCGCGTTTGGCGTAGGTGAAGCCGTGCCCGTCGCGAGTGCACCATGCCGTTGGTCCGTGGACGAAGCCGCGCATGCTCGCTTGCATGCCGACGACTGACGCTTTGTCGAGGGTGCCGATGACGACGGTGGGTAGGAACCGGTAGATCTCGGCGTCGACGACATAGATGGGCAGCGGTTCGCCCTTGGTGCGACACGCGGGGTTCGCGCAGAAGTGTTCCAGGCGCCACACGCGTCGGTTGAATCGCACCTCAACGGTCTGCTCGGCACAGAAGGAACAGCGGCTGAGGACCTTGTACCGCTTGGGCATGGCGTCGTCTTCGACGTCGATGGGGTTGTATTCGGTGGGCTGTTTCGGGATGTCGTTGGGCGTGGATGACGCGCCAATGAAATATCCCAACGAGATCGGATGCCCCTTGATGGCATGGTCCTGCCGCACGACCTCCGCAGCGCCGAGCGCGTCGGCGAACCGCTGCGTCTGCTGCAAGGAGAGCATCCGTAGGGGGAACCGGCTCCAGGCGGTGATGCCGGATCGTTTACCGCGAAGCCGGTCGAAGAACGCTGCGAGGATGAGCAGGCCGAGATATGTCTCGGTCTTGCCGCCTCCGGTGGCGAACCAGACGATCTCCACGGTGTCCCACTCGCTTGGGCCGTCGGTGAGGCTGGGTAGGACCGAGAGGATGAAGCCGATCTGGAATGGGCGCCAGCCGTGGTAGCGGCCGCGGGCGGCTGTGGCCATCGCCTCGTTCATGAGCTGGAATGCCCGCCTCAGGACGTCACTCTCTCCGAGGATCGCCACGCCGCGGCGTACCCGTTCGACCTCGGCGCGGTGATGGCCGGCGGCCTCCCTGGCTTCGGCGAGCATCTCCGCGCTCCAGCCGCCGGTGGTCGCGCGGCGGGTGAGCGTGTCGTCGGACCAGTGCTGTTTTCCCCACTCCTCGTAGGCGAGTGTCAGCGCGGTGAGATGCGGGATCGGGTCCGTGGCGAGGGTGTGGAAGCCAAGGTCGAGTTGGTCGGGTGCGGTGCCGTCGAACGTGTACTCGGGGCGTCTCCGTTCGACGACGATGGTGTCGGCGGTGGTGAGGATTGGGCTGTTGCGCTGGGAGTTGACGCCGCAGTTGATACCAATCGCGGTGAGGCTCCGGTCGTAGCGGAAGCTGTCAGGCAGGCTCTCCAGGGTGTAGGGCACCGTCGGCAGGTCGAAGATCGTCAGCTGGGTCTGGAACAGGTACCGCTCTCCGCGAGGCCCCTTGTTCTCCTCTGTCGTGTTCACGAACTCCACGGTGAGTTCGGGGGTGGCGTCTCGCCACGACTCGTCACTGACCCGGACTTCCGCCGACGCGGCTATTCCCACTTCTTGCAGGCGAGCGGTGATCTTGTCCGCGCCGAAGGTCTTCTCTCGAAGCCCTAGATCCATGATGATCGGAACTTCCACCTCGATGACCTCGGTCTTCGCCCACTTGTTCGAGGACTTCTTACCTTCGCCGTTGGCGATCTGGTACCAGCCGCAGGCGGTGATCCGGACGGTGAATGCCCATGGCCCGGCTGCGGCGGGCCGCAGCCGGATGCCGATGGCGCATGGATCCATTCGTCGCTCGCGGCCGGGGCGGGCGATGGCGGCCCTCTCCGGTGCGAGCCGTCCCAACCAGAAGACCCCCGCCGGGTCAACGTCAAGCGTCTCCGTGTGGTCGCCGCGGCCCTCCGCGGTGACTCGCTCGTCGAGCCACCGCACGAAACGAGTGTGCGCCTCGTGTTGCCTCATGCCGCTCTCCCCAATACCAGTTCCGCCAACGCGCGAACATCGCGATCCTCACGTAGAACACTGAGGATCTTGGCCTCGAGCTGGCGCACCCGTTCCCGACTGATGCCATGCTCGGTCCCGATGGACTCCAGTGTCGCCTCGTCCTGATCCCCGAAGCCGAAGCGGGCCTCCACAATGCGCAGCGACCGGGGATCGAGAACCTCGGTCAATCGCTGTCGCAGCCCGACCGCGACGTCCGAGGTGACGACCGCGTCCTCGGGGCCAGGCTCGGTGGCCACCAGCACAAAATCGCCGAGAGTCGCGTCGCCATCGACGGCGGCCACGGTGGCGTCGAGATGAACGACCGGGGAAGACCAATCCAGGAGCGCCTGCACTCGTGCCGGGTCTTCCTGGACGCCGTCGGCGATCTCCGCGAGGCTAGCGGGACGGCCATTCCGCGCCTCGAAGGAGCGCGCGTAGTTCTCGACCTTGCGGACCTGCTCCCAGATATGGACAGGGAGGCGGATGAGGGTTCCGGTGTCGGCGATCGCGCGCTCCACGGACTGCCGAATCCACCACGACGCGTAGGTGGAGAACTTGAAGCCCTTCTCGGGGTCGAACTTCTCAGCTGCTCGATGAAGGCCTTTCACACCTTCCTGCACCAGATCGTCGAAGTCCAGGTCGCCCGACCGGTGGGTATACCTGCGCACCATGCTGATCACAAGGCGAATGTTCGCGAGGATGAGCGTGTCCCGGGCCTGTCGGCCGTCATCGATTAGAGCACGCGCTGGCGGGTCGGGATCGGCTCCCAGACTGGCAGCAGTCTCAGCGGCGGCGAGGCCGAGTTGGATGCGCCTGCCGAGGTTGACCTCGTCCTCCCCTCGAAGAATGGCGTGAATCCGCATCGACGCTGGCAAGGTGGCGGCGTCGCGTCTAGCCGACCGCCCGCCGTCAGGCGCGATGCCAACTGGCGCGTCCACCTCGAGCCCGAGGTCGCGCAGGGCCAAAACGATCTCTGGCAGCGCGTCGCCGAGGCCGCGTGCGGTGACGACGCGTACCACGTCGGACCATTCCAGCTTCCCCGCCCGCTCCGCGTCGTCGGCCAGGACGGCCACGCAGCGGGCGAAGTCATCACCCTCGCTCACCCGAACGTCTCCTCCTCACGCTGTCCAACCTGACGTCCCAAGGCCTGAAGCCCATGGGTTGATAAGGCCCTCGCGGTCTCGCCCCTGTTTTCGCCTGCTCCTGAGAAACATGGAGCAGTTCTACTCGCCCCGCAAGGGTTCGGGCAGGAGTCCATTTCGGGCGTGTCAATGTCACTCGTTATGGTTCACGGTGAAAGCGCGTTACGCCCGAAGCGTTGACGGCCTCCTTCCGCTCAGATAAGTTCCTGCCGTAGCCCACGTATAGGCATGGCCTGCTCGACGATGCGTATGCCCTGCTCCGGCGGCCCTCGTGCCCGCGGGGCCGTCGACCACTCGGCGCCCTTCTGTTCGCATGCGCGAGCCTTCGCAGGCCGATTTACCGACCCTGAAAATCATCCATTCGGGCGACCTGGCGTGCCCAAGGAGAACGTGAGTGCTGTTCGTATGCTGACAGTCGGGTGTCCGACCATGTCGGAAAGTTGATGTCCTGCGGATGCCGGTCTGCGGGCTGTCCGTAAGACGGCCGGCCCTAACGGTGTGGCGGCAACGATGTCGCGTGGGTGGCCGGGTCCTGACCACGACGGCGACTACAGCCGTGCGCTGTCCTGCCACCGCTGGACTGGTTACAGTTTGCCGCGACATCGCCACTTGCTGACGGTGCTGGCGGCCAGAGCGAAAGTCTCTACGACTGTTTTGCGCGCAGGGCCAGACATGTCAGACTGCGAAACCCGGATCGGCGAACTCTCGGAGGCAGCGTTGGCAGAAAAGTGGGCGGCTGAGTTTCGCCTCAGCATCACCCGCGCCCTCGCCGATCAGTTGGAAACCACCCTGCGGCCTCTCAAGCCCGCGCCCTTGACGGCGGTCGCGCTCTCCGCAGTACTAGCGCGCCCCGGCGTGTACGCGCTGTTCTTCAAGGGGGAACGCGTCTACGTCGGAAAGGCCGCCAGGTCGCTGCAGGACCGGCTGACCCAACACCTGCGCAAGTTGTCTGGCAGAACGGGGCTCGACTCCGCAGCCGTCCAGTTCGTGTGTGTCTACGTCGATGAGGATCTGGACGCGGCAGCGCCGGAGAAGCTGCTTATCAAGAAGTATCGGAAACGCGACAGTATCCCGTGGAACACCAACGGGTTCGGCAACAAGGATCCGGGGCGCAACCGCGACACGAGCGTGGTCAAGGCAGCGCACTTCGACGCCACCTATCCCATTGACCTTGAGTACCAGTGCCACCTGCGGCCGGGCGTGCAGCAGATAGCGGTCGCCTTGGAAGCCGCGAAGGCGCAGCTCCCATACCTTCTCCGTTTCGAAACTAGCGCTTCCGCCAGAGAGGCCTACCGGGACCTCTCGATGGTCGTCCCCGCGGAGCCTCTGACCGCCAGAAACCTCGCCCAGCATCTAGTCGCCGCTCTACCCGCTGGATGGCAGATGACCGCCCTGCCTGGCTACCTCATCCTGTATCAAGAGCGTCGACGGTATGGCAGCGCCCTCGGCTGGTGGCGACGGGAGTCGGGCGGTGATGTGCTCTTCACCCCGGGTCCACGCCAGTTCGCCGCTGGCGCGGTGGACGCGGAGGCGGTGGACTCGGGAGCTGGCGACCCCACTTCACTCTTCGAGCTCGACGCGTAACTTCGATTAGTAGAGGCAGCCGGGAGTGCCCAACTTCATAGATTACGTCGACATTAGTTCCGCCGCCGCGCGTGGGCAGTGGCAGGCCATCCTCACGCGTGCCCCGGTCACAGCGGGCCGACAGGTCAACTTCCTTCCTGTCGAGACGCTGACGTGTCTCGCCGCGAGTTTCCTGGTCAACCACAGGAAGTACGGTGGCTCTACCGCGCACTTGGCCGAGGAGCCCGTCCCCACGCTCGGGCGCCTATTCCAACGTCCGAACAGCAGCGTCTTGGCCAAGATGGCGAACCTTGACGGCAGCAGACGCAACGGCGCCAAACACGAGATCGAGGTTGCCGCTCATCTCCTCGCGGTCCCGGGGCGCCTCGGTGCCGTATACCGGGTCATACTCGCCGCCGCCCGAGACGTTGGCATCGACTCGAAGAACCTACCGGACTTTCTCGGCCTCGCGGACGACGGCGCTGACCTGCGACTTAGCGGTCAAGCCCAGCTAGAGACAGCGGAGGTCGAGAGCGCGGTACAGGCTACCTCGATTGACTGGCTTAAGTCGCGAGCCGACCTTGATGAACAGACGACGGAACGTCTCCTTGTCGCCGCCGCCCGTGTCGGTCAGCACCGATTCGCCAACGAGGTGCTCCGCAACCACGACCATCGCTGTGTCTTCTGCGGCCTGTCGGTGAAGATGGCGGGCGGCAGGGCCGCTCGAATGCTGGTCGCCAGCCACATCAAGCCATGGCGGGCGAGTACGCCGGCCGAGCGTTTGGACGCGCGTAACGGCCTCACCGCCTGCCCCACGCATGACATCGCGTTCGACACCGGGCTCATGACTGTCAACGGCGGCCTGCGCATCCACCTGAAGCCCTCACTCGCGAACGCCGTGCGTACCGACACGGCGGCTCGAGCCGCGTTCGGCCGACCGCCACTGGCGGATTCCCTTCTCCTGCCGGCGACCGCGCCTTCTCCGCGGGCAAAGTATCTGACGTGGCATCACCTCCATGTCTACGGAGGCACGCCACCGATGGCGCCAGCGAGCTCCGTCGGGCGAACGCGGCCGAAGTCCGCTGACTCCCCATCACCGGGATCGGTTCGCGATCCGCCCAACCACTAACGCCGCCCGAAATCAAGACGACGGAGCGGTCCGTTCCGAACGAGCTCGCCGGCTAGACGCCGCCGCCCGAACCGCAGCCGCGACGCGCTTGACAGCCTCGACCGGATCCTCGTGCTCCCAAATCCTGATCACGGTCCAGTCGGCTTCGGTGAGTAGCCCGTTGGTCTCCGCGTCGCGGGCGCGGTTCCCAGCGATCTTGTCGCTCCAGAAGCGGTCGTTGGCGCGAGCGGGACGGTAATGCTCGGGGCAGCCATGCCAGTAGCAGCCGTCGATGAAGACCGCGACGCGAGCTGCGGGAAAGACGATGTCAGCGGTTCGACGCAGGCCAGCCAGTGGTCTGGCGTTGACCCGGTACCGCAAGCCCATCTTGTGCAGAAGTGAGCGTACTCGTCGCTCCGGGCCTGTATCCCGAGCCTTGTTCGCGCGCATGACGGTCCGTACGGCTGGGCTTTTCGCCCAGGACGATGAGGCGGTGTCCGGTGGGGTGAGAAGCCCTCGGGCCCAGGCCAACCGCCATCCCTCGGCCAGGTTATCGGCCCGGGTGTCGTGTTCGACCTCGCCCAAGTATCGAGCGGGCGAGCGGCCCCTGTCAGACCATCGCAGATAGGCCCGAATCCGGCGAGTCCGGGGCAGCAGTTTGAGGTCCACGGAGGCGCGGGCCCGACGTCCATCGCCGAGGTCAACCCATCGCCGATCGGGTCCCCCGGCCGCACGATCTTGCTCCAGGGATGCCGCTTTCCGGCTGCGGCCGCGCCGGCCCCTCCAGGCTCTCGAGTCCGGTGGCTTGTCCGCCCAGTGACTCTCGGATCTGGCCGCAGTGGTGGTCACCGCTGGCTCTCGGCCTCGTCGAGAGCCGCGGCGATGGCTTTCGCGAAGAACTCGCCGAGAACGACGGGTACAGCGTTGCCGAGCTGGCGCATCTTCTCGCCCCGAGGCCCGGCGAGCAGCCAATTGTCCGGGAAGGTCATGACGCGCGCTGTCTCCCGTACCGTCATATACCGATGCCGGTAGGGATACGGCTTCTCGCTGGCCGGTTCAGGCCACAGATCGTCGGTCAACATCACCGACTCACCGCCGGGGACACCATGCACTCCCGCCTTGACCGTCTTGGCGGGTCGGTCGAGTTCGTTCGGAGTGTGGCCGGCGTAGATGCGTGCATCTGGCCAGCCAATGTGGTCGGTGAACCCACCGAGATTGTGCTCTCGCCGATCTAGCCGATCCCACGGCACGGGCGGAAGGGAGGGCTGCCCGTCAAGGCCTTGGAGGGCATCCCGGAGGGTCCGCCACGGCAGTCTGCCGTCATCCTCGGGAGCGGTGGTTGGTAGTCGGGACATGACGCGCTCGCGTACGTGCTCGGGGACCTGGGGATGCCGCCGCCAGTAGGTGCCGTCGAGCATCGATCGAACCAGCGCCGCCTCCGAGTACCGCGGACGCACCGACCGCTTGAAGCGTTCGATGTCGACTCCCAGATCCGATCGAAACGCCACGATGATAATCCTGTTGCGGATCTGCGGAACGCCGTAATCGGCGGCGTTGACCGTGGTGGTGACGACGTCATACCGCCGCTTGGGGTCCGGCGGATCCTCAGCCAGACGTTCCTTGAGCACCTCGTCATGGTCGCGCCAGGTCGAGTCGTGGTCACGCTCCTGGAAGGGGAGTCGCAACTCGCGCTCGATGTACTCGAAGTACGGTCGAAAGGACGGGCGCAGCAGGCCACGCACGTTCTCGCACATGACGGCCTTGGGCTGGATCTTGCGGATGGCGCGAAACATCTCCGGGAACATGTTCCGCTTGTCCTCGTCGCCCCTCGCGACGCCGCCCAGGCTGAACGGCTGGCATGGGGGTCCCCCAGCGAGGAGATCCACCCGATCCCATAGATAGTCGAACTTGACCCCGCTGACGTCACCCCTGACCAAGGGCCACCTCTCGCCGGGGAGGGGCACCCGCTCGGTCTCGCCGCGGTCAACGGCGGCGTTGGCCTCAAGCGTGTCGCACGCGTACTTGACCAGTTCGTTGACCAGGAGAGGACGAAAGCCCGCCCGGTGAACAGCCATCGCCAAGCCGCCGCCGCCCGCGAAAAGTTCCACCGAGGTGCGGTCCCTGATCTGCTCTTCGGGCGGCTCAGACATGGAAGGAGCATACCGCGGAGTTGTCGATCTTGGAAAGGTGAATCGCGGGTGTGTCGCAGCCGCCGGGTCTCGGTGTCAGCTGAGTCCGTCCGAGCCGCAGCATCCACGCGACTCGGGGTGTGGTTGGGTATTGCCATCGTGAGGAGGGCGATGGCGACCTGGCAGCTCGGTCCGTTCGACAACGACGACGCGGTAGAGTGGTGCGATGCCCTAGAGGCCGCCCCCCTCGAACAACGCGCCGAACTCGTACGCGACACCCTTGCGGTGGCGGTGGCCGGGCGGGCCCTCACGGCCGGGGAAGCCGCTCGAGCGGTGGCGGCGGCCGCCGTGGCGCTCCAATCGCTCAGCGGCGTGCCCTTCTCGAACTCGGCGCACGCTCCACGCTTCCTGTCCGACAAAGGGGCCATGGCAGTCGATTCATCAATTCGAGACCTGGCCGTGCGAGCGCTCGGCGAAGTGCTAGCGACCGGTTCAGCCTGGCGGCTGCGGTGGGCTGACAACATCGAGGAAGAAGAGGCTCTCGCTGTCGTCGAAAGCCTTCGGAGTTACCTCATCTCGGCGGTGACGCCGTAGTCACACATCGTTAAGCATGTTCTCGTGTGAATCTGCTTCAACAGGTATGTCTTCCCCGGCGGCGGTGGTGAAACTAGTAGGTGCCAGCTGTGCAAGGTCACCAATGACGCCCGCCATGATTGACTCGAGGGAACTGTGGGGCGGCACTCGTCTGAAGTGGATGTTGATCTCCTTTCGGATCAGGCTCTCCGGCTTCTGGTCCTCGGCAAGGGCGTCCGCCCACTCCCTCCCTGGGTGGAGCGTATCCCAAGGTGATCGCTTATTCTTGCGAGTCTCGGCCTTATCGCCATGCTTGCTCATTCCGAAGCAGATCTTCGTTTCGTTATTCCAAATCGGCTGAAAGAACTGTATGAGCTGTTCCTCGGCCGCACTCTGATACCCTGTCTGCACGATGAGGAATCGGCATTCGAAATCCTCGAGGCGCAAGGTCGAGGCGGCCTTCCGGATGCTCCCGCGGTGATCGTTCAAACGACGATGAAGGCGCGTTCCTTGGCTAACCGCATCCTTCGCCTCGGCCTCCTGCGGGTCCGCCTTGCCGACATATATCGGCTGCTCCGTACGGGAAATCGGCGAGTACGCGTCGAAGGGGCCGTTGTAGTACAGCGCGTATACCCCGGCCCCATAGAAGGGCCTGAGGGCCGCCAGTGGATGCCTCTGCTGGGCGATCATGGTCAGTGCGACGATACGACCCGTGGTGCTGGGAGCGCTGGGATCAAACAGGCCCCGTGGCCTCAAGATTGGGTCGAGGCGAGTAACGGCCTGGTCCAGCCGCTTCGCCTCAGCGGCGAGGGCCCCACGCAGAGCGTTGCGGGTCCCCGTGTGACGGGGAGGATCGATCGCCTGCAACTCGTCGGCGAGGGCCGCGAGTCGCTCGACGAAACTTTGACCGCGGTCGCGCGCGCGACGACTCGGCGAAGGCACGTTTAGAGGTTACAGGGCCACCTGGGTGGCTTCCTCGCCTACCGGCACCGACCGTCGCGTGGCTACCCTCCGGTCGGCTGCCGGTTGTCAACGCCTAAGCGCTGGCTGGCGGTGCATAGGTAGGCCAGACCTCGTCGACGGGACACCACCGGCCTCCCACACGTCTGCCTCGGAGTAGCGACCTTCCGATAGTCGGTGCCCACGAGGTATGTACGACGGGACCGGGAGGCCTCTCTACTGCCGAGGCATCTGTAGACATAATTGATATTCTATTCCGGGCGCGCCGGCGCTCCACCTCACCGTGAGGACGTCCGTCATGCGGGGTCTCCGCCACCGGCAGCGCGGGCAGTGTGGTCTACGAGGACGTTGCACGCCGGGAAGAGGCTGGGTGGCGCATCGCGTATCGCAAGGTGATTCCCCGCCGCACGCCGCTGCACCCCCCCCTGACAGCCGAAAAGGCGCCATCGTCAGGTCGCCCGGATGGGACGCTGCGTGTGTGCCGGCCAGCCGTCGTCCGTGCGTCGGAGAGCGCACCTCAGATCCGCTGACGACCGCCCGCGCGCCCGTGGGGTGGGCAAGAGAACAGGGGAAGGGGGTGCTTGCCCGGCCGCCTTCGCCTGCTGCCTCGGAGCACCGTGGCACGAAATCGGGCGGGACGATCGGGATGTCGTTACCGGCGAGGGTTGCTCGGGGGCCGGGTGACGGCATTACCACCGCGTCGCGCGGCTCGGCGCCGGCCATCGTCCTGAGGCTCACAGAGCAGGCAAGACAACCGATCCAATGGCAGTGCAGGTGACGAAACCCATCGGGCCGACATCGTGAGGGCTCACGGTGGGCGTTCCGGATGGTGGCGCGCGTATCCAAGCTCGGTGGGCGTCCGCCGACTCGGTCGCCATTGACTTGATGTGACGGCGCGGATGCGCTGTGCTGACAACCGGTTGTGGTCTGGTCGGGGGTGATCGTGGGCGTGCAGGTGAACCCCGAGTGGTGGAGCTCGGGAGTCTGGAACGGCCGGCCGATAGGCGAGTTCCTGCGGCGGCGGGATGTCAGTGCCGTCTTCCGGTTTCTTCATGCCCGGGGAGTTTCCTACGGCAGGATCGCGACGCTCGTTGATGTCTCGCCCAATCGGGCGGCCGAGATCGCCAAGGGCGTCCGGCAGGTCACGGCCTACGAGGTTCTGGAGCGGATCGCGGTCGGCCTAAGCATCCCGCGTCCGGCCATGGGGCTCGGCCGGGACGAAGAAGGGCACGGTGTCGAGGAGCTGCGGTGGCTCTCGGCTGCAGGTGACGTCGTGAATCAGCCGGTGATCGGAGTCGGGACCCGCGTAGAGGTCGGCGTCCTGGCGCAGCTGCGTCTGGGCCTGGATGGGGCTCTGGCATCGTCGAGCGTCGCTCCGCGGCATCTCGAGCTCATGGAGGAGTCTGTGGGTGAGCACATGCGGATATACCCGTCGGCCTCTCCGGGGGTGATGCTGTCGCTGCTGGCGGGTGACTGCCGGGAGGTGCAGGTTCTGTCAGGGCGACGGCAGCCGGCGGCGGTCCAGGCTCGGCTGTCTGGGGTGGCGGCGCTGTTGGCGACGATGTGCGCGGATGCGTTGATGCGACTCGGGGAGGTTGCCGAGGCGCAGCGATGGTACGGCACGGCGATCCGCGCGGCGGATGACAGCGGGCAGGCCCGGCTGAGGGGGCTGGTGCGGGCCCAGGCGGCGATGCTGCCGTACTACTTCGGAGACCCTGGTCAGACCGTCGCGCTTGCCGAGGCGGCGCTGGCTCTCACCTCGACCGCATCGGCACCGGGCGCCCTGGCTGCGGCCGGCCGGGCACGTGCGTTGGCCAGACTCGGGGCCGCCGACCAGGCACGGTCAGCCATCGACCAGGCCCGCCGGATATTCGACCAGGCCGGTGACGACGACACCGACGTGGCGTTCCGGTTTCCGGCGAAGCGTCTTCTGTTCTACCTTTCGGGGACGTATACCTGCCTCGCTGACACCGCTAGGGCGTACCGGGTTCAAGACGAGGCGTTGCGACTGTACGGCGAGGCACCCGCCGTACCGATCGACGTAGCGCTCCTCGCTTTAGACAGGTCAGCGTGCCTCGTACGGGACCGACGCGCGGCCGAAGCAGCGGTGACCGCCCACGACGCCATCGCGAACCTACCGGAGACACAGCAGACAGAGATCCTCCTCACCAGGGCTACCGATGTGATCTCCATGGTTCCCGAGCGAGATCGCCACGGTGCGGTGGCGGCGTTGACCGATTACGTGCGGGCCTGCCGCGAGCGCGCCCGTAGGCTAGGGGCCACCACTGCGCTCGATCCCTAGGAGCCGCATGTTCGTCGAGGCGCGCACCCGCCCGGTGCTCACCGAGGTGTGCCGTCGGCTCGGCTACCCCGACGCAGACGCCGCCCTGCTACGGCACCACACCAACGCTGTCTACGCCGTCGGCGACGTCGTGATCAAGATCGCCCCTGCCTCTTCCGACCTGGAGCGAGCACGGGCCATGGTGGCTGTGGTCGACTGGCTGGAGGCCCGGGGGTTTCCGACGGTGGGACTCCACTCGGCCCTTGTACAGCCGTTGCGGGTTGATGGTCACGCTGTCACGGTCTGGCAGCGTCTTGACCCCGCACACGATCAACCCATCAGCGTCGCCGAACTGGGAACACTGCTCCGCCAATTGCATGCCCTGCCGACCCCGCCAATGCCGCTGCCCGTCCTGCGGCCGATCCACAGCATCGAGCGGTCCGTTTCCCGCTCGACGATCCTAAAAGGGAACGAGCGGGATCTGCTGATGGGCCGGCTCCGGGTACTGGCAGCCCGGTTAGACGCGCTGGGGTTCCCGCACGAGGCCAGCTTGATTCAGTCCGACCCGCAAACACGGAACGCGCTGCGGCGCTTCGACGGTACGCCGGTACTGGCCGACTGGGACGGCGCCGCCCTCGGACCCCGCGAGTGGGACATCGCGACGGTCGCCGTTCACTGTCGCCGATTCGACCCGCCCGGCCACACGCCCTTCGCCGAGTTCACTACCACTTACGGGTGGGATGCCACCGCTTGGCCTCAATTCGAGGAGCTGTGCCAGCTGCGTGAGCTGCAGATGATTGCCACCAATGCCCGCAAGTCCCGTCCCGGCACGGAGGCCGCCGACGAGGTGCACCGCCGGATCGCGGGCCTGCGCGATGACGGCGCCGAACTTACTCGGTGGCACATCCTCTGAACCCCGCCGAGTAGGGGACGGGCAACTTCCTCAGCCACCCGCGCACGGCCAGCTCAGACACGATGAGGCACACGGTGACCCACCACGCTGGGTCTATGTTGGCCCCGTCACCCCCCGCGATCGTGAACGCCAGGAACACGTCGGCGAGCCGGTCCAAGATCAATTGGGCCCCACGCTACACCGACGGACCAGCGGCAGCCTCACGCCAGGGAGATCCAGATGCACGTGCCAATGGGCGGCAAGTCAGGCGGCGACCCGACGCACCGGCAAGTGCTCGCGCCGGGCACTCCGTCGACTGTCCGGGTGGCTCCCCGTTCCCGTACTGCCATGAGGGCTGCGGGGGCGGGCGACCGGCGGTCTGCGCCCTGTCGCTGGCTGGCGGCGGTGGGTTTGCCGGTGCACCGGCAAAC
>NZ_JBEXFP010000072.1:0-26530 GCF_040606825.1 Micromonospora sp. NPDC005367 | reverse complement strand
AGAGTGCTCACCTGCCAGCGGCTACCGTCCGAGTCTCCTGCAGCAACGTCAAGAAGCAATGCCGCCGGGTTCCCGGTAAGGCCCATTAGGGTCCAACGCGCGTAGTCCGATCTCGTTGAACAGGTGGATCACATCGCGGACGGTGTCCTCGTGCGCGGCGACCAACCGAGCGATCGACGCGACAGGCGTCCCGGACGCCGACGCCATGACGATCAACGCCCGTCGAACCCGGACCGAGTCGTGCTTGCCGCGTCGCACCAACTGTTGCAGCCTGCGGCCCTCATCTTGCGTTAACCGCCGGGCCCGTACCGGCTCGGCCAATCCACCCACCTCACTCTCAACGGCCTACATCACCGCCGTCGAGAGTGAGCCCTCACCACCTCATCCGGACCCACGCCGCCCGGCGTGTCACCAACCCGGCAAACGTTCATGGACAACGCACTAGACGGCGGGATAGCGGAGAGCTACCGGCGCCGCGCCGAGCCGTCGACGAGTAGGACCTCGTTGCGGTGGCCGCCGAGGAGAACCGTCCGTCGTTCGGAATCTCGCCTCGAGCAGTGGCTTTCTCATCGGGCAGTGTCGGCCGCGGCCGGGGCTGACAGGATTCCGCCGGCAGCCCAGCACCGGCGCGTACTTTTCGCAGGACGGTCTCTCGGCGTTCGACGCCTCGGCGACGGCTGCCCTCGGGCGAGGGGTCAGGCCGGCGGCTGGGTTCGAACGCAGCCCGGGCTCGCCGCACCGAGCGTCAATGCGCGTTTGGCCCCGTATCTCCCCGGCCCCCGACCCGCGAGCGTCTCAACCCTTGCGCAGGTCGGGGGCGGGCGAGCCCAGCAGCAGAGTGCGGGCCCGATCCCAGGCGGCGTGCATCGCAGCTTGAACGTCTCTGGAGGTGTGGCCGAGAATGCGCACCGCCGCACCACGGCCGCCGGGAAGCTGCGTCACGCCCGAAAGAACCTCCGGTACGCCGGCAAGCGCCTCCCGAAGCACCGTGACCAGCTCGCCCGGGGGCATCCCGGAGCAGATCACGTACAGGCTGGCGAGGATGTCGTAGCCGCCGAGCACACCCGGTGATCGCGGGTCGTCGACCTCGCCGGGCCGCAGCCTCAGCGTGTCGGTGAAGAGCAGAGCGCCGTCGGGATCCCGGACTTCGGTCTCGGCCCAGAACAGGTCGTAGACGTGTGCCTCGTCGCGCGCCATCCGGCCCGGCAGGAGGATTTCCCCGAGGATCACCATGGCGTCCTCGGCCACCGTGACGCTGGTCCGCTGGTACAGCCGCGACCCGCGGAACGGTATGACGGGATCGGGGAGGTACTCGAGGATCGCACCGCGACCGGCGCGCAGGTTGACCAGCTGCGTGGCGAAATCGTCCCGGGCCTTGAACACCTTGGTGGCGGCCTGAGTCGTGAGGTGGACGGCGGACTCGGGTGCACAGTCGACGTCCACCCGATAGCGGTCGCCCTGGACGAACCCGTCACCCTGCTGCTGCAGAAACACGAAGGCCATGTCCGGTCGCCCGGGGTCCAGATAGATCGGGCGGTAGACGTACAGCGGAGATTTCTGGTACTGCCGGATGACCCTGGTGCTTCCCGCACGCGGGGCCAGCGCCAGGTCGAGCACGCCCAGCTTCCCCGCGGCGCCGACGCCCAGCGCGTCCCTGACCTCCGACCCGAAGGCGAGCACCTCCCGGGGCAGGGCGGTCGGTGTGCACCAGGCCCGGTCGTCCCGTCCGGTCATGCCGAGCCGACGGCCGCGCCGGACCGGGCGATCACCTCATCGATCCGGCCCACAACCTCGGTGAGCCCATCGCCGGTGAAGCAGTTGGTGAAGACGAACGGACGGCCGTCGCGCACGGCGCGTGCATCCCGGTCCATCACCGACAGGTCGGACCGAACCAGGTCGGCCAGGTCCACCTTGTTGATGACGAGCAGGTCCGAGTGCGTCACGCCGGGGCCACGCTTACGCGGGATCTTGTCGCCCTGCGCGACGTCGATCACGAAAACGAAGTAGTCGGCGAGTGCGGTGCTGAACGTCAGCGTCAGGTTGTCGCCACCGGACTCGACGAGCACGACATCGGCATCGGGGAAACGGTCCGTCAGCTCGGTGACCGCGTCGAGGTTCATGCTCGGGTCGTCCCGCACAGCGGTGTGCGGGCACGAGCCCGTCTCGACACCCACCACCCGTTCCGGCGCGAGCACGCCGGCCAGGGTACGCCGTACGTGCAGCGCGTCCTCGCTGGTGAAGATGTCGTTGGTGACGACCAGCGGGCGATGACCCGCCGCGATGAGCATCGGAACAAGTGCCTCGATCAACGCTGTCTTGCCGGAGCCGACCGGGCCGCCGATGCCGATGCGGGGAATCCCCGGCGCCCGGACCTCGGCGAACCGTGAAGCCGGCCCGTGATCGTGATCATGCCTATGCGGATGCGTATGGGTCTGCATTGAGCTATCTCTCCTCTCAGCTGGCGAACAGCCGAAGTTCGGTTTCCTCGTGCTGCATCGTCATGATGTCCAGCAGCGGTGTGCAGCTGGTGATGTCGGCGACGTCCCCGTCGACGGCTTGCCGTGCCGCGGCGTCCAGGTCGGAGCGCACGTCGTGCAGCACACCCTGGGCGGTGCGGTGATCGGTCACGGCGAGCCGGACGGCGGCGGCGACCCAACTCGCCGCGAACGCGAACAACTCGCCGGCCACCGACTTCAGGCGCGATACGCCGAGACACGCGCTCAGGACGCCGAGGACCACCGCGTGGTTGCCTGGTGTCCGTTTGTTGGCGACCTCTCGCGCATACTGCGAGAGGGCCCCGGGATCGAACGCGGCCGTCGCCACACGCAGCAGCGCTCGCCCCGTACGGGTCGAAGTCTCCCGGGCCTCCCGCGACAGCTTCACCGCGGTCAACCGCTCGTCGGCGCGGATGACCAGGTCCAGGTCCACCGAATCCGGGCCGGTCGTCGCGCGATGCGCACAGGCCAACCCGACGCCTTCCGACGGTCCGACCGCGAGCCGCAGGTAATCCCGCAACAGCGCGGCCAGCACCGCCGGATCACTCGGCATTGCGAGCCGGCCCGACTGCGCCAGCGTCTCCAGTCCGTAGGAGAGCGTGTAGCGGCCACTCGGGAACGCTGAATCGCTCAACTGCAGCACGGACAGGAAGCCGGCCAGGTCGTCGGGCATCAGACGATGTAGTAGAGCTGGGACATCGAGACCTCGCTGGAAGCGGGCACGACGGCCGGTCGGCCGTCGACGGTCACCTGGTAGGTCTCGCTGTCCACCACGATGTCCGGAGTCAGGTCGTTCCGGACCATCTGCGCCTTGCCCACTGTCCGGCAGCCACGAACCGCCTCGGTCCTGCGGTCGACCCCGAGCCGCTCCATGACCTGCGCGTCCGCGGCCGCCTGGGAGACGAACGTCACCGACGTACGTCCTGCGGCCTTCCCCATCCCGCCGAACATCGGTTGCAGCAGCACCGGTTCTGGCGTCGGGATGGACGCGTTCGCATCGCCCATCACCGACCAGGCCACCATGCCGCCCTTGATCACGTACTTCGGTTTGACACCGAACGTGTTCGTCGGCCACAGCACGATGTCGGCGAGCTTGCCCGGCTCCAGCGATCCGACCACATGCCCGATGCCATGGGTGAGCGCCGGATTTATGGTCAGCTTCGCCAGGTATCGAAGGATCCGCTGGTTGTCGTCGCCGGCCGTCTCGCCGGGCAGACTGCCGGTCACCCTCTTCATCTTGTCCGCGGTACGCCAGCACGTCGCCACCGTGTCCCCGACCCGCCCCATCGCCTGCGAGTCCGACGAGTACATGCTGAGCACGCCCATGTCGTGCAGTACGTCCTCGGCCGCCTCCGTCTCGGCGCGGATCCGGGACTGGGCGAACGCCACGTCCTCGGGGTTGTCCGGGTTCAGGTGGTGCGTCACGATCGTCATGTAGAACAGGTTGTCGGTCGTGTCGGTGGTGTACGGACGGGTCGGGTTGGTCGACGACGGCAACACGTTCGGCAGCGAGGCGATGGCCATCATGTCCGGTGCGTGCCCCCCGCCCGCGCCTTCGGTGTGATAGCTGTGGATCGTCCGGCCGTCGATCGCGTCGAGCGTGTCACTCAGATATCCGCCCTCGTTGAGCGTATCGGCGTGCAGGGCGACCTGAACGTCGTACTCGTCGGCAACGGTCAGCGCACAGTCCAGGGCGGCCGGCGTGGCCCCCCAGTCCTCGTGCACCTTGAGCCCGAACGCACCGGCCTCCACCTGCTCTCGCAGGCTCTCCGGTCGGCTGCTGTTGCCCTTGCCCATGAAGCCGACGTTGACCGGCAGGGTCGCGGTCGCCTCGAGCATCCTGGCCATGTTCCACGGGCCCGGTGTGCAGGTCGTCCCCTTCGACCCGTCGGCGGGGCCGGTGCCACCGCCCAGCAGGGTGGTCGTTCCGCTGGACATCGCGTGCGGGATCTGCGCCGGCGTCAGGAAGTGCACGTGCGTGTCAATGGCGCCTGCCGTCGCGACCAGGCCTTCGCCGGAGATCACCTCGGTGCCGGGACCGATGAGCAGGTCGGCGGAGACGCCGTCCTGCACGAACGGGTTGCCGGCCTGACCCACTCCGACGATCCGCCCGTCCTTGACGCCGATGTCGGCCTTCACGATCCCGATCACCGCATCCATCACGATGACCGAGGTGATCACGAGGTCCAGCGCCCCGTCCGCGTTACGCAGGCCCGGGATCTGAGCCATGCCGTCGCGGATCGACTTCCCGCCGCCGTAGATCGCCTCCTCGCCGGGGAGGATCAGACTGCGCTCGACACGGGCGAACAGTTCGGTGTCGGCCAACCGGAACCGGTCGCCCGTGGTCGGGCCGTACAGAGACGCGTACTGCCTTCGCGAAACCGTCGTCATGACTGTTCCCCCGCTCCGGAGAACCGGCGTTCGAGGGCCCGCCCCATTGCCCGGGCCCTCGAACGCTGGTTGGACGCGGCTCCGTCGAGTAGCCCACTGAACCCGACCACCCGGGCCGATCCGCCGAACTCGACCAGGTCGACGTCACGTTCGTCGCCCGGCTCGAAGCGGATCGACTGGCCCGACGGCACGTCGAGGCGCATTCCCAGCGCCGCCGCACGGCTGAAGTCCAGTGCCCGGTTGACTTCGAAGAAATGGAAGTGCGAGCCAACCTGGATCGGCCGGTCACCGGTGTTACGCACCGGAAGGCGCACGGTACGCCGGCCGCTGTTGATCTCGATCGGCTCGTCGGACAGCAGCCACTCGCCTGGAATCATCTCGTCCTTCTACGGGATCGGGTTGGCGACGGATACCAGCTGGGTACCCGTCCGGAATGTCGCCTCGACCTGGACCACGTTGACCATCTCGGGCACCCCCGGCATCACGTCGTCGCGGGAGAGCACCTGCTTGCCCAACTCCGTCACCTCAGCGACCGACTTCCCGTCCCGGGCCGCTTCCAGCAACGCCTCGGTGATCAGCGCGATCGACTCGGGGAAGTTCAGCTTGAGGCCGCGGTCCCTGCGCCTGCGGGCCAGCTCGGCGATCTGATAGATCACCAGCTTTTCGATCTCCCGGGGGCTCAGCATCAACGACGATAACCACGTCTCGACGCGCGGCTGCCCGGGGCCGTTCTCGGTCATCTCGTCAGAACCCGGCGAGGCCCTGCGGGCTGTTGTACGGGATCTCCGCGCTGGTGACCTCGCTCAGCGAACCGTCCGCCTGGACGGAGTAGCCGATCAGCTTCGACGCGTTGGCGTAGATCTGGTACAGGAAGCCGCCGTCCGGGGTGAGCCAGTTGTCGCTCGGGCCGCTGCTGACCGTTCCGTTGAGCGCCCGGAAGGTCCCGTCTCCCGGCACCTTGGGAGACGCGGAGCTGTGGACCAGCGAGATGACGTCGCCGTCGATCCGGAAGCTGCTGATGTTGCTGTATCCGAAGTTCGTCGCGAAGACCCACTGGTCGTCGGGCGACACCGCCAGCCAGCAGAGCTCCGACGGCAGGCCGGCGCTGGTGTCGATCTTCACGACCGGCCCGGTGGCGATCTTGCCGTCCTCGGCGAGGGTGGCAAGCGCGACGCCGTCGGCCACGGCGTAGCCGATGACGAAGTGCTGGGGCCGGTGGTGCAGGAAAGCGGGGTAGAAGGGCGAGCCGCCGCCACCGTCCTGGAACAGCCCCTCGCCGAGCGAGCCGTCCTGCCGCACTGGGAAGACTACGATGCCGTCCGGGTCGGGCGCGTTGGACGCGACTGACTTCTTCGAGCCGTCGGGCTGGTCCGCCCACAGGATCGGGGAGCCGTCCGGGTTCGCCTTTGCCGGCTGGTCGAAGGTGGTGCCGACGACGATGAACTTCTCGTCCGGCGACAGCACGATCATGGTGGACACCCGGAGCGACTTGTCCGGGGTGTTGATCGTGTATCCCTCGGGGCGGGCCTTGAGCTTGCCGTCGGCATCGACCGACATCAGCCGGACGTGGTCGGGACCGAACGAGTGCAGCACGTACAGCGTGCCGCTGGCCGGCACGTACGCCAGGGACTTCGCCGTGCCGCTGCGACCGGCCACGACGTTGCCGGTCCGTTTGACGTCGATCAGCGTCAGCTTGCCGTCCTCGCCCACGCCGAAGCTCGAGACCGAGTTGTCACCGCCGTTGGTCGCGAACAGGAAACGCTTGTCAGCCGTCACGATCACGCTGCCCGCGGCCTCGAAGGCGTTCGGGGCGCTCTCCTGGCCGCTGATCGGCTTGTACACGCCGGACCCCGCGCCGCCCGTGGCGATCCGCTCCACCTCGTGGATCGTCCCGTCCGCGTTACGGGCGTAATGGATGACGACGTTCTTGACCTCATTGGTCTGGATGTACAGGTGGCCCGCGGCCCGCATGCCTTGCTCCATTACTGCTTCTCCATTTCGTTGGATGGTCAGAGCTTGGCCGGAACACCTGGTTGCTCGCGTCAGTAAGTCCCCTGGGCGCGCGCACGGGTCCCGGCCGGGGACACCGGTCCGCTCGCGGCCGCGCCCTGCCCCGCGCGGCATTGCTCCAGTCGGTGTCGCACACCCATGTTCGGCGCCCGCTCTTGCCCACCTCGCCCGCGTAGTCGCGGGACACCTGGTCGATGACAAGCAGGCTGGTCGGCAGGTGGAAGTCGGTCATGCCTTGGGCGTTCAAAAAGGGCGTGCGGGAGGCGATGTCGCCGGCGCCTGATCGCCGTGATTGGCCGATGTCTCGTCAGCAGTGATGAGATATCCCTATCGCGCGGTGTGTCCGTTATGGCGGGCGCGGCAGTGTTGGTCTGCGGATCGTCGCCGAGGGGTTTGGCCACCGCGCCTGATCCTCGACCGTGTCCCCGGCTAGTGTTCATGATGATGTTTCCCCAACATGCTCAGAATTCGGTCACAACCAGGCGAAAACGGTCCAACGAAGTGCTGTTGGGTAGGCAAGCCGAACGTGCGGCGCTCGACCGGCTCCTCGCTGGTGCGCGTACCGGCGTCAGTGGGGCGCTGGTGCTGCGCGGCGAGGCGGGAATCGGCAAGACCGCGCTGCTGGACTACGCGCTGGCGCAGGCCGGGGACTGCCAAACCGTCCGGGCCGCGGGGGTGGAAGCCGAGCGGGAGCTCGCGTTCGCCGGACTGCACCAGGTCTGCGCGCCCGCACTGGATGGCCTCGCGAGGCTGCCGGCTCAGCAGGGCCTTGCGCTGAGCACTGCGTTCGGTCTGCGCACCGGCACGACACCGGACCTCTTCATGGTCGGTCTGGGTGTTCTTGGTCTGCTTGCCGACTTCGCTGGCGAACGGCCACTGGTCTGCGTCATCGACGATGCCCAGTGGCTGGATCAGGCATCGGCCAAGATCCTCGGCTTCGTGGCCAGGCGGCTGAGAACCGAGTCACTCATGATGGTCTTCGCGGTACGCGGCGACCTCGACAGTCAGGACGTGCCCGAGCTGAGCGGCTTGCCGGGAATGACCGTCACCGGTCTCTCCGACGACCATGCGCGCGAGTTACTCGCTTCGACGCTTCTCGGACGGGTCGACGAGAGAGTGCTCGCCCGCATCGTCGCCGAATGCCACGGCAATCCCTTGGCGCTCACCGAACTGCCTCGCGGCTTCACTCCCGCTGAACTGGCCGGCGGCTTCGGCTTTCTCAGCCCCGGCGCCCTGCCTCGCCGTATCGAGGAGAGCTTCCGACGGCAGATTGCCGCGCTTCCTCCGGTCGCCCGGAAGATGCTCTTGGTCGCTGCGGCCGAACCCCTCGGAGACCCCGTCCTGGTATGGAGTGCCTTGAACCAGATGGGCGTACCGGGCGACAGTCATCTCGCTGCCGCACAGGCTGCCGCCGATTTCATCGACTTCGGGTTCGGTGTCCGTTTTCGCCACCCCCTGCTGCGCTCGGCGGTCTACCAGGCCGCGAGCGAGGTGGAGAGACGCCAGGCACATGCCGCCCTCGCTGAGGTCACGGTGACCAGCACGGATCCGGACCGGCGAGCCTGGCACCGGGCGCAGGCGGCCACGGGACCCGACGAGGACGTAGCGACCGAGTTGCAGGCATCCGCGGCTCGGGCGCAGGCCCGTGGTGGGTTCGCGGCAGCCGGAGCGTTCCTGGAACGAGCCGCGGAACTGACCCCGGATCCGGCACGGCGCGCATCACGGCTGCTGGCCGCGGCGCAGGCCCGACATGTGGGCGGTGCCCCGGACGCCGCGCTCCGCCTGCTCGCCTTGGCCGAGGCCGATCAGTCGTCCGAGCTCGACCGGGCGCGCGCCGATCTCCTGCGGGCCGACATCGCCTTCATGGTCGACCGAGGCCGCGAAACGGCGGACCTCTTCCTCAAAGCGGCGTCACGGATCGAGCCGCTGAACATCGGTCTCGCCCGCAGCACATATCTCGACGCTTTGCGGGCGGCGTGGTACGCCTCCGACTCCGGTAGCAGTGGGACCATGCGGGATGTGGCTCGAGCGGCCATCGCGGCGCCTGTCGCCCCATCGCCCGCACGGCCGTCCGACCTGCTCCTAGACGGCTTGGCAGTGCGATACACCGCGGGCTTCGCGGCTGGTGTGCCAAAGATGAGACAGGCGCTGAAGGCGTTCCAGGAACCGCAGCTGGCGAACCAGGAAGGCCTTCGCTGGATGTGGTTCGCCTGCTCGATCGCCACCGACCTCTGCGATGACGGAGCGGCCGACGCGCTCACCGGTGATTATGTCCGGCTGGCGCGCGAAACCGGAGCACTCGCCGCCTTGCCCCTGGCCCTGACGACACGCATACTCATGCATCTGTTCGCCGGTGACCTGTCCGACGCATCCGTGCTGATCACGGAGCTCGACGATGTCGCGGACGGAACCGGAATCCCGGTGCCCGGTTACATGGCTCTGCTGCTCGCGGCGTGGCAGGGTGACGAACACCGGACCATCGAGCTGGCCGCCGTCAACACCGCTGATGCCCGACGGCGCGGCGAAGGGCTTGCACCGGCTATCGCAGGCTGGGCCAAAGCACTGCTCTACAACGGCTTGGGCCGGTTCGACGAGGCGCTGAAGGCGGCTCAGCAGACGATCCAGTCGAGCCTGGAGCCCGGGGTGCTGACCGGGGCGCCGCTGGTCGAACTGATCATCGCGGCCGCGCGCAGCGGACAGCCCGAGATTGGGGCCGACGCGTTGAAGCGGCTGTCGACATCGACGCAGGCGTGCGGCACCGACTGGGCGCTCGGTATGGAGGCCTGCTGCCGGGCCGTCCTCACCGACGGTGCGACGGCGGAGGAATCGTACGTCGAGGCGATCGAGCGTCTCGGCCGTACCAAGATCCGGCCGCTGTCAGCACGTGCTCACCTCTACTACGGCGAATGGTTGTGGCAGTCCGGCCGGCGCGACGATGCTCGCGACCAAGTCCGAACAGCATTCGAGATGTTCGGCGCCATGGGCATGGACGCCTTTGCCGCCTTGGCCGCCCATCGGCTCGGAATGAACGTCCGCCAACGGCACGGCGACGACACCGGCCCGCTGACAGCACAGGAGACCTACATAGTCAAGCTCGCTCGTGAAGGGCTCTCCAACGCGGAGATCGCCACCCGTCTGTTCATCAGCCCACGCACAGTCGAATGGCACCTGAGCAAGGTCTTCGCCAAACTCGGCATCTCGTCCCGTCGTCAACTGCGTCGCCCCGTCCGATGAACCTTCGCGTGCGATCGGCACCATCTGAGCTTCTTCGGCCGACCGTGCCGCACAATCGGAATCTCCAGCTACCGATCAGGAGCCGCACATCCGATCGGGCAACATTGGATTGAGGTGAGTCGGCCAAATGCCTGAGCGTCGTTTCGTCGCGACCAACGGCATCGATCTGATGATCACGGAGGAGGGGGAAGGGCCTCTCGTTCTGTTGCTTCACGGATTTCCGGAGGCGGCCCACTCGTGGCGGCATCAGTTTCGCCCGTTGGTCGAAGCCGGTTACCGGGTGGTCGCTCCCGAGCAACGTGGCTACGGCAGAAGCTCGCATCCGACTGCGGTCAGCGCCTATTCGATGATGCATCTGGTCGCCGACATCACCGGACTCATTCGAGAGCTGGAAGCCGACGATGCGGTGGTGATCGGCCACGACTGGGGTGCGTTTGTCGCATGGAACCTCGCCCTCATGCGCCCCGACCTTGTCCGCGGAGTGGTGGGGCTGAGCGTTCCTCCCTATCCGCGAGGGAAGGCCGGACCGTTGACCACTATGCGCGCGGTACACGATGGACAGTTCTATATCAACTACATCGAACAACCCGGCGTCGCCGACGAAGAGTACGGCCGTGACCCGATGACGAGCCTGCGCCGTACCTTCTACGGCGTGAGCGGCGACAACCCAGCGAACCGGGCGCCTCGCGACATGCTGGTCCCGCGCAACGGCGGGCTGCTGGAGGCGGTCGATCCGGAGCGCAGCACGGCGACGCCGGAATGGCTGACCGAACAGGACCTGGAGATTTTCACCGCCCAGTTCGCGGACGGTTTCACCGGGGCATTCAACTGGTATCGCAACCTCGACCGCAACTGGGAACTCACCGCCGCCTTCGACGGGGTGCGTTTGCCGATGCCCGCGAAGTTCATCACCGGCGACCTGGATCCGGTATTGGCGTTCCACGGACTCCGTGATCACGTGAAGGCCCTTCCCCGCCAGCACGATCAGTTCGCCGAGCCCATCTTCCTACCGGGGTGCGGTCACTGGATTCAGCAGGAGCGCCCGCAAGAGGTCAACCGGCTGCTGCTTCAGTTCCTCGCGTCTCTCACATAGGGCATAGCGAAAGCCAGGACGTCGGTCGTGGGCTCGTTCAGCCGATGGGTGTCGTCTGTGGCGATGCAGACCGGCTGTGACTCGACGATGCCATCGAGCAGCTCGCGGACGGCGGAGCCCACCACCGCCGCTTCGGGCCTGGACTCGCCGGCCCGGCCGGAGGTAGCGCTGAGGGACAACCGGTGATGTGGGTGAGCGCCAGCTCTGCCGTTGGGCATGTTGGCGCAGAGCAGGTGCAGCCCCGCGTGGAGGACCTCCTGTTCCGCAGCCACTGCCCACGCCCGCAGCACGCGGAATGCGCGGCCTGCTCGATCGCGTGGTCGAGAACCCAGGACTTGCGGTTCAGCACGAGACGTAGTCCCGCGAACGGCACATGCCGACGGCCACGGTCGCGGTGCACGATGGCGGACATGATCCACGCCGTGTCCGCGTCGAGGCGGCGGGCCGGTTTCCGCGCCGACCCGTGCGCCTTCGACCAGCCCAACCTCGGCAACACCACAGGCTGACGGTCTGGCTCAACCCGGACCACGCCGGCGGTGCACCGGACGCCGGGGCCTCCGCCGAACCGATGCCTACGCCGACTATCTGGACAGAACCCGGTCTCGGCTCGCCCTCCCCGGGGGAGCTCGCCTGGGACCCGGGGGTGCAACCGGGCGGATCTCGGAGGCGATCAGGCCGGTTCGGCGGCGAGGGTCTTCTCGAGCCGGGTGATCCTGCAACCAGCCAGGGCGCACCGGCGTACCTTAGGGAGGAAGCCTGTGATGACCGAAGCTTTCCGGGGGCGCAAGCTCATCGTTGTCGGAGGCAGTAGCGGAATGGGCCGGCAGACCGCCGCTGACGTCGTGGCGGCTGGAGGCAGCGCCGTCATCATCGGCCGTAAACATGACAAGGTCGATGCAACAGTGATGGCGTTGGGCGCCCAGGGCAAGGCGTGGGGGATCACGGCGGATCTCACCGACCGTCAGCAGGTCCGCCGGGTGCAGGACCAGCTTGCGTCCGAGCACGCCGACGCGACCCTGCTCGTCAACGCGGCCGGTGTGTTCCTCCCGCAGCCGTTCCTCGACCACGACGGCGCCGCCTACGACTCGTACCACGAACTCAACCGGGCGATCTTCTTCCTGACCCAGACCGTCGCGCGTGGCATGGTCGATGGCGGTCGTGGCGGGGCGATCGTCACCATCGGCAGCATGTGGGCGCATCAGGCCGTCAGCGCGACGCCCTCCAGCGCCTACTCGATGGCCAAAGCCGGGTTGCACGCTCTGACCCACAACCTGGCCATCGAGCTCGCAGGCCACCAGATCCGCGTCAATGCGGTCGCCCCGGCCGTCGTGGCGACGCCGATCTACGAGGCGTTCATTCCGCCCGAGAAGGTCGCGGAGACACTAGAGGGCTTCAAGGGCGTCCACCCGCTGGGCCGGGTCGGGACGCCGAAGGACATCTCCGCGGCGATTACCTACCTGCTGTCCGACGACGCGTCCTGGGTCACCGGAACGATCCTCGACGTCGACGGCGGAGTCATGGCGGGACGCAACTAGCAGACCGGAGGACACGATGGCACGTTCGCCCGAGTGGGACAGGGTCGACCGCAACCATGTCGAGAAGGCCGTGGCGGAGTACGACCGACTCGGGCCAGCCAAGTTCTTCGCCCAGCACGGCTTCGCGCCGACCACAACCTACGAAATGCTCCTGGCTGATCGCAGCTATCCGCCAAAAGCCGTTCTCGGAGTCGCCTACGAGTTCGCGACGGGCGATCGCCTGGCCTCCGGCGACTTCGAAGGTGGTCGGTCGGGCGCGGTCCGGGTGCTCACGGCGCTCGGCTTCACGATTCGACAGATCGATCGACCGGGCAAGTGACGGCGGGCTGCTCCGGCAGAACGTGACCGGGCACGACCGAGATCTCCCGACGGCGTGCCCGGTACCCGGTGCGGGCGCGGTTCGACGACAGGCCGCTGGACCGAGAGGCCGAGCGAATGGGCCCCGACCGTCTCTGGCCGATGTCCGGGAGGGCGAGAGCCGGTACTGATCCTGTTCGGCGGCCGGCGCGCCCGGGCTCAGTTCGAACATGACTGGCTGCCGGCACAGGGCCACGGGTCGTGCCCGTGCCTTCCGCTCATCAGCCGGTTCCACCTCGCGGAGAACCATGCTTGAGGCTGGCTGACCTACGACGCGCCGGAGCCCGGACAGGTGCCCACGGCCCGACCCCGGTCATTCCGGCTGTTGGCGGCGGGGTGTTCCCGCCGCTCGGGGCAGGAGGCGAACGCGACTGCACGGCCCCGAGCGCTGCAGCCCGATTCGCCTGGTGAAGAGGCCCGTCGTGCAGGAGGAGCTATGGCAACGCTTCGTGCGTTCGAGTGCCTGGTGGCAGCCGGCGAGTCCGGGTCGGTGACGCAGGCCGCGGCTAGCCTGCACATGTCGCAACCGGCCCTGTCTCATCAGATCTCCGCGCTGGAACGCGAGATCGGCGCTGCATTGTTCGAGCGTCGTGCTCGCGGGGTTCGACTCACACCGGCCGGGCGAGCGGTAGCACAGGAGGCTCGCAGTGCCCTGTACCATGCGGCGCTGGCCATCTCCACCGGCCGCCGGGTCGGGCGCGGTGAGGCTGGCCGACTGCGTATCGCCTCCGCGGAGACCATGACCAACTGGCTGCTGACCTCGGCGATGCGGGAGTGGCGGCTGCAGTACCCCGAGGTTGATTTCGAGCTGAGTGAATTCAGCAGCGCCGACCGCATGGACCGATTTCTAAGTGATGGCCATGCTGACCTGATCGTCGGGCCCCGGCCCACCACGACCAACCACCATGTCGAGTTGCTGGGGCGCGAGGAGATGGTCGTGGTGGCCGGGGGCAGCCACCTCTTCGCCGACGAGACGTCGATCGGCGTGGCCGCCCTGACCACGGAAGCATTCATTCACTACGTTCCCGAGAACGGCCTGTCGGTCTGGGTCGACGAACTCGCAGCCCTGCACGGCGCCACCCTCGATCCGGTCCTGCGTACGCGCAGTCCGCGCACGGCCGCCGGCCTGGCAGCGGCAGGGATCGGCGTCACCGTGGTGCCGGTTTCCGCCCTTGTCGGCCGGAGCGAGGGTACGGTGCGCCCGCTACGCCCGCGGGTTCTGCGCGACATCATCGTCACGGTGGCCACGCCGACGGATGAGCTGAGCCGGCGGTTCGTGGCCGATCTTCGTGTACGTGGCCTGCCCGACGGCGGCCGTGCCGTCTACGCCTAACGCAATTCATCGCGTTTGTTGAATGTCGAAGGAATGTTGAGGAATCGATAGCGCATTCCGCCGGAAAGTTGTCTTGGACGCCATTCGAGGCCAGGTCCGATCGCCTGTGTGAGTCGAACCACGGCCCGGCCGTCCGAGCCGCCGACCTGGAGCTATTCGTTTTTTCTATCACCCCCCGTCGATAATCGCATGGGTGCAGAGACCCAGTGTCCCGGACGCTCGATCTAAGCTCGGATTCTTCTTGGGCGTGACAATGGCCGGCACCCTTCCCGGGCCTTTGCTGCACAAGTCGTAAGGATGGATTGGTTTCCTGTTAGATGTTGCTGGACCGCAATGTTGAACGCGCCGCACTGGACCAGCTGCTCGCCGCAGTCCGCACCGGCGAAAGCGGTGCGCTTGTGCTCCGCGGTGAGGCCGGCATAGGTAAAACGGCGCTCCTCGATTACGTCGCCGCGCGGGCCTCCGGGTGCCGGATCGTACGGGTGATCGCGGTCGAGGCCGAGCAGGAGTTGGCGTTCGCGGCTCTGCACCAGATCTGCGCGCCGATGCTCGACCGGCTCGACCGGTTGCCTGACCCGCAGCGCCGGGCCCTGAGCATCGCGTTCGGACTCAGTGCTGGCAGCCCACCGGACCGGTTCGTGGTCGGGCTCGCGGTTCTCGGCCTGCTCTCCGATCTAGCCCGCGATCAGCCGGTGGTCTGCCTGGTCGACGATGCACAGTGGCTGGACGTCGCCTCCGCGCAGGTTCTCGGGTTCGCCGCCCGCCGTGTCCGGGCCGAGTCAGTGGTGATGATCCTCGCGGCGCGCGGCGGCCCCGAGGACAGCGATCTTCCGGAGCTCGTCGGCCTGCCCTCCCTGGCGGTCGCCGGGCTCTCCGACGACCAGGCCCGCAAACTTCTGACGACCTCGGCGGCCATCGGCCGGATCGACGACCGCGTGCTCGATCGGCTTATCGCCGAGAGCCACGGCAATCCCCTCGCGCTGCTCGAGCTGCCGCGCGGATTCACCCCGGCGGAGCTGGCGGGAGGGTTCGGACTGCTCAGCGCGGCGACGCTACCCCGCCGCATCGAGGAGAGCTATCGACGTCAGATGGCCGCCCTCTCTCCTTCGGCACGGCAGGTCCTGTTGGTCGCCGCGGCCGAACCGACCGGAGATCCGGTGCTCGTCTGGCGGGCGGTCGACCGGCTCGGCATCGAGGCCGACAACAGCGTGTCGGCAGCACTGACCGAAGCCGGCTTTGTCGAGTTCGACGGCACGGTTTGCTTCCGGCACCCGCTGCTGCGCTCGGCGGTGTACCAGTCCGCCACTACCGCCCAACGACAGCGGGTACACGCGGCACTGGCGGAGGTCACCGACCACGTCACCGATGCCGACCGGAGGGTTTGGCAGCGAGCGCTGGCGGCCGGCGGCGTCGCCGAGGAGGTCGCCGCCGAACTGGAGAAGCGCGCTGGGCACGCCCAGGCACGCGGTGGTCCGGCAGCAGCCGCCGCGTTCCTCGAGCGCGCTGCCGAGCTGACTCCCGACCCGGTCCACCGTGGTCAGAGGTTCCTGGCCGCGGCCCGGGCCAAGCACGAGGCCGGGATGCCCCATGCCGGGCTGCGACTGGTGGCGATGGCCGACGCCGGCCCCTTGGACGAGCTGTCCCACGCGCAAGCCGACCTCCTGCGGGCACACATCGCCTTTGCCATCAACCGCGGCCGCGACATACCGGCCTTGCTACTCAAAGCGGCTCAACGCCTGCAGCCGCTGGACGCCGTGCTGGCTCGGACGACGTACCTCGAAGCGATGCGCGCGGCCTGGTACGCCGCCGACTTGGCCAGCTGCGCAACGCTGCGCGACATCGCGCATGCCGCGGCCGCCGTGCCGGCCGCCACGCCACCGCTCAGTCCTGCCGGCCTGCTGTTGCAGGGACTGTCGGTGCGTCACACCGAGGGCTTCGCCGCCGGGGTGCCGATGCTGAGACCGGCCCTGTCCGCGTTCCTCGACCCGGAGTTGCCCCTCGACGAGGCGCTGCAGTGGTCCTGGTTCGCCTGCTTGACCGCGCTTGATCACTGCGACGACGACGCCGCCGAGGTGCTGACGGACAATTTCCTGCGGCTGGCCCGGGAGGCGGGCGCCGTAGCGACGCTGCCGCTGGCCATGACCGAGCGGATCATCGTCCTGATCCTCACCGGGGACCTCGCCGAGGCGGGCGCGCTGGTGGAGGAACTCGACAACGTTTCCCAGGGGACCGGCATCCGCTGGCCGGCATACACTACACAGCTGCTCAGCGCGTGGGCCGGACAGGAGGGCCGCACCGCTGAGCTGGTCGCAGCCAGTCTCGCAGATGCCGATCGCCGCGGTGAGGGCCTCGGAGCGATCACCTCCGGCTGGGCCTGGGCGGTGCTCTGCAACGGCCTTGGTCGTTTCGAGGACGCGCTGGACGCCGCGCGAAAGGCGTCCGCGTCATCCCAGGAGATGGGCATCCTGACCTGGGCGCCGTTGGTCGAGCTGGTGGTGGCGGCGTCTCGCGTCGGACGGACCGAGGAGGCAGCGGCCGCGCTGAGGCGCCTGAGCGTGATGACCCAGGCGTGCGGGACCGAATGGGCACTGGGCGTGGAGGCCTTGTGCCGCGCTCTGCTGAGCGACGACGAGACCGAGGAGGACACCTATCGTGAGGCAATCGAGCGGCTGACCCGCACCCGGGTGCGCAGCCATCTCGCCCGCGCCCACCTCTACTTCGGCGAATGGCTCTGGCAGGGCGGGCATCACGACGAAGCACGGAAGCATCTGCGCACCGCGTACGACATGTTCGTCGAAATGGGCATGGACGCCTTCGCCACGCTCGCAGCCGGCAACCTCGGATTCACCGGCCGCAAGCGTTCAGACGAATCGTCGGGGCAGCTCACAATGCAGGAGACACAGATCGTCCGGCTGGCCCGCGACGGTCTGTCGAACGTGGAGATCGCCGCGCGGCTGTTCATCAGTCCGCGCACGGTCGAATGGCACCTGAGCAAGATTTTCCACAAGCTGGGCAT
This sequence comes from Micromonospora sp. NPDC005367, assembly GCF_040606825.1. Classification (NCBI taxonomy): domain Bacteria; kingdom Bacillati; phylum Actinomycetota; class Actinomycetes; order Micromonosporales; family Micromonosporaceae; genus Micromonospora; species Micromonospora sp. NPDC005367. The sequence goes on along the minus strand of NZ_JBEXFP010000072.1, from coordinate 9,066 downwards.
CACCTCGCGCCGTCAGCTGCGTCGATCGAACACCTCGGCCACCGCGGCCTCGACCTCGACGAGTTGAGAAGAGCGGTCCCATGAGAAGGAGTCAGATGGTGGAGAGCGACCTGAAAGACCGCACAGTGCTGGTGATCGGCCGAGGCAGCGGCATCGCCCAGACTGTGTGACGGCCGTGCAGGAGACGGGCGCCACCGTCGTCGCCGCATCACGCAACCGCGAGGCCTTGGCCGTCGTCTAGGGCCAGGACATGACCACCGAGAGCGTTGACGTCACCGACGAGGCGAGCGTCGCCGCGCTCGCCGAGAGGCTGGGCCGGGTTGTTCACGTCGTGTCGACTGCGTCGGCTCGGGCGCGTGGACGTCTAGCCGACCTGCAGCCGGCTGCGGTACTCCGATCGTTGTCGACCAAAGTGCTCCGCCCGATTCTGCTGGCAAAGCACTTTGCACCAAGGATGCCCCCGGCCGGCAGCTTCGTTTTTTCTCCGGCGCCACGGCGGGCAAGCCGGCAGCGGGCATGCTTGCGGTCTCGGCCACCAACGGCGCTGTCGATGCCGTCACCCGGGCCCTGGCAGTGGAACTCGCCCCGCTGCGGGTGAACGCGATCTCGCCGGGCACGATCGACAGCGGGGCCTACGACGCGCTCGGCGAGCGGCAGAAGGCAGACCTGTTCGCCACCCGCGCGGCTCGCAACCCGGCCGGCCGGGTGGGTACCCCGGACGATGCCGCCCGCGCCGTCCTGTATGCCCTGACCAGTACGTTCACGACTGGCACGACGCTGGCCGTGGACGCTGGGGAGCCGTTGGTCTGATGATGGACTTCCGTCTTGAGGTCGTCGTCGTCCCGGTCAGCGATGTCGACCGCTCCCTCGTGTTCTTCCGTGACTTCGCCGTCGAATCGGTCTGTCACAAGAGAGCCGCCGACTGGCAGGGGACTTCGCTCCCGGGTTGGACCCTGACCGCTGTGACTATGCCAGCTTCGCCGATCTCCAGAATCCGGACGGCAATCGCTGGACTCTCCAGGAGCCCGGCTTCGCCGGCCGCTGATGCTGCGGGGCGGGCGTGATCAGCCATGTCCGGAGCTGATCACGTCGACGAGCGTCGTGATGGCGCCGGCAGGCCGCGCCGGCACGATGAGTACCGTCGAGACGTTCCGGCGGGTTCGCCGACTGCCGATCACCAACCACGTCCACGAACACATGCTGGATCGAGCGGGCTGACGACGGTAATCCTGTATTGCTCGGCAGGGGGTCGGTCTCCTCAGTCCACGCACCCGGACCTCTGCCCGCCACGCCGGCCGGACCTGGAATCCGAGGTCCGGCCAAAGCTGAAGCCGATCACGAAGCAGATGCTCCCGCGGCTGAAGACCTTGAAGTACACGAGATACTGCCGCCCGGGAGGCTGAGCCGCTGACAGAAGCGCCGGACGCGGCCGTACCGACGGCGGCTGCCTACGTGTGACGGAGTGATCACTGGGACCCGTGCCGCCGGCCCGCCCGGGGTTCACGGGTCAGGCCCAGAGTGAATACGGACTCGCCGCCCGGCGACCGATCGCGAGACTCATCGGAACTGATGACAGAACGTGTCGGGAGAGGGCTGAAGCAATGAAGAGAGCGTTGGATCGGAGGCGTCCGCCAACGCCACGTATGACGTGATCGTGAGCGGGCGGCCTCTCCGTCGCCGTGGTGGCGAAGGACCTCGTCGGCGAATACCCCTACTGGCCCGCGTCCCGAGATGGTCGGACCTCGACACCGTCCGGACCGCGGCGTCCGCGTCGGGCACCGACCTCAGGGGAGACCCGGCGATCATCGCCTACCGCTCCGACGGGGTACCGCTCGAGGCGCGGCACAGCGGTCCGGCCCGGCCGCTGATTCCACAACTCTACTTCCCCAAGAGCGCCAAATGGATCCGCGGCATCGAACTTCGTGACGACGACGCACCCGAAGTCTGGGAGCGACACGGCCACCACAACTACGGAGACCCTATGGCAAGAGCAGCGTTACTCGGGCGACTAAACTGGCTGACCGGCAGGGTCGTCAACCTAGTGATGGAGACACCCCGAACCCTAACCATCGGGTTGGACGTTCCCGGCTGGCCCGGTCACCGAGCCGGTCAGCACGTCGACATCAGATTGACTGCCGAGGACGGATATCAGGCGGAGCGAAGCTACTCCATCGCGTCCGCCCCCTCCGACACCTACCTCGAGCTGACGGTCGAACAGCTGCCCGACGGTGAGGTGTCGCCGTATCTCGTCGGAGATCTGCGGGAGGGCGACCGGCTGGAGTTGCGGGGCCCGGTGGGCGGGTACTTCGTGTGGGAAGAGGACCTCGGCGGTCCGCTGCTCCTCATCGCCGGTGGATCCGGCATCGTGCCGCTTCGTTCGATGATGCGCCATCACCGCGCGATCCACAGCGCTGTGCCCGCGCGATTGTTGTATTCCGTCCGAGACACCGGTGGCCTGATCTACGCCAGCGAGATCATGCAGTTCGCGACGTCGGACGAGGTCGACGTCAACCTGACCTACACGCGCGCGGCACCTCCCGGGTGGAACGGATATGACCGCCGCATCGACGCAGAGATGATCGCCGACGTCGCGTGGGGGTCGGCCGACCAGCCGCTCACCTACGTGTGCGGCCCGACCACCTTCGTGGAGACGGCGACGAATCTCCTTGTCGCCGCCGGGCACGTCCCCGAACGGATCCGCGCCGAGCGTTTCGGTGGCACAGGGGGAACGAGATGAATGCAGTGGACGGAATGGGGTTGCGGGCCCTCTGAGCGACATCTTCGAGGCTCAGGCGAAGGCCTTGCGCATCGCCGTACTGGTGCAGGTGGCGATTTGGTCGGCCTCCTCCTCGATCGCGTAGTGGCCGGTGTCGAGCAGGACCACCTCGGCGTTCGGCACGTCGGCCTGGTAGGCGTTGGCCCCGGCGGCGACGAAGAACGGGTCGTTCTTGCCCCAGATGGCCAGCAGTTCGGGCTGGCGTGCGCGCAGCCATGCCTGCCAGTCAGGGTAGCGGGGCGGGTTGTTCTGGTAGTCCCAGAGAAGGGCTTGCATGTAGTCGGCGCGACCGGGTAGGTCGAGCACCATTTGGTCGGCCGTCGCATGTTCGGGGTCGATGTACTCCGGGTCGCGGGCGCCGGCTTGCCATTGCATCCGGGTCCCGGTAAGGGTGACGAACTGATCGATGTTCGCTTGGCCGGCCGCTTTGTCGGCCCACCACTGACTCAGCGGCGTGAGCGCGGGGCCGAAGCCATCGGTGTAGGCGTTACCGTTCTGGGTGATGATCGCTCTGACTCGCTGGTCGTGCTTCAGCGCGATGCGAAATCCGACCGGGGCGCCGAAGTCGAACATGTAGATGGCATAGTCGCCGATGCCGAGAGCGGCGATGGCCTTGCCTGTGACTTCGGCCAGCTTGTCAAAGGTCGGGGAGCCCGGCAGTGGGTCGGAGAGGCCAAAGCCGGGGTAGTCGATGGCCACTGCGTGCCAGTCGTTGGCGAGCCGGTCAATAAGCCGGACATAAGCCCGGCGTGCTGGACGGGTAGCCGGGTAGCAGCACGATGGTGGGCTTGTCTGAATCGCCCGCCTCGCGGATGAAGACGTTGAGCCCCTCGACCGCGATCGTGCGGTGACGTATGGCGGGCACGTGATCTCCTTCGTCACGTAGTGGCGGGCGATGCCGTCCGGGCGGGTCAACGAGCGGTGGCGCAGGATTCGCTCGTTGACGTCCCCCCGGCGTCATGTCAGTCAGCCGCAGGCGGCGTCCGTGCTGGCGAAGGAAGCCGCCGCCTACGCGACTGGGCTGATGTTGCCCGCTCTGGCACGCCAGCGAGTAAACCTCCGATTACGGTGCTAACCTACACAGGACACCACCGCATGTCCTGCTTCTCAGAAAGCCGCCGTTGACTAGCGGCTAGGCATGCCGGCCCGGGAACGCCGCCTGACTGCTAGCCGTACCTACGTCTGCCGCTGCGGACCGGCTGGACGACCTGCATCCCAACCTGCACCTGGGCTCCGTGGGCCGGCACTACTCGGAGGTTGCGGCCAGTTGGTTGTGGGGTGTCGCGCTCGGCGGGCTCGCACTGTGGTGGCGCCGTGACCGGAGCAGCCGGGGCAGGCTCGGCCGGCTGCTGCTGCCGGACCTGGCCGCGCGCAAGGGTGGCCGCCGTACCCGCGGCTGGCATGCCAGCACGGGAGTCTGGCTGGCGGTCGGCCTGCTCTTCCTGTCCGTGACCGGACTGACCTGGTCCCGGCACGGCGGGGCGAACTTCGCCGTCGCCCTGAATGTGCTCGACGCCGTACCCCGGAGCTTGCCACCGCGCTCAACGGTGCGAGCGGGCCGGCGGCCGGCGGCGGTCACCACGGCGGCGCGCTAGCCGCGGCCACGGCGGATCCCACCGCCATCGACCATGTCCTGGACCTCGCCCGCGACCACGGGCTCGCCGGCCCGGTCGGGGCCGCGCCACCCGCGGACGCCGCTTCGGCATGGACTGTCACGCGGGTACTACTGCTTGTGGTGGCAGCGCCGACCGGCCCGCGCCTACCGCCGTGTGCGATCGTCGGCGGCCAGCCCGTACCGCGTGGTGCCTAGTGCGGCGTCCAGAACGTTCACCGGGCCGCGCCGGACCGCCGCCTGGACCTCGCCGCGACACCGCCAACGTTCCTGGACACCGCACTAGCGACTACCCACCTGGGCCATCGTCGTCGGCCTGCCGGCGACCTTCCTGATCGGCTGGACACTTACCCCTACTCGGCATCACGCTGGCCGGCGGCCCAGCCTCTCGGGGGAGCCCGGAGATCGACTGCGGGTAGGGAGCCGCCGCGGGCGGGTGGCATCAATCGCACCCGCCCAGCCGTTCGGAACGTCTACGAACTCCTGTGCGAACTCGCGGTTCACGACACGGTCTCGGCCGGCTCATCAGTGGTGAGCCGGCCGAGACCGCAAGTGTTCGGGCCGTCGTGCCGGTCAGTGGCCTTCTGCCAGGAGCTCGGCCAACTCGGCCGGACGGGAGACGAATGGTGAGTGCGACGACTCGAACTCGACGATCCGCGCGCCGAACCGATCGGGTGCGGCCTTGGACATCCAGTCATGACTTACAGTGCGGTCCTCGGTGCACCAGATGTATCTGGTCGCGACGGAAGGCCGTCCGGTCAGCGGGGTCTTCTCCTGGTAGGCGACGGAGGCGTACTCCGGCCGCAGGTAGCGGACGGCCTCCGCAACGTCGGAGGGCTCGGCGTCGTGGTAGAAGAAGTTGGTGGCCTTCTCGGCGGACCACGACGGGCCGCCGGACGCCGTGCTCATGATCACCTCGGTCTGGGCCGCGGCGAAGTCCGGCTGTAGTGGCTGGTCGGCGAACTGGTCGATCCAGCTGAACCCGGGCCTCGGCATCAGCCCGGCAAGCAGCACGAGTTCGGACACCTGCCGCCGCTCGGCGGCGATCGGCGCCCACAGGCCTGCGGCCGAGTGCCCCACCAGGACCGTGTTCTGGGGGTCATCGATCGCAGATTCGATCGCCGCGACGAAGGACTCGGTGGTCGCCGCCGGATCGTCCCCGGGCAGATCGATCGCCGCTGCCCGATGTCCCCGCTTCTGTAGCTCGGGAATCAGCTTCCACCAGTGCCGGGCTGTGTGCCAGGCGCCGTGGAGCAGGAGGAAATCGGCCACGTTCGGTCCTTTCGTCGCTTCGAGCTCGTCCTGACAGACGAACGATCAAGAGGGTCGCGGTCGGGGCCGGGCGTTCGCATCCGAGACGACCCCGGCCGCACCCCTGGGGTGCGGGGCCGGGGGTCCCGAGTCGTGCCCTATTCGAGGCCGCAGCCCCGCCAGTCCTATTGCCGGTTTCACCAGGCAGTCCGGAAATCTCGCGCCCGAGCTGAACATCACGGCCGCCGGAGCGGATGACCTGCTGAGGGCCCTGATCGCCGGTGATCAAAGACACCATGACGCCCAGCGTCGTGGGCCCTGTCAGGGCCAGGCCCACGACGCACGGCGGTGGACAATCCCCGGGAGTCCGCCGGCTCGGCCCGGGCTTTTGGACCTAGGGCGTGTCTCCCGGATCTTCGCCGGCCTGCGACGGACCCAGGCGACGCCCGGCGGTGTTCAATCTCAGGCTTGCCGCTGACCGTCGCTGGGCGCTGGACCAGATGGCCGCCGCCTCTCACAGCGCAGCGTCGCTGCTGGCCGGACTGGACGTCATCGCCGAGGGTGTGGACCCGGCCGAAGCCTTGACGGATGTGGCGACACGCTCGGCCGCCCTCGGCCGCCTTCAGGATCTTCTCGGTAGCGCTGTCGCGCGCTACCCGCATCTGGAACTCGCTGCCCGCGGCGTCGCCGGCAGGGCCGGCGAGCGGGGCGCCGGCGATGCCGGCCCGGCAGCCAGCATCGCAGCCGCCCGTCGTCTCGGTCGGCGCCCCCGTCGGAGGCGATGTGCGCACCGCCGACGCCACGCAGCAGACGGCAGTCGCACCACGCACAGTCACTAGCACCGCCCGACCGCCGAAGGCGACCGCGGCGCCGACGACCGGCGGCTCCAATTCCAACAACACGCAGAGGTCGGCGTCCGGGGGCGGCAGTTCGGCGGCGTCCATCGTCAGCTACTCGACCGGCCGGTGCATCGACGTGGTGGGCGGCAGCGCCAAGAGCGGGACACCGCTGCAGATTTGGTCCTGCACCGGTGCCGCGTGGCAGAAATGGACGTTCACCGGGGGGACTGTTCGTTCACTCGGACTGTGCCTGACCACGGCGGGCGGCAGCCAGAGCAGCGGTGCCGACCTTCAGGTTGCCACCTGCAACGGCTCGAACGCCCAACAGTGGAATCTCAACAGCGCTCACGACCTGGTCAGCACGGTGACCGGGCGTTGTACCGACATTCGGGACAAGGGCACGGCCAACGGAACCAGGTTGCAGATGTGGACGTGTAAGGGCACCTCGAACCAGAAGTGGCATCTGGGCTGAGCAGCCTCGGCGTTTCCGAGCGCGGGCGCCGTGGCCCAGCCGGCTACGGCTCCCGCGCCGCCGGACTCATTTCATGACGGTGACCGACCAGCCGGTGAAGAGCGGGCCGGCCGGCTGGCGGATGTTCGACGACGGTAGCTGGATCGAGGTGGCCCGCCTCAAGGGCAACCGCGGCAACCAGGTGTACGAACTCCCGGCCTCCGTGGATCCGGCGGACTTCCGGAGCGCCTCGATCGGGTGCAAGCGCTTCAGCGTTTCCTTCGGAGCCGCCGACCTGAGAACCGCCTGATCCGGCCACTCACGCCGGCGATCCGCTCGACGTGGCCGCCCCACCCGGCCTGACCGACGTCGGGACCACTCCGGTCACGGTGTCGACGACCAGCCGCGAAGAAGCCGCGATGGTGATGCGGGTCTTCACGCGAGAGTCAATGGCGGTAATCCGTTCGGCCCAGGATGAGACGGCCGCGAGGTGGTGGGAAGGTCTCGATCGGGCGGTCACTGTCGGCATGCTTCTGTTTGGACTGACGGTTTAGATCGCCACTCGCACCGCGTCCTGAGCCGCCCGGGAACAAGCGGCCGCTTGCCGGTCGCCGTGCAGCATCTGGGCTGCTGATGATGCGCGGCGTCCGGGCTTACTCCGCGGCGATGCCTTCACCGCCGACGCCACCGGGCACGGTGACCGAACCGGCGGCGGTCAGCGAGCCGTCCGCCCGGATGTGGAACCTGTCGACGGTTCCCTGGCCGCCGGTCTGCACATAGAGAACGCGACCGTCGGTGGACGTCGCCGCGTCGATCGGGCCCGGAGCGGTCGCGGTCGTACCGACAGTGGTCAGCGAGCCGTGCCGGCCGGTCTGAACCGCGGTCAGCGTCGCGTTACCCGAGTTGGATACGTAGAACGTTCCATTGGCGCTGACCACCCAGCACGTTCCTGTGCCGCCGGTGGCCTCCGTGTCCAGCTTGGTGGCTTTGCCGCGGCGGTTCAGTGCGTACGTGGTGACGGCGTTGGAACCCGCCTCGGCAACCACGAGGTGGCCGGTCCGGTCGAAGTCGACGGCGAACGGCACCGCGTCGTTCTCGACGTTATGCACGGGCTTGGCCGATGGCGAGCCGTCGTGTCCAATACCGAAGACGTCGATCGAGCTGGTGTTGGCCTTGGTGTTGACGATCAGCTGCCGGCCGTCCGGGGTGAAGGTGACCTGTCCCGGCGAGTGGGTGAACTCGGGGATGGCCCGGGGGTCGAGCCCGAGGCCGCGGTGCCACGACGGGACGCGGACCAGGATCGCACCGAAGCGGCGGAAGCCCTGGATCGAGCCGCCATCGCGGGCGTTGAGGACGTAGACGTGGTCGCCGTGCACCGTTACGCTGACCGGAAACTCACCTCCGCTGCCGATGACCTGCAGGCGGGTCAGCCGGGCGCCACGGACCCGGAACACGGTGACGGTGTTGCTGCCCGCGTTGACCGCGTAGAGCAGGTGACGGGCGCGATCGAGGGTGAGCGACCCCTGCGATCCGAGGTGATCGGCGACCGCACCGCCGAGTACGCCACCCTTGCCGCCGGTGTTGTACGCACCGACCTGGTGCAGGTGGCCGTCGTAGGCGATCACCCGGTTGCCGCCGGGCTCGTCGGTCTGGACGAACACCGCGCCCTGGCCGGTGGTGCCGGCCCACGCGGGGCCGGAGAATCCGGCCACTATCGAACCCGCGCAGACCACCGCACCCAGCATCTTTCGCTTTTTCATACCTACGTTTCTCCACTTCATGCGATGCCAGAATCGAGCCGTCTCCGCCGCTGACCGGCGGCTTCCGCCGACGGCTGGTATCACGACGAACGCAGTGGCACGTTCCCCGGAGTGACACAGACCACGAATCGGCACATCCAGCGTCAGAAGCAGGTCGGCACCTCCCGCCCTCCCTCGCGAACTTGACGTCCCACGAGTCGTGAGAACGAGAGAACATGCCGTGCCGTTGGAAGGCGTCGGCGAAGGCGCCGCTGTGGTTCTGGGCGCCCCTATCCGGGTGGTGGATCATGTGGTCGGGGGGGGGGGGCGGGGGGGGCCGCGGCCGGCCGACCGGCGCGATGGGGATCAGCAGTTGGTATCATGCAGTTCGGGACGCC
>NZ_JBEXFP010000071.1:0-26737 GCF_040606825.1 Micromonospora sp. NPDC005367 | reverse complement strand
GTCATGATCATTCATGTCGCCGAGGTGGCCCAGGTTGTGCAGCTTCGACTCCTGCAGGCTGGTGGCGATCGAGATGACCGCGGCCCGCTCGTCCAGACCCGACTTCTTCGTCGCGGCGATGATCGCCTTGGCGTTGGCGGTCTGCTCGTCGTTCAGGGCGATGTGCGACTGGGTGCCCTGAGTGCCGTGGGGGATCAGCTTGGCCGTGTCCACACCCGGCTTCTTATCGGTCTGGACCACGGCGACGGGCTTGGCGTCGACCACCGGGGTGGCGGCGTGCGCCGCGACCGGTCCACCGACGATGCCACCGGCGAACGCGAGACCAGCAATACCAAGAACGCTCTTACGCATGATCGTGTTCATTACGAAAACTCCTCGGGGGTGAGGGGCCCGTGCGCAACGGGGGCACGGGCCGAACGCCCAGGGGCGCTCGAAGGGGGAAAGTCTGTGACCGGGCTTCCGCGAACCGGGGGTGCTCACGGAACCAGGCGGATCCGGCGTCCGGGCGAGGCGGGGGCCTCACCGCGCCGGACCGGGTTCAACGACCGGCGGCCCACCATCATTCCCGGGGGCCTGCCGACCCCGGCGGCTACGACCGGAGGCCGTGCGCCGGGTCCGTGTGCAACGACCGGCCGGCCGGCATGATTCCCGGGCGCTACCGACTGCCCAGATGATCTGCCAGGTGACCGGGCTGCTACCTCGGCCGTCGGGAGTGTTCAACGCCCCCGACCCGGCCATGATTCCGCCCCCGGGATGTCGCCGGTCACACCCCGAACCCACCGAAACGCGATCGCCTGCGCCGTACCGGGCGACCCGCCACCGGGTGAACCGGACACCGGAGCCATTCACCCCAGGCGACGGGATTCGGGATCCTCGACGACGGGCGGTACGCGGGGTCCGAGCCCCGGACATCCGGGAACCGGAGACGATCAACCCGCAGACGAAACCGGCCGGCCCCGCACGGGGCCGGCCGGTTCGCTGATCGCACACCTCACCAGAGCTGCTGGACGATGTCCGCCGCCTGGTCCTCCCACTGCGCGTACGCGAACGGGTAGGCCGAGACCTGGACGGTCTGGGCGGCCTGCGTCAGCGGCAGGTTCTGCCACCCGTCGACGTTCTTGAGGGCGGTGAAGAAGGCGGTGGCTGCGTATTCGGGGTCGGTGATCTGCTCGGGGGTACCCCAACCGGACGACGGGCGCTGCTGGAACAGGCCCTCCGAGTCGTGGTCGTTGGACGTGCCGAGGTTGCCGAGGTTGTACAGCTTCGACTCCTGCAGCGACGTCGCGACGCCGATCACCGCGCCACGCTCACCCACGCCGGTCTTCTTCGCGGCCTTGATGATCGCCTTGGCGTTGTCACGCTGCGCGCCGTCCAGGGGGATACGCGACTGAGCGCCCTGAACGCCGAACGGGACCAACTGCTCCCGGCTCGGCTGGCCGCCGCCCCGCTTGGCGTCGCGGGATCCCATGGTCAGCCCGGAACCGTCCGTGGCGTCATGCTTGTCCGACCCGCCGTTGTCGCTGGTGGCGAAGTCGATGGCGGCGATGGCGGCGTCGTGCGGTCCAATGGTGACGGGAGCCGCGACTGCGGCCGGCCCGAACGCGAGGCCGCCGAGGACGGCCACACCCACCACGCTCAGTGCGGTCTTCTGGTAAGAGTCCTTCGCGATGGCCGGGAGCCATCGAGTGAAGTCGAACTTCACGATGGTTGCCCTTTCGATCATGCGAAGCGCTCCGGGATGAGCACTCCTCGGGGGATGTCCGCGCCGGAAGGGGTTTGGGCACGGACGGTACGGGGGACACAACCAGCTTGGCGTGTCGGTCATTCCGGATATGACCCTGGCGAGGTTGGCTGCGGTCCTGGTCACGCGCCGGAATACCGACACCTGGCCCGGCACCCGCCGACACCGGAGCGCCGCGAACTCCCGTGATCGGCGGGCGGTCAGCGGTCGCTTCGCGCCGTACCGCCGCATACCGGGCGCGCCCGGCGGTCGCAGCTGAGGCAAGGATTCGGCGAACGCGGCGGGGCTGGGAGTAGAGCCCGGCGGGATAGGGTGAGCGAGCGCCGACCGGAAGGCGATGACGTGACCGTTGCCGCGGTGGTCGACCAGCTACGCCTCGGCGAACACGTGTGTCGGACGTACGACGACGAGGCCGGAACTCTCGACGCCGTCGGCCGGTCCGTCACCGCGGGTCCACGTCTGGTCCGGAAGGCGCCCTGTTTCCTCGATCGGCTGACCGCCGACGCCGTGCGCGCCGGCCGGACAGCCCGCGGGGTGCCGACCCGGGAGGCACTGGCCGACGGCCGACTACGCCTGCTTCCCGCCGACGCCGACTACCGACCGGACGGGCGTTTCGACCGGGCCCGGATGATCGTCACCCTGCGAGCCGAGGGCAACCGCGCACAACAAGAGGAATATGCCGGATCAACGGTCGTCGGTGACATGGCCTGGGCAGCGCGCGGCGGCGCGGAGGCCGGTCACTTGTGGGCGTCATTGTTGCGCGCCTACCGCACCCGGAGTCCGGCCAGGAGTCCCGTGGTGCTTGACGTCTCGGACGAGAGCTTCGCCGACGTACGCGCCGCGCACACCCTGCTACGCGCCGACGCCACGGAGGGCGACCCGGGTACGCGTGGTCGGCTTCCGTCCCCGCCACGGCACCCGCCCCGACGCGGCGGGAATCCGCGTGACCCCCGCGCCGGAGCGCCCCCGGTCGACGTGCCCTTCTGACGAGAGGCCACCCGATGAACGATGTGGAGTACACGCTGCGGCCGGTCGGCCGAGTCGAGTCACCCCTGACCGATCCGGCGACCGCACCGAAGCAGGGAGACGAGGGAGCACCGGAGTCCTGGCTGGTGTTCGCACCGGAATTCGCCCCGGCGGTGCGCGACCTGCGGCCCGGAGCCGAGGCACTGGTGGTGACCTGGCTCGACCGCGCCCGGCGGGACGTGCTGACGGTCCATCCGCGCGGTGACACGTCGCGGCCGGAGACCGGGGTGTTCTCCACCCGTTCGCCGCACCGGCCCAATCCGATCGGCCTGCACCGGGTACGCCTGCTGGCCATCGACGGTCTACGGGTACGCGTCGCCGACCTGGAGGCGCTCGACGGTACGCCGGTGCTGGACGTCAAGCCGGTACTCGGCGCCCCCGCCGAACGGTGACCCACCGCCTCAGCCGGTGGGACGGATGATCCGGCCCGGCGGGACGAAGCCGCGGACCGGTACGTGGCCGAGCCGGCACGGCCGGCCACGTCATGACGGGACGGTCAGTGGCCGCGGGCGATCCACTCGTCGAGGTGCGGCGCCTCGGCGCTGATCGTGGTGTCGTCGCCGTGGCCGGTGTGCACCACCGTCTCCGCGGGCAGGGCGAGCAGCCGGTCCCGGATCGACTCGATGATGACCCGGAAGTCGCTGTAGGACCGTCCGGTGGCGCCCGGCCCGCCGGCGAAGAGCGTGTCGCCGGTGAACACGGCGCCCAGTGCGGGCGCGTGGAAACTGCACGCGCCGGGGCTGTGCCCGGGAGTGTGCAGCACCGTCAGCACGATGCCGGCCACCTCGACGTTCTGCCCGTCACGCAGCGCGCCATCGGGCGCGACGTCCGGATGGGTCAGGTCCCAGAGGATCCGGTCGTCGGGGTGCAGCAGCACCGGCGCGCCGGTGGCCCGGGCCAACGCCGGAGCGACCCGGACGTGATCGTCGTGGGCGTGGGTGGCGAGGATCGCCCGGACCCGGCGCTCCCCCACCACACGCAGGATCGCGTCCACGTCGTGCGGTGCGTCCAGCACGACACACTCGGCGTCGTCCCCGATCACCCACACGTTGTTGTCCACGTCGAACGTCTGCCCGTCCAGGGAGAACGTGCCGGTGGTGACCGCGTGGTCGACCCGCGCGGTCACGGAAGGACCACCACCGAGCGCAGCACGTCGCCGTGGTGCATCCGCGCGAACGCCTGCTCCACCTGGTCCAGCGCGATCTCCTCGGTGACGAACGCGTCGAGGTCGAGGCGGCCCTGCAGGTAGAGCTCGGTCAGCATGGGGAAGTCGCGGCTGGGCAGGCAGTCGCCGTACCAGCTGGACTTGAGCGCGCCGCCTCGGCCGAACACGTCGAGCAGGGGCACTTCGACGGTCATCTCCGGGGTCGGTACGCCGACCAGCACCACCGTGCCGGCAAGGTCACGGGCGTAGAACGCCTGCTTCCACGTCTCCGGTCGGCCCACCGCGTCGATCACCACGTCGGCGCCGAACCCGCCGGTGGCGGCGCGGATCGCCTCGACCGGGTCCTCGACCGTGGCGTCGACCGTGTGCGTGGCGCCGAACTTGCGCGCCCAGTCGAGCTTGCGGGCGTCGGTGTCGATCGCGATGATCGTCGTCGCGCCGGCCAGCGTCGCGCCGGCGACGGCGGCGTCACCGACACCACCGCAACCGATCACCGCCACCGAGTCGCCCCGGGTGACCCCGCCGGTGTTCATGGCCGCGCCCAAGCCCGCCATGACCCCGCAGCCGAGCAGCCCCACGGCGGCCGGTCGAGCGGCCGGGTCGACCTTCGTGCACTGCCCGGCGTGCACCAGCGTCTTCTCGGCGAACGCGCCGATACCCAGGGCCGGGGTCAGTTCGGTGCCGTCGGTGAGGGTCATCTTCCGGGCGGCGTTGTGGGTGGCGAAGCAGTGCCAGGGGCGGCCGCGCCGACACGCTCGGCAGACACCGCAGACCGCGCGCCAGTTCAGGATCACGAAGTCGCCCGGGCTGACGTCGGTGACCCCCTCGCCGATCTCCTCGACGATCCCGGCCGCCTCGTGCCCGAGCAGGAACGGGTAGTCGTCGTTGATGCCGCCCTCGCGGTAGTGCAGGTCGGTGTGGCAGACCCCGCACGACTGGATCCGGACGATCGCCTCACCGGGTCCCGGGTCCGGCACCACGATCGTGGCGATCTCGACCGGCGCGCCCTTGCTGCGGGAGATGACTCCCCGGACCTCCTGGCTCACGCTTTCCCCTCCTGGTCGAGCGGTGGTGGCGGTACGGCCGCCGGGGTCGGTGCGGCCGTCGAAACCCATGGACCCCCACCACGACCGGACGCCCGCGGGTTTCCGATGATCGACCCCCGGTGAACCTATCGGAAACCGCCCATCCGGCCTAGGGCGGTCCGGGAGCATCAGCGGTCCTGCGCCCGGCCGCCGTCGGCAGGAAAGCGGACGAACTCGCCCGCCGGGCGGGCAGCTGAGCCGCACCCCGGTACGACGCGGACGCCGGCGACAAGGCTGTCCCGCAGCGGGTTAAGCGGTCCGATCGAGGGGTAGGCGGGGGCACGATCCGGCCTCACCGCGGGAGTGGTCATGAGAATTGCACATGTGCCGCTGCGCGCTTCCATCGGCGCGTACATGCTCAACTCCGGGCTGACCAAGCGAAACCTGGAGGGCGAGGCGGCCCAGGCGACCCACAGCATGGCAGTCGGGGCGATGCCGCAGCTGCGGCAGATTCCCCCCGACCGGTTCGCCAAGGTGTTGTCGTACAGCGAGTTGGCGTTGGGCGCCGCCCTGCTCGTCCCGCTGGTGCCGTCGGCACTGGTCGGGCTCGGGCTCACCGCCTTCGGCGCCGGGCTCGTGCAGCTCTACCTGAAGACGCCGGGGCTGCGCCAACCGGGCAGCGTACGCCCCACCGAAGCGGGTTCCGCGCTCGCCAAGGACGTCTGGCTGGTCGGCGCCGGGCTGACCCTGGTGCTGGACGGCCTCATCCCCCGACGGCTGCGCCGCTGACCAACCCGCGCGGCGTCAGCGCCGCCCCGTGCCGACCGCCACCGGGGACTCGACACGGGTGGACGCCTCGGCGGCGAGCCGGCGGCGGGTCGCGTTGCGGTGCCGCAACACCTGCACCGCGCCGAACGACCAGAGCACGTACTGCAGTGCGAAGGCCCAACGGAACGCGTCGAGGTCGGGGGTCTCCCGCCCAGCCGGGGTCGCCGAGTCGAGCACGATGCCGACGGCGAGCACCAGCACGATGGAGGCTACGAAGCCGCCCACGTTGACGATGCCGGTGGCGCTGCCGATGCGGCTGGCCGGGTTGAAGGTGCGCGCGTAGTCGAAGCCGATGATCGAGGCGGGTCCGTTGACGGCGAGCACCAGCACCAGTGCCACCAGGAGCCAGTGCGGCGCCGGCCCGGGCCAGGCCAGCACCACGGCCCAGACCGCCGCGGTGGCCGCCACGACCGTGAAGACGAGCACCGAGCGACGATACGGATGCCGGGCGCAGAGATGCGCCAGCACCGGTCCGACCAGCAGGCCGGCCACCGTCATCAGGGTGAGCAGGGACGCCGCCGTGGTGGGCGTGAGGCCCTGCCCCTGCACCAGGAACGGGTAGCCCCAGAGCAGCGCGAAGACCGAGCCGGAGAACTGGGTGACGAAGTGCGTCCAGAGGCCCAGCCGGGTGCCGGGCTGGGCCCAGGCGGCGGCCAGTTCCCGGCGGACGGCGGCGGGCCGGGGCGGCGGGCCGGCGAGGGTCTCTCGGTGTGGGGTGTCGCGTACCGCGACGAGGACCAGGAGCACGACTGTCGTGCCGAGCGCCGCGGCGACGAGGAACGCCGGTGTCCAGCCGAAGTGGTGCAGCAGCGCCACCAGGGGCACGGCGCCGAGGACGGCGCCGAGCTGCCCGAGTGTGCCGGTGAGCTGCACGATGAGCGGGTTGGCCCGGCCGGGGAACCAGAAGGTCACGAGGCGCAGCACGCTGATGAACGTCATCGCGTCGCCGAGCCCGACGAGAATCCGGGCCACCACGGCGAGACGCACGTCGGTGGCGAGGGCGAAGCAGAGCTGCCCGGCGACCATCAACGCGCCGCCGGTGATGAGCAGCCGGCGCGAGCCGAAGCGGTCGAGCAGCACCCCGACCGGGACCTGCATCGCCGCGTACACGGCGAGCTGCGCCACGGAGAAGGTGGCCAACGCGGAGGCGTTGATGTCGAAGCGGTGGGTGGCGTCGACCCCGGTGACACCGAGCGAGCTGCGGTGGAAGACCGCGGCCACGTACGCGGCGAGTGCCACGCCCCAGACCAGTACGGCTCGGCGGCGTGCGGGAGCGGCGGCGCTCACCGCGGTGTCCGCGGTAGCCGTCATGCGTCCATCCTCGGCCGGGCTCCGGATCGGCTCGGGGCCGGTCACCGGCAACGTGGCGTGGACCACCGGCCCGAGCGCCCGAGCGGGCCGTGGCGTCGACGCGCCGTGACCAGCGCGGACACGCGGATGGGGCAGCCCCGCTGGGGGCTGCCCCATCCCGGTCAGCGCCTCTGGCCGGCCGTGCTCGGACGGCTCGTGCGTCGGCTCAGAAGCCGAGCACGGCCCGTCCCCCGACCACGGGCAGCCGCAGTTCGCTGTGCTCCGGCGCGACCCGCAGCTTCGTGCCGCCGTTCGGCAGCAGGGTGTACTCCTGGTCGCTGGAGAAGACGACCACGCCGATCCGGTGGCCGGCCGGGAAGATGTAGTCCTTCGGCTCCAGGGTCCACCGGAGGTCGTAGAGCTTGCCCTGCTTGAGCTGCTCCGTGCGGTCCGCGCTCTTGCGGTTCTGCGGGTCCATCCAGCCCCGGGTCACCACGGTCGGCGCGGCGGTCGAGCCGGCCGGGCCGTAGTCGACCAGGTAGGTGGTCAGGTTCGCGTCCGGCTTGTTGTCGATCGCCATCCGCAGCCGCATCTCCGGCCGCCCCGAGATGCGGACATCCTGGCCGAGCGCCGGGGAGAGGTACGCGAGGCGGTTCGGGCTCGCCGCGTCCGGGCCGGCCACCAGGGTGTCCGGTCCGATGGTGCGACCCTCGTCGACGAAGCTCTGCTCGACCTTGCCCTTCGGCCGCTTGCCGGTGGTGAGCGTGCCGGGCTGGGTGGCGTCGGTGGCGGCCAGCTTCACCGCGACCTCGCGTGCGCCCGGGTCGGGCCAGTTGGCGTACGTGGTGTAGGCCCGGTCCTCCCGCTGCAGCACGGCGGTCGGCTCGTCCATGATCCCGTTCGGCACGTTCCACAGCCAGTAGTCGAACCAGCGGTTCTCGGTCTGCTTGTACGTCCAGGTACGGCCGTCGGGCAGGGTCACCGACGCGTTGTTGCCGGGGCCGCCGTGCCCGCCCTGGTGCAGCCAGATCTTGCGCGGGACGTCGCGCTTGGCGAGCTCGTCCCACCAGCCGGCGAAGTGCTCGGTCTTCACGTTCCAGTCGTTGAGGCCGTGTACGACGAAGACGCTCGCCCGCACCTTCCGCGCGTCGAGGTAGTCGCGGTCCGCCCAGTACTTCGTGTAGTCGCCGGTCACCCGGTCCTGCTGCTCGGTGAGCTTCGCGATCTCGTCGGCGCAGGGGCCTTCGGCGCGGGTCTGCCCGGCGGTGAACTGGGCGAGGATGTCGGTGTCCTCACCCTGGTAGGTGCCGGGTGCGACGACCAGACCGTTGGCCCGGTAGTAGTCGTACCAGCTGCTGATCGCGGAGACCGGCACGATGGTCTTGAGACCCTCCACGCCGGTCGTGGCGACCTGGTTGGGCAGGGTGCCGTTGTAGGAGACACCGGTCATGCCGACCGCACCGGTGGTCCAGCCGGCGGTGACCGGGGCGCCGCTGGCGTCGTAGCCCTTCGCCCGCCCGTTCAGCCAGTCGATGACCGCCTTCGTGCCGAGCGTCTCGGCCTGGTCGCCGCTGGTGGGGCAGCCGTCTGAGTCGGCGGTGCCGACGCTCTGGCCGAGCACCACGGCGTAGCCGCGCGGCACGTAGTAGTCGTCGAGCGAGCCGGGCAGGTTCGCCTTCGCCTCCGCGCGCTGGACGCCCATGTCGAGCGCCCGCAGCCCGTAGCGACGGGTCTGGCCGTTCTGAGGCAGGTCGTCGACCAGCACGCTCGGGTACGGCACGTCGCCCCAGGTGTCCTTGCGGTACGGGCTGTGCTCGAAGATGACCGGCACCTTGAGGCCCTGCGTGGCGGTCTCCCGCGGGCGGGAGATGTCGATGGCCACCCGGTCGCGCTGACCGTCGTGGTCGGTGTCGACCGGGGTCTGCACGTACACCCGTTCCTCGATCGCGTCGGCGAGCGAGAAGACCGGCTGGGTCATGCCGTCACTGACCACGATGCCCGGCGGCGGCGCGGCGGCGGGCGGGGCCGCGGCGCTCGCGGGGGCGGCGCTCAGCAGCAGCGCGCCGGACACGCCGACGCCGAGCAGTGCTAAATGGGGAGATCGACGCACTCGCGTCTCCTTCGATCGGGCTGATGGCCGGGTACGGCCAAGGGGTGGATTCCGAAGATCCATTCACCCCCATGCTAGGGATGGTCGGCGCTCCCGTCGATGACCATCAATCACACGAAATCGGTCCCACCCGGACCGTTCGGCGCGCGCAGCAGCAGGGATGAGCATCATCGGCAGACGGTGTACAGCCGCTTCCGGACCTGGGAGTTGGACCGGACCTGGGAGGGGCTGTGGCGTGGCGGAAGCCCGAGCGTGGGCTCGCCTGAGCGGGGTTCGCCGCCGTACCGGCTGGGAAAACCGCTGTCGGGGTGAATCGATCGAGGTGTTAGATCCAGCACTGTGCACAAGACTCTGGAGTTTCCCGATCTGCTGCGGCTGATCGACGAACGCGCAACCGCCTTCCGCGCCGCGATCGCCGACGCGCCCAGCCTCGACCTGCCCGTACCGACCTGCCCCGGGTGGACGCTGTCCGACCTGGTGCAGCACATCGGCGAGGGCCGCCGCCGCTGGGCCGCCACCGTCGCCGCTGGGCCGGGTGCCACGTCCAGGACCCCGGCCCAGGGTGACGCGGTCGCGCCGCAGGAGCGCGAGGCGGTGCCGGCCTGGCTGGCCGCCTCAACCGAGCTGTTGCTGGCGGCCCTGCGGGAGGCCGGTCCGGACCAGGGCTGCTTCACCGGCTGGGGTAACACGCAGACGCCGCACACCGCCGGTGGCGTCGCCCGGCACCAGGTCCAGGAGATCGCGGTGCACACCTACGACGCCCAGCTCACCGTGGGCGAGCCGGCCGCACTGCCGGTCGAGGTGGCGCTCGACGGTGTCGAGGAGACCCTGTTCATCACCTGCTTCACGACGAGCGCCTGGCCGCACAAGCCCACCGCTTTCGACTTCCACGCCACCGAGGGCCGCTCCTGGCGCCTCACGGTCGACGGCGACGGTGCACGGACCACCCGGCTGCCCGCTGCCGGCGAGGACCCGGACGCGGCGGGTGTCTCCGTTGGCGGCACGGCCAGTGATCTGGTCCTCTACCTGTACGACCGCATTGCGGCGAGCTCCCTGCGACTCGACGGGGACCCGGGGCTGCTCGACCTGCTCCGCGCGTGGGAACCGGAGGATTAGGCGTGACGACACGCCACCGCGCACGAACCGGCCGCTCGAATCGCGAACGGTCCCGTACCGAACGGTGGCGGTCCCACTGGGCACAAGGGTTGGCTGCACGCCTGAGACGAGGGAGTCCAGTCAGGTCGTGACGTGCCCGGCTCGTGGGCGCACCGCCCGGTCACCGCCGTCTCCAGGTGCACGATCCCCGCGTCCGGGCGCAGCTCGTCGAGCAGTTCCAGCGCCACGCGCCCACGGCCGGCTCACCGGTACGGCACACGGCAGCGCCCCGTTCGTCCGCTCGGCCAGCCGCACGCATCCGCGCGCGTCGCGGACCAGGTGATCGCGCAGGTCGGCGGCCGGGCCCGGGGCAGGAAGCATCGCGCCCACGCCCCGACCGGTCATCACGTCCCCGCCGAGAAAGCGGCGGATCGTGTCGGCAGCCATTCGCGCACCATCACACCCGGCAGCCGGCACGGGTCGGACGCGAACTCGGCCCGCCCGGGCGGGCCTGCTCGCTATCGTTTGGGCGACGGCCGGCCGGAGGAGCGCGTGTGAGCCAGACCCGCTCGGCACGCCCGTGGTACCGGCCGATGACCGGACGGCGACGCGACGAACCGCACCGCGCCGCGACCCCGCTGGAGCTCTTTTTCGACCTCTGCTTCGTGGTGGCCGTGGCGCAGGCCGCCGACAACCTGCACCACGCGTTGTCGGCGGGGCACATCGGCCTCGCGGTCGGGCGCTACCTCATGGTCTTCTTCGCCATCTGGTGGGCGTGGATGAACTTCACCTGGTTCGCCTCCGCGTACGACACCGACGACGACGTCTACCGGATCACGACATTGGTGGAGATCGCCGGGGCGCTGATCCTGGCCTCAGGGGTACCGCGCGCGTTCACCGAGGGCGACTTCGCCACGATCACCTTCGGGTACGTGGTGATGCGGCTGGCCACGATCGTGCAATGGATACGAGCCGCGGCCGGTGACCGGTCGCACCGGCGCGCCGCGCTCAGGTACGCCGGCGGGGTGTTCGTGGTGCAGGTCGGCTGGCTGCTGCGGCTCACCCTGCCGGACAGCTGGCTGGCGGGCTCCTTCCTGGTGCTGGCGCTCGCCGAGCTGTTGGTGCCGGCGTTGGCCGAGCGGCCGGGCATGACCCCGTGGCATCCGCGGCACATCGTCGAACGGTACGGCCTGTTCACGCTGATCGTGCTCGGTGAAGTGGTGCTGGTGACGTCCGTGGCGATCCAGACCGGGTTGGACGCGGGCGACCGTCAACTCTGGTCGCTCGCCGCCGCCGGCACGGTGATCGTCTTCGCGCTCTGGTGGCTCTACTTCGACCGGCCGGTGGCGGTCGCGAACCGGCTGCGGCGGGCGCTGTTCTGGGGATACGGCCACTACCTGATCTTCGCCTCGATCGCCGCGGTCGGCGCCGGCCTGGGGGTGGAGGTGGAGCACGAGCGCGACGACAGCCATGTCTCCGGTCTGGCCGCCGGGTACGCGGTGGCGGTGCCGGTGGCGGTGTACGTGGTCACCCTCTGGGCGCTGCACCTGCGTCGCCGACAGCACCGGTGGCTGGCCGCCGCCTGCCTCTGCACAGCGGCGCTGGTGCTGCTCGTCCCGCTCGGTCCGGCGCCGGTACACCTCGTGGCGGTCCTGCTGTTCTGCCTGGTGACGGTCACCGTGCTGGGGAGGAGGCTGAGCACGTCACCGGATGTCACAGCCCCGGACCCCGCCGGGAGTGACGGCGGCGGTCCCGTCGAGGCGCAGTGAGCGGGCCGATCCACTGAACGCGACGACCCGTACACATCCGGTATGGGACACGCCGCGCTCAAGTGGGCAGAATTGGGTCATGTCTTGCCGTCGATGGCTGCTCGCCGACCAGCTCGGGCCCCACTTCCTCGACGACTCCGACCAACCGGTGCTGCTCATCGAGGCGCGGGAGCTGTTCCGGCGGCGACCGATGCACCGGCAGAAGGCCCACCTGATCCTCTCCACCCTGCGGCACCGCGCCGCTGAACTCGGCGACCGCGCGCTGCTGCTACGGGCCGGCACGTTCCGGGAGGCGTTCGACCGGCTCGCCGAGCCGGTCGAGGTCTGTCATCCGCACTCGCGGGCGGCGATGCGCTTCGCACGTTCGGTGCCCGGCCTGGCCGTGCTGCCGGCCCGTGGGTTCATCACCAGCCCGGCGGACTTCGCGGCCTGGGCCGAGCAGCAGCACGGCCCGCTGCGGATGGACGCCTTCTTCCGGCACGCCCTGGACCGCCACGGGGTGCTCCGCGCCCCCGCCGGCAGCGCGCCGGCCCGCCGTCCGCCCCGCTCGGTCGACGCCACCCAGCCCGTACCACCACCACCGCCGGTGGTCGAGGATGACATCGACGCGCAGGTGCGCCACGACCTGGACCGGTGGGCGGCCGACGGGGTGCGGTTCGTGGGCGGCGACGGCCCCCGCCGGTTCCCCGCCACGCACACCGAGGCGCGGACCAGGCTCGCGCACTTCCTCCGCCACCGGCTGCCGGAGTACGACCGGTACGCCGAGGTGATGAGCGTGCACGACCCGCTGCTGACGCACAGCGGGCTCTCCTCGTCGTTCAACCTCGGCCTGCTGGACCCGGGGCCGGCCGTGGCGGCGGCGGAACGGGCCTGGCGCGACGGGTCTGCGCCACGGGCCGCCGCGGAACTCTTCATCCGCGGGCTGCTCGGCTGGCGCGAGTTCCTCTGGCAGCTCTACTGGTACGCCGAGCCCCGGTTCCGCGGCGCCGGCGCGCTCTCCGCCGCCGAGCCGCTGCCGCAGTGGTTCGCCGAGCTGGACGCGGACGCGATCGAGGCGCGCTGCCTGGCCGACGTGCTGGCCACGGTCCGGGACACCGGGTTCACCCATCATGGTCCCCGGCTGCTGGTGCTCGGCAACTACGCGCTGCAACGCGGGTGGCGGCCGACCGAACTGGTCGACTGGTTCCAGCGTTCGTTCGTCGACGGCGCGGACTGGGTGATGAACGCGACGGTGCTCGGCATGAGCCACTACGCGGAGCCGTCCCCGGTGGAGACCCGTCCGTACGCGGTGGACGGCACGTACATCGACGAGATCAGTGACTACTGTGCCGGCTGCCGGTACGTGCCGGAGCGGGCGCTCGGGGACCTGGCCTGCCCGTACACCGGCGGGTTCGAGATGTTCCTGCACCGCGACCGGGGCCGGCTGGTCGACGACCCGCGGCTCGCCGCGGAGTTGATCCGCCGCGACGAGCCGGAGCACCGTGACGCGGTGCTGGCCCAGGAGGAGAAGCGGGGCAGCAACGCGCCCTGAGAGGGTGGTTTGAGGCGGCCGTGCCCTACTGCGCCGGCCCCAGGCGACGCCCGGCACTCGGCTCGCTCCGGGCGAGCCTCCTCAAACACCCTCTGACCGTTCAGCCGCCTCGGGTGGGCGCGGCGCCGGACCCGGTGGCGGTCAGCGCCCGCCGCCGGCGGGCACGGGCACTCCCCAGAAGCTGAGCAGGAGCCGGTGGAACTCGTCGGCCCGCTCGACCTGCGGCAGGTGCCCGCAGTCACGGAAGAGGTGGGTTCGGGCCTTCGGCAGGGCCGCGCGGGCGGCCTCGAGGTGGGTCGCCGGCAGGATGAGGTCACGCTCACCCCAGATCACCAGCGTCGGCACGTCCACCTCGGCCATCCTGGCGAGCAGTTGCTCCCGCCACTGGGCCCGGACGCCCTGGAACCGGCCGAGGTTGCGGGCGATCTCGATCATCACCCGTCCGGTGTACGGCAGGCGGGCGATCTCCAGGGCGTGTGCGATCCGGTCCTCGGTGGCGAAGGCCGGCTCGTGGAAGAGCGCCAGCTCCGCCCGCCGGGCGGCCGCCCGGCTCGGGATCAGCAACAGCCGGCCGAGCGGACGCACCGTGAGCAACCGTAGTGCGAGGGTCACCTCCCGGCCGAAGCCGGCGCTGCCGGCCAGCGCGAGGCTCGCGACCCGGTGCCGTTCGCTGACGGCGAGCTGCATGGCGATCGCGCCGCCGAGGGAGTTGCCGACGACGTGCGCCGGCCGGTCCACGCCCACCGCGTCGAGGTACCGGCCGACGAACCGGGCCAGCGACGGCAGGTTGCACGGGTCGACCATCGGTAGTGATCCGCCGTGGCCGGGAAGGTCCACGCTGTGCACCCGGAACCGCTGGGCGAGCAGCTCGTGCTGCTCGGCGAAGTCGCGCATGCTGCGGCCGATGCCGTGCAGCAGCACCACCGGCTCGCCGGCACCGTCGACGCGGTGCCGTACCCGCCGGCCGGCGACGGTGACGTGCCGCGGCCGCTCTGCCGAGGTCATGTCGCCCCCCTCACGTTCTCGCCCGCGGACTGCTCAGCACGGCGCTGGGCGGGCACACCAGACGCCGGTGACGTGGGGGACGGTGACGCGCCCGGCCGAGCCGACGCGCCACCGCGGTCGACGCCGAGGGCGAGGATCCGGCCGTACGAGGCGGGCGCGACCCGGGCCAGCAGGTCGGGCAGCCTCGCGGACCAGCCGATCAGGACCCGGCCGCGTCGGCGGGCCACGGCGCGCAGGATCGCCTCGGCGGCGGTGGCCGGCGGGATGGTGAGCAGCTTCTCGAACCGGCGCCGGCCCTGTTCGTACTCCTGAATGGCGACGCCGCTGCCGACGCGGGCGTCGGCGGCGATGCGGGTGTTGATCCCGCCGGGGTGTACGCAGGTGACGCCGATGCCGTCGTCGGCGAGCTCGTGGCGCAACGCCTCGGTGAACCCGCGGACGGCGAACTTGCTCGCCGAGTACGCGGCCTGCCCGGCGGGGGCGATCAGGCCGAAGAGGCTGGAGACGTTCACCAGGTGCGCGCCGGGTTCGGCCTTGAGCGCGGGCAGCAGCTGGTGAGTCAGCTGCACCACGGCCCGGAAGTTGATGTCGACGACCCAGCTGAACTCCTCGAGTGCCACCTGGTCGAACCGGCCGCCGAGGGCGACCCCGGCGTTGTTGATCAGCAGCCGGATCCGGGGATGCCGTTGCCGGATCTCGGCGGCGGTCCGGGCGGTGGCCGCGGCGTCGGCCAGGTCGACCACGTGGACGTCGATCGGCAGGTCGGGGTGGGCGGTGCGGAGGGCGGCGACCACGCCGTCGAGGCGTTCGGCGTCCCGGTCCAGCAGGACGAGGTGACTGCCGCGTCGAGCCAGCCCGTGGGCCAGCGCCGCACCGATACCGCTCGCCGCGCCGGTGAGTACAGCCGTGCCCGCGGCGAAGTCGAAGCTACGCACGCGTCGCGCTCCTCTCCGGACTGCCCGCGCGGGAGAACCGCACGCCCTCGTCGGCGAGCCGGCCGTGCCGCAGCAGCAGCACGTCGCGGGGATAGTTCTGGTGCAGCCGCCAGGGCGCGGATCGGCCCTGCTTGGGCAACGCGTCCAGGCTACGCAGCACGTACCCGGAGCGCAGGTCGATCAGCGGCACCCGGTCGTCGTCCGGCGGTGGTTGCGGAGTGACAATCTGCTGGCCGGTGCGGTCCAGGTGCCTCAGCAGCCGGCAGACGTAGGTGGCCACCAGGTCGGCCTTCAGCGTCCAGGAGGCGTTGGTGTAGCCGATCGTCATGGCGAGGTTCGGCACCCCGGAGAGCATCATGCCCTTGTAGGCGACGGTGCGCGCGAGGTCGACGTCCACGCCGTCGACCCGCACCGTCATGCCGCCGAGGGCGAGCAGGTTGAGCCCGGTGGCCGTGACCACGATGTCGGCGGGGAGCTCCTCGCCGGAGGCCAGCCGGATCCCGTGCTCGGTGAACGTGTCGATGGTGCCGGTGACCACCGAGGTCCGGCCTTCTCGGACGGCGGCGAAGAAGTCGCCGTCGGGCACGATGCACAGCCGCTGGTCCCACGGGTCGTAGCGGGGCGAGAAGTGCCGCTCGACGTCGTAGCCGGCCGGCAGGTGACTCCGCGCGGATCGCCGCAACACCCGCTTCATCAGGCCGGGGGCCCGTCGGCTGAGCTGGAAGTTGGCGGTGGCGAGCAGGACGTTCTTCCAGCGGACCATCGGGTGCACGGCCTTCGCCGGCAACCACCGTCGCAGCGTGCCGGCGAGCGCGTCCCGTGAGGGCAGCGCGAGGATGTACGTCGGTGAGCGCTGGAGCATGGTCACGTGCTCGGCCCGGTCGGCCATCGCCGGTACGAGGGTGACCGCGGTGGCGCCGCTGCCGATCACGACGACCCGCCGGCCGGTGTGGTCGAGGTCTGCCGGCCACTGTTGCGGATGGACGAGCCGCCCGGTGTACCGCTCGACACCCGGCAGCTGCGGGGTGTAGCCGGCGTCGTAGCGGTAGTAGCCGGCGCAGACGTGCAGGAATCCGCAGGTTAACTCGACGATCTCGGCGGTGTCGTCGCGGTGCGCCCGTACCGTCCAGCGCGCCGTGGCGCTGTCCCATTCGGCGCTGAGCACCCGGTGCCGGAAACGGATGTGACGCTCGACGTCGTACTCGCGGGCGGTGTCGCGGACGTACTCACGGATGGCGTCGCCGTCGGCGATCGACTTCGGGTTCGTCCACGGTTTGAAGGAGTAGCCGAGGGTGAACATGTCCGAGTCGGACCGGACGCCCGGGTACCGGAACAGGTCCCAGGTGCCGCCGATGGCGGCGCGGGACTCCAGCAACGCGTACGTCTTGTCCGGGCAGTTGCGTCGCAGGTGGCAGGCGGCGCCGACGCCGGACAGCCCGGCGCCGACGATGAGCACGTCGACGTGATCGCGGGCCAAGGCAGCTCCCCGGGTGGCGGTGGACCGGACCCTATCCACCATCGTCGACGCCGGTCAACACTCTGTCAACAATCTCGACACCCTGTCGAAACGCGCTAGCATCGACGACCATGACAATCGCCCGTGCCCCCGCCGGGAACGCCACCACGCGCGGTCGGCGCGCCGGCCGCCGCTCCGGCGACCAGCGTGAGCTGGCGATACTGTCCACGGCGGAGCGGCTGATGACCGAGCGGCCGTTCGCCGAGATCTCCATCGACGACCTGGCCCGCGGAGCCGGCATCTCCCGCCCCGCCTTCTACTTCTACTTCCCGTCCAAGGACGCGGTGCTGCTGACCCTGCTGGACCGGGTCACCGCCGAGGCGGACGCGGCGGCCGGCGACACGCTCGACCGGATGGCCGAGGACCCGCGGTCGCGCTGGCGCGACCTGATCGGCCGGTTCCACGACACGTTCCGCGCGCACAAGGCCGTGGTGCTGGCGTGCGGCCAGGCACGCGGCGCCAACGCCGAGGTACGCGAACTCTGGTCGGCGGTGCTGGAACACTGGGTGCGGTGCACGCAGACGGCAATCGAGGCCGAGCGGCGGCGCGGCGCAGCCCCGGACGGGTTGCCCGCCCGGGACCTGGCGATCGCGTTGAACTCGATGAACGAGCGGGTCATGTGCGCCACCCTCGCCGGCGACGGGCCCGCCGTGGCCGAGTCCGGCGTGGTGGACGTACTGCTCGACGTGTGGCTGTCCGCGATCTACCGCAGCACGACTCCCCCGTCGGCCTGAGCTACCTCGGGTCGGCGGACGCTCGGGTGAAATCCATGATCCAGTTGGTCTCCCAGGTGCGCTCGCCGTCGGTGGAGAACGCCTGCTCCCAGCGGCACGAGGTGGCGGTGATCCCGGACCAGATGAACCGGCAACGGATCGGGCGGCCCTCGTCGAGGTCGTCGGCGTAGAAGGTGCCCACCCCGGCTACGAAGCGGCCGACCACCGGCGGCACCTCCAGCACCCCGCGCTGGCTGTTCATCCAGTAGATCGCCCAGGTGCCGGCAGCCGGGTCGAAGATCCGCACGGTGGCCCCGGAGAAGCCCTTCGTCGGGAAGGTGATCTCGTCGAAGCTGCCGGCGCCGCCGAAGAAGGTGCGGGCCACCTTACGGCCGGGGAACTCGTCCCAGTCGTCGGAGCCGACGTGCCGCTTGGTCAGCCGCCGGTTGGCGATGTCCCAGGTGCCGACGAGGAAGTCGAAGTCGCCCATCAGACGCCCACCGGTCCCTCGGCGCGCGTGTCCGCCAGGTACTGCTCGACGTCCGGCAGCTCCGGCGCCAGCATGTGCCGGATCCACGCGGCCCGCTCGTGTTCCAGCACGCCCAGCTCCCAGACGCAGCCCACCCCGGGCCGGTTCAGCGCGACGAAGTGGCTCGGGTCCTCGTCCGGGCAGCCCAGCACCGGCTGCCCGGCCACGGCGACGCGTACCTCGAGCACGTTGTCCCACGTCCAGCAGTACGCCAGCAGGTAGGCGCCGGTGTCCGCGCCCCGGTGTAGCACGACCCAGCCGGCGGGTGGGGTGCCGTCCGGGTCCGGGACGAGGCTCGGCAGCACCTCGTACGCGGCCTTCTCCACCTCCGGTTCGATCGGCCGCTCGGGCTGGTCGATGTGGTAGCGCTTGAGCTGCCGGCCGGCGACCGTGATCGGTCCCGGCACCCGCAGGTCCTTGTCGCGAAATGCCATGCCGGGACGGTACGGAGGCTTCACTGACACGTACTGTCAGTGGAATGCGGGCCAGTCGACTTCTCTCCGTCCTGCTGCTTCTCCAGACGCACGGCCGGATGACCGCCGCCGAGATCGCCGAGCGGTTGGAGGTTTCCGTCCGGACCATCTACCGGGACGTGGAGTCGCTGCACGCGGCCGGCATCCCGCTCTACGGGGCGGCCGGGCATGCCGGCGGCTACGAACTCGTCGACGGGTGGCGGACTCGGCTGACCGGGCTGACCGCCGAGGAGGCGGACCGCCTCTTCCTGGCCGGCCTGCCCGGACCGGCCGGCGAGCTCGGCGACGGTCCGGTGGTCGCCGCGCTCCAGCGCAAGCTGCACGCCGCGCTCCCGCCGCCGCAGCGCGAGCGCGCCGCCCAGTTCCAGCAGCGCTTCCACCTCGACACCTCCAACTGGTACGCCGACGGGGACGCGTCCCCGCACCTGGCGCTCACCGCCGACGCGGTGTGGCGGCAGCGGCGCGTGGCGGTGAGCTACCGCAGCTGGAGCGGCGAGGTGGCCCGGGTGCTGGAGCCGTACGGGTTGGTGCTCAAGGGGGGCCGCTGGTACGTCGTGGCGGCCCGGGCCGGACGGGCCGAGCCGGCCCCCTACCGGGTCAACCAGATCCTCGCGCTCACCCCGCTCGACGAGGGCTTCGACCGGCCGGCCGACTTCGACCTGCCAACCTGGTGGCACGCGCACGTACGGCAGTTCCGGGCACGCCTGCACCAGGACGAGGCGACTGTGCGGCTCTCCCCCGGCGGCCGGGACCGGCTGCGCGAGATCGCCAACGACGTGGTGGTCGCGGCGGTGGACGCCAGCGCGGGGCCACCGGACGCGAACGGCTGGACAACCGCCGTACTGCCGATCGAGTCACTCACCCACGCGCACGGTGAGCTGCTGCGCCTCGGCGCCGAGGTGGAGGTGCTCGCGCCGCCGCAGCTACGCGACCGGTTGGCCGCGACGGCCGCGGAGCTGGCCCGGCTGTACCACGGGCGCTGACCACGGATCCACGGTGGAGCGTGGCGCAGGGCATCGATAGTCGGCGCGATGTGCCACCCTGGTACGGGGACGAGGACGTCACCGGAGGTGAGAGTCACGCTACGGCTGCGCGCGCTGACCCCTGTGCCCGGCACCGGGCCGGTCTCCCTCGACATACCGGCGGGCCACACGGCCGCGCTGGTCGCGCCGCCGCGGGTCGGCACCGCGGTCGCCCGGGTTCTCGTCGGGCTGGTTCCACCGCTGGACGGGCGGATCCTGGTCGGCGAGCGGGACGTCACGGATCTGCCGCCGCCGCGCCGGCAGATCGGCTACGTGCCGGCCGGCGGGGCACTGCTGCCGCAGCTGACCGTCCGCCGGAACATCGAGTACGGCCAACGCAAGCGGGAGCGGGTGCGGGAGATGGCCGACGACTGGACGGCCACCGTCGTCGAGCGACTGGAGTTGGCGCCCACGCTCGCCCTGCTGCCGCACGTGCTCACCGACGCCCAGCGGTTCCGCGTGGCGCTGGCCCGCGCCGCCGCCTGCCTGCCCGAGGTGCTGGTAGTCGACCTGCCGGGCGGGATGGCCGACGGCGGTCGGCTCGACGACCTGATGCCCCGGCTCTCCCCGGCGGACGCACCGGGGGTGGCCGTGCTCGTCTGCACCGCCGACCCGGCCACGTTGGCGCAGATCCCGGCCCGGGTGGAGCTCGCCGCCGAGGCGGTACGACGGTGACGGCGCCGGGGCGGGTGAGCCGTCGTACGCTGCTGGCGGCCGCCGCGGCCGGCACCGCGACGATCGCGACCGGTTGCTCCGACGGCGGGCGGGCCGTGCAGGTGGCGGTGGTCTGGAGCGGTGGGGAGCTCGTGCCGTTCCGCGCCGTGGTGGCCGGCTACGGCGCGCCGGTGCACGTGGTCAGCGCCGGCAACGACATCGACGCGTTCCTGCGGGCGCGGCAGCTCGCCGGGACCAGCCCCGACGTGGCGATCCTGCCCCGCCCGGGCCTGGTCATCGAGTACGCCCGGCGGGGTTGGCTCAGCCCGCTGAACCCCTCCCCCGGCCACGGTGTTCCCGGCAGCCTCGCCGGTCTGCTCCGCGGCGACGACGGGCAGCGTTACGGCGTCTGGGTGAAAGCGGCGCACAAGTCGCTGTTCTGGCACCTGCCGTCGATGCTCCCGCAGCCGCCGGCCACCTGGGACGAACTGGTGCGGCTCACCCGCCGCCTCGCCGCGCGGGCCCGCCGCGACGGCGGCCCGGCCCCACTGGCGATCGGCGCCGCCGACGGCTGGGTGCTCACCGACTGGTTCGAGAACGTGCTGGCCGACGTGGCACCGGACGGGTACGACGCCCTCGCGGAGCCGACCGCCGACTGGCAGGGCCGGCCGGTGCGCGAGGCCCTCGACCGGCTCGCCGAGATCTGGAGCATCGACGGCGCCTTCCCCGGCGGCGGTCGCCGGGCCCTGCTCACGCAGTACGAGGAGTCGGTCATCCAGGTGGTGCACACCCGCCGGGCGGTGACCGTCTTCGAGGGCGACTTCGCCGACGGTGTGGCCCGTCGTTTCCGGCAGGGCCTGGAGGAGCCGGAGACGTTCCGGTTCCCCGGCGTCCGTCCCGGCGACGGCCCGCTCATCGTCGGCGGCGACGCGGCCGTCGCCTTCGCCGGGTCCCGCGCCGGTGTCGGCCTGGTCCGCTGGCTCACCGACGCCACCGTGTTCCGGCCCTGGCTGAGCGCGGGCGGCTACCTGTCGCCGGACGTCACAGTCGAGCCCGACGGTTACGCCGACCCGCTCCGCCAGCGTCTGGCCAGGGAGATGCGTACCGCCGGCACCGTGCGCTTCGACCTCTCCGACCGCCTGCCCGGCCCGTTCACCGGCTCCGACGGGGTCGGCATCTGGCCGATCATGCAGGACTTCTTCGCCGACGTGACCGACGGCATACCGGCCGCCGAGGCGATCCGCCGCACCACGAAGCAGCTCGCCGCGGCGGCCCGCGACGCCGGTGGTGGCCGATGAGCAGACTGCCCGTGCTCGGCGAACCCGTCGTGCTCGACGACGTGGGGCCGCCCCGGCGAGGTCGGGCGTACCCGGCGGTCGGCGCGTCCACCGCCCTGCTGCTGCCTGCCGCGCTGCTCCTCGGCGCCCTGGTGCTCTGGCCGGTGCTGCGGACCGTGCACGCCAGCGTGACCAGCGGCGGCCACTGGGTCGGCGCCGCGCACTTCCGGGCCGCGCTGGCCGCCCCCGGCACCGGCGCGGTGGTCGGCCGCACGGTGCTGTGGGCGCTGCTCGTGCCCGCCGTGGTGACCGGACTCGGCTACCTGCTCGCCGTCGCCTCCCGCCGTTCGCAGGAGGGCAAGCTCGTCCGGTTGATCCTCGTGGTGCCGACCGCGCTGCCGCTGGTCGTCACCGGCGTGACGTTCCGCCTGATGTACGACCCGGACCCGTCCCGGGGGCTGGCCACCCTCGTCGCCGCCCGGTTGACCGGGCGCACCGGCGAGGACGTGCCGCAGATGCTCGGTCCGGGCCTGGTCACCGTCGCGTTGATGTCGGCGTTCGTCTGGGCGTGGGTGGGGTTGGCGGTGCTGGTGTTCCGAGCCGCCCTGGACCGGCTGCCGTCGAGCCTCGCCGACGCGGTACGCGCGTACGGCGGCACCCGCCGGCACGTGCTCTGGGACGCGCAGTGGCGTCCGCTGCTGCTGCGTACGGTGGCGGTGGTGTTCGCCCTGGTGGCGCTCGGCACCAGCCGTACCTTCGACCTGATCCTGGTGATGGCGCCCGGGTCGGTGCGCGACGAGGCGGCGGTGCTGGCCCTGCGGGTCTGGCAGACCTCCGGCGGCACCACCACCGGCGAGGGCGCGGCGCTCGGCGTGATCTGGCTGGTGGCGGTCGCCGCCGGCATGCTGGTGGCGGCGCTGTTCGTCCGGCAGGCGTGGCCACCGCCGCGCGACGCCGAGCCGGACCCGGTGGCGGCCCCGCCACCGCGACCGTTCCGGCTGCTCGCCGCCGGCGCCGCCATGGCCTGGCTGGTTCCGCTGGCGGTTCTGGTGGCGACCTCGCTGCACGGGCCGGTGGACGCCGCGGCGCGGGGGTGGTGGTCGGCGCGGCCCAGCCTCGCCTCCTACCACGAAGTGCTCACCAGTTCCGAGCTGTGGCGATCGCTGGGGTTCACCCTGCTGCTGGCCGCCGGTGTCACCGCCACGGTGCTGGTCGTCGCGCTGCTCGCCGCGTACCCGCTGGCCGGACTGACCGGACCGGCCGCGCAGGCGACCGGGCTGCTGCTGATGATCGCTGTCGTCGTGCCGGTGCAGGTGATCGCCGGGCCGGTCAACGAGGTGCTCGGGGTGGCGCTCTCCTCCGGCACCGCTCGTGGTCTGGTCCTGGTGCACGTGGCGCTGGGTGTGCCGTTCGCGGTGCTGGTGCTGCGCAACGCGTTCGCGGACCTGCCGAACGATCGGCTGCGCGCCGCCCGGCTGGGTGGTCGGCACCGGTGGGGCATGCTGCGCCGGCTGGCCCGGCACTGCCGTCCGGCGATCGTCGCGGTGTCGGTGCTGGAGTTCGTGCAGGTGTGGAACGACCTGGTGGTCGGGTTGTTGTTCAGCGGGCCGGACTCGGCGCCGCTCGGGCTGTTCCTGGCCGGGCAGACCCGCGGCTTCGTGGCCAACAGCGGGGCGCTGGCGGCCGGCTCGGTGATCGCTTCGATGTTGCCGGCGCTGCTGGTCGTGCTGGCCCGGCGGCATCTCGTCGCGGGTCTCGTCTCCGGCGGTGTCCGGTGACCGCCCCGAACGGCCGCGAGGGCGGCGGACGGCCACCCCGCTGGCCGTTCCTCGTCGCGGTCACCACGGTGATCGGCGGCGTGCTCGTCAACCTGGCCAGCAACCTGCTCTCCGAGCTGGCCGCCGGCATCCTCGGGCCGGCGAGCCTCGCGCTGGTGATCAGCGGCGCGCTCGGCTGGGTGGTGTTCGACGTACGCCGCCGCCGGGCCGGGCGGCCGAACGGACCCGGGTTCGCGGACGGCGTGGCCACGCCGAGCGGCGCGCCGACCCTCCCGCCGGACCGGATGAGCGGCTGGCCGTCGCCGGGACGTATGCCGGGCTGGGACGCGGCCGTGAACGACGTCGCGGACCTGCTCGGGCGCGAGCAGGCGGTCGCCGTACGGGGGCGGCGGGCGGTCGGCACGTCGGCGTGCGCGATCCAGGCCGCCAACCGGTGCCGCGACGACTTCCCGGACGGGCAGTACTACCTCGACCTGCGCCCGGGTGGTCGGCCCCGGTCGGCTCGGCAGGTGCTGACCGCACTGGCCCGCATCCTGGGCACGCCTCCGCCCACCTCCGCCCGCCCGCAAGCGCTCACCGTAGCGGCCGACGCGCTGCGAGGGCACCTCGACGGCCGGCGGATCCTGGTGGTGCTCGACAATGTGGACCGCCCCGAGCAGGTGCGTCCCCTGCTGCCGCCGACCACTCGCACCTGCCGGCTGTTGCTCGCCGGCGGCCCGGCGCTGGTCGGGCTGCGGGGCGTCGCGGAGCGCTGGATCAACGAGCCCGACACCGACGACGCGGTCGAGATCTTCGCGGCGGCGGGGAAGGCCGCGCCCGCCGCCCGCACCCGCCGGACCGACCCGCGCACCGATCCGCTCGTGCGGGACATCGTGGGGATCTGCGGGCGGCAGCCGCGGGCGGTACGCGCCCTGGGCTACCGCACGGCGCAGCACAGCTGGCGGCACGCGGACGTGCTGGACTCGCTGCAACGGGCGGTGCGGACGCCGCCGCACCAGCGGACCGGTCTCGCCCCGGCGGCCCGGCTGCTCACCGAGGCCGACACCGCGTACCGGGCGTTGTCCGCCGAGGCGCGCCGGCTGTACCGGCTGATGTCACTCAGTCCCGCCCCGGTGGATCGGGCGACCATCGCGGCACTGGCCGCCCGGCGTCCCGACCAGGTGTCCGCGCTCCTCGACGAACTGACCGCCACGGCGTTCGTGCGGGGCCGGGACGGCGACCGCTACGAAATCCGCCCGCCACTGGCCGGGTACGCCCGGCTGCACCTGCGTGCCGTCGACCCGGTCCGCCGGCGCGTCGCCGCGCAGGCCCGGCTCACCCGGCACCTGGCGAAGCACGCCGAGCGGCACGTCGCCGCCCTCGCCGCGCTCGGGTCACCGCCGGACCAGGAGTGGACGCTGCCGCTGGACGACGACCCGTACGGCTGGTTCGACCTGCACCAGGAGTTGCTGCTGGCGGTGGTGCGGGTGCCGGCGGGCGCGGCCGAGACGCTACCGCGCCGGGTACGTCGCTGGTGGTTCCGGCTGGCCGTGGCGCTCTGCGGCTGGCTGGCACACGCCGAACGGCTGGACGAGTGGGAGCAGGTGTGCCGCACCGTGCTCGCCACCCCCACCGCCGAGGACCGGCCCGAGGTCGCCGGTTGGGCGCACAACGAACTGGGTGCGCTCTACCGGCGCCGGCACGAGCCGCACAGGGCGGCCACCGTACTGAACCTGGCGGTCATCGAACGCGGCCGGCGGGCCACCGCACAGGCCCGGATGAACCTCGGCCTCGCCCTGCTCGACCTCGGACAGCTCGACGACGCGGTGGACCACCTGGCCTGGTCCCGGCGGCACCGCTCCGGCGCGGATCGCGCCGGGCTCGCGCTGACCGACCTGGCGCTGGGTGCGGCCCGGTTGGCCAGGGGCGAACTGGACAGCGCCCACCGCCACCTGGTCCGGGCGGCGAACACGTTCAGCGCGCTCGGCGACGCGCGCGGCTACGCGGCGGCGCTGACCAATCTGGTGCTGGTGCACACCGGCCTCGGCGAGCACCTGGACGCGGCGCAGGCGTGGCGGGCGGCGCTGCGCGAGTACGACTCGGTCAACGACGCGACGGGACGGGCGGCCGTGCTGCTCAACGCCGGCGCCGCCCTGCTCGCGGCCGGTCCGGGGCAGGCCCGTCAGGCGTACGACTGGCTGGCCGAGAGCCGCCGGCTGCGTGAGGGCGGCCGGCCGACCGCCGGGCTGGGCCGTACCCTGCTCTACCTGGGTGACGCGGCGGCGGCCCTGGACGACCCCGACGAGGCCCGCCGGCACTGGGTCGATGCGGCGGCGATCTGCGAGGCGGTCGGCGACGGCGCCGGCCAGTCGGCGGCCGACGCCCGCCTGAACGCGGCCGTCCACGAGGTCTGACCCACCTGCGCACCCGCTTCGACGTTCATCGTCAGAGCGGGACACGCCCGGTCGTCGATCGGCCTGGATCCGGCTAGGATCGGACGATTTGTCACTGCAGCTCGGTGGGGCTCAACGTCCCAGCGGCGTGATGGGAGATGAGATGGGCGACGCACAGCGGCGCTTCGGTGGCCTCGCCGTAGACAGTTTCGGGGCCGACGGCGGCCACCCTCCGCTGGTCCTGGTGCACGGCCTGACGTACGACCGGAGCCAGTGGGGGCCGATCGTGCGCGAGCTGGCCGCCCTCGACCCGGGCCGGCAGGTGCTGGCGCTGGATCTGCCGGGACACGGCGAGTCCGCGCTTCGTGAGTCCTACCAGGTGGGCGACGTCGCGGACGCCATCCACGAGGCGGTGACGGAGGCCGGGCTCGACCGACCGGTAATGGTGGGCCACTCGATCGGCGGCGCGCTGGTCACGATCTACGCCGCTCGCCACCCGACACGTGGCGTGGTGAACGTGGACCAGCCACTGCTGCTGGGCCCCTTCGGTGACCTGCTGCGGCGCAACGAGCCGGTACTGCGCAGCCCCGACTACCTGCAGCTCTGGAACTCGCTGCTGGCCGGGATGGGGATCGACCAGCTCCCACCGGCCGCGCAGGAACTGGTCCGCACGGCCACCACTCCCCGGCAGGACCTGTTCCTCGGGTACTGGAACGAGATCCTGGTGACCGCGGACGAGGCGTTCATCGCGCAGCGGGTACGGGAGCTGGATCGGATCCGGTCGCTCACTGCGTCGGGGCACTGGGCATGCACCCGCCCTGGACGGGTTGGATTCGCCTCTACCCGGTTCGCTATCGCGACCTGGACGACGACAGCAAGTTCC
>NZ_JBEXFP010000070.1:0-29833 GCF_040606825.1 Micromonospora sp. NPDC005367 | reverse complement strand
GCCCCCCCGGGACAGGTCCCGGGCCACTGCCCGGGCCGCGCCGCCGGAGTCCTGGCCGGGAAGCAGCAGCACCACCCGACCGTCGCGCGCCGCGGCCAGGCCGCCGCGCGTCGAGGCGTACGTGGTGGCCCAGGAGAGCACCCGCTGCCGTGCCGACCCGGTGGCCGCGATGGCGTCCTCACCGACGGCCACGAGTACGTGCGGCGCGTCCAGGTCCACGCCGAGCCGGCGGGCGCGGCTGCGCAGCGCATCGGTGTCGCGCAGCGGCCGGGCGATCAGGTCGTCGAGCAGTTCGCCGCGGACCCGGCCCTCCGCCTCGGCGGCGGTCCGCCGGAACAACAGCAGCAGGGCGGTCACCAGCGCGGCCCGTTCCAGGATCCGCTGGTCGGCGTCGACCAGTTCCTCGTCGGGACGCAGCACCAGCGCACCCAGGTTCTCCGCGCCGGCCACCACCGCGGCGTACCAGAGTGACCCCCGGCGGACGCTGCGCCCCTCCGTGCGGGACGCGGCCACCGCCTCGACGATGTCCGACCGGTCCGGCTCGTCGGTCTCGCCGACCCGGGCCAGCAGCCGGCCCTCGGCGTCCAGCGCCAGCAGCGCCCCGCCGAGCACCTCCGTCACGGCCGCCGCGACGTCCTCCACTCCGCCACCGCGCAGCACCAACGCGGTCATCCGGTCGTGCGCGGCCGCGGCCCGCTCCACGGAGCTGCTGTGCGCCCGGATGGTGGTGTTCGCCGCAGACAGTTCGGCCAGCGCCGAACGGGTCTCGGTGAGCAGCCGGGCGGTGTCGATCGCCACCGCCGCGTGCGCCGCGAGGGACACCAGCAGGGCCACCTCCTCCCGGGCGAACGGCCGGGCCGAGCGGTTGGCCGAGTAGAGCACGCCGATCGAGGTCGAGCCGAGCCGGAGCGGCACACCGAGGATCGCGACCAGCCCCTCCTCGCGTACGCCGGCGTCGATCTCACCGGTGTGGTGGAAGCGCTCGTCCTCGGCGTAGTTCGCGGTGACGTACGGCGCGCCGGACTGGGCCACGAGCCCGCCGAGGCCGGCGCCCATCGGCAGCCGCAGCCGCTGGAACCGGGCGGAGACCGAGCCGTCGGTGACCCGCATGTACGTGTCGCCGCGTTCCTCGTCGTTGAGGGTCATGTACGCGACGTCCGCGCCGAGCAGGTTCCGCGCCCGGTGCACGATGGCCCGTAGCACGTCGTCCAGGTCGCGCAGGCCGGCCAGGTCGCTGGCCGTGTCGTACAGGCCGGAGAGTTCGATCTCCCGGCGTCGTCGGCGTTCCAGCAGGGCGCGAACCCGCAGCGCCACGGTCTTCGCCTGCTCCAGCTCGGCGAGCTGGTCGGCGGGGAGACCGGCGGCGCGGGCGGCGACCAGCGGCCCCTCGAACTCCACCGCGGCCGCTTCCCGGGCGAGCAGTTCGAGGAACTCCACCGGCGAGGACATGACGCCCATTGTGCGCAGCGCCACTAGTTCGCCGTCCAGCCCCCGTCGAGGGCGATCGAGGCGCCGGTGATGAAGGCCGCGGGCGGGGTGCAGAGGTACGCGACCAGTTCGGCGACCTCCTCCGGCTCGATCAGCCGCTTGATCGCCGCGCGGGCCAGCATGATCTTCTCGACCACCTCGGACTCGGGGATGCCGTGCGTCGTCGCCTGGTCGGCGATCTGGCTCTCCACGAGGGCGGTGCGTACGTACGCCGGGTTTATGCAGTTGGCCGTGACACCGTGCTCGGCGCCCTCCAGCGCGACCACCTTCGACAGTCCCTCCAGGGCGTGCTTCGCGGAGACGTACGCGGCCTTGTACGGAGATGCCCGCAGGCCGTGTACGGAGGAGATGTTGATGATCCGTCCCCAGCCCCGGGCGTACATGTGCGGCAGGGCCCGCCGGATGATCAGGAACGGCGCCTCCACCATGACCCGGTGCAGGTACGCGAAGCGTTCGGCGGGGAAGTCCGGCACCGGGGCGACGTGCTGCAACCCGGCGTTGTTCAGCACGATGTCCACGTCCGCGTCGAGCCGGTCCACCGCCTCGGCGTCGGCCAGGTCGATGCCCTCGACCCGGCCGCCGGCCTCCGCGGCCACGGTCTTCGCCGCCTCGACATTGCGATCCACCACCAGTACGGCCGCTCCGGCCGCTGCCAGCCGAAGGGCGCAGGCCCGGCCGATGCCGCTGCCGCCTCCGGTGACCAGGGCGGTCCGACCGGTCAGGTCGAGGTTCACGACGTGGGGGACCGCCACGGGTTCTGCCGTCATGGCGCACAAAGTTACGAGCTGTGTGGTCGGGCGCACATGGGGTGGCGACACATACTCGGCCCGCAAGCTGTGTGGGGGAAACGGGGCTGTGCCGACGCCGGCATCTCCTCAGCCGAGCTGCCCTTGCGTCGGGCCGGCCTGGCGTCGGGCCGCGGTGGGCCGCCCTGACGGTGGGCCGCCGGGCCGTGGGGTGCGGGCTGCCCCGGACACGCGCCCTTCCCGGGCGGTTACCACCACGAGGCTGATGCCTCAGAGGCATAAATATGCCTCTGAGGCATCAACCCTCACTCGCTGGTCGGCCGCGCAGGTCGTTTGCCGCGCCGGGTCGCTGTCGCGGGTGCCGCTTGCCGCGCGGGCCGCGTGCGTCCTGTCGGTGACGGGCGTGTCCGGTGGGGCCGTTGTTACCGGGCATCGGTAGGGTGTCGAACACACGTACTGCTGGCGGCTTTGGGGAGGTGACGGCGTGCGCGTGCTCGGCGTCGATCCGGGGCTGACCCGGTGCGGGGTGGGCGTGGTCGAGGGCGTGCCGGGCCGGCCCTGCACCCTCGTCGCCTACTACGTGGTCTACACCGACCCGGCCGACGAGTTGCCGATCCGCCTGCTGCACCTGGACCGCTCGCTCACCGATCTGGTGGCCGAGCACCGTCCGGAGAGCGTGGCGGTGGAGCGGGTGTTCAGCCAGCACAACGTCCGCACGGTGATGGGCACCGCCCAGGCCAGCGGGATCGCCGTGCTCGCCGGGGCGCGCGCCGGGCTGCCCGTGCAGACGTACACCCCGAGCGAGGTGAAGGCGGCGGTGACCGGCTCCGGCCAGGCCGACAAGGCACAGATGACGGCCATGGTCACCCGGCTGCTGCGGCTGCCCGAACCGCCCCGGCCGGCCGACGCCGCCGACGCGCTGGCCTTGGCCATCTGCCACATCTGGCGCGGTGGCACGCGGTCGAAGCTGGCCGCCGCGGCCGACCGGGCCCGACGAGGAGGAGTCAGATGATCGCCAGTGTGCGCGGTGTGGTGACCGCGACCGGCCCCGACCAGGCCGTCATCGAGGTCGGCGGGGTGGGGCTGGCCGTGTACTGCGCGCCGGCCACTCTGGCCGAGCTGCGGGTCGGTGAGTCGACCCGACTGGCCACCAGCCTGGTCGTCCGGGAGGACTCGCTCACCCTGTACGGCTTCGCCGACGACGACGCCAAGCAACTCTTCGAGTTGTTGCAGACCGCCAGCGGGGTCGGGCCCCGGCTGGCCCAGGCGGTGCTCGCCGTGCACACCCCCGACGCGGTACGCAAGGCGATCGCCAACGCCGACACCGCCGCCCTGACCCGGGTGCCCGGCATCGGCAAGAAGGGCGCCGAGCGTCTCGTGCTGGAGCTGCGCGACCGGATCGGCCCGGTGCCGGTGGGCGTGGACGGTGCGGCCGGAGTCACCGGTGGTGCCTGGCCCGAGCAGGTGCGCCAGGCGCTCGTCGGGCTCGGCTGGACGGCCGCGCAGGCCGACCAGGCCGTGGCGGCGGTGGCCGAGACCGTCGACGGTCCGACCCCGCCGGTGCCGGTCCTGCTCAAGCAGGCCATCCGGCTGTTGGGCCGCACCCGATGACGGGCGACGGCCTGATCTCGGCGTACGTCAACGAGGCGGAGCTCGACGCCGAGGCCAGCGTCCGGCCGAAGCGGCTGGCGGAGTTCATCGCCCAGCATCGGGTACGCGACCAGCTCGACCTGCTCCTCAAGGGCGCGATGCGGCGCGGCAGCCCACCGGATCACATCCTGCTGTCGGGACCGCCTGGCCTGGGCAAGACGACGCTGGCCAACATCGTCGCGGCCGAGCTGGGCTCGGGCATCCGGGTCACCAGCGGTCCCGCGATCGAGCGCTCCGGTGACCTGGCGGCGATCCTCACCAGCCTCGCCGAGGGCGACGTGCTCTTCATCGACGAGATCCACCGGATCGCGAAGCCGGCCGAGGAACTGCTCTACAGCGCGATGGAGGACTTCCGGGTCGACGTGGTGGTCGGCAAGGGGCCGGGCGCCACCGCGATCCCGCTCGACGTCGAGCCGTTCACGCTGGTCGGCGCGACCACCCGGTCCGGCCTGCTGACCGGCCCGATGCGGGACCGGTTCGGGTTCGTCGCGCACCTCGACTTCTACTCCCCGGCCGATCTGGAGACGCTGCTGCACCGCTCGGCGCGGATCCTCGGCGTACCGATCACCGACGACGGCGCCGTCGAGATCGCCGGCCGGTCGCGGGGCACGCCCCGGATCGCCAACCGGCTGCTGCGCCGGGTGCGGGACTTCGCCGAGGTTCGCGCCGAAGGTGTGGTCAACCGGGAGACCGCCCAGGCGGCCCTGACGGTGTACGACGTGGACGCGCTCGGCCTGGACCGGCTCGACCGGGCCGTGCTCGCCGCGCTGGTCGATTCGTTCCGGGGTGGTCCGGTCGGTCTCTCCACGCTTGCCGTGGCGGTGGGGGAGCAACCGGACACGGTCGAGGAGGTCTGCGAGCCGTTCCTGGTCAGGGCCGGTTTGCTGGCCCGTACGCCCCGCGGCCGGGTGGCCACCGAAGCCGCCTGGCGTCATCTGGGGCGTACGCCGCCGAATGGTACATTTGGCGCGGATGCCCCTCCCGTGCCCGATCTTTTCTCGGCCTCGCCCGATCAGCCGTGATCCGAACGTGATCTGTGCCGCATTCGGCGTTCCCAGGTGCAGGGATTAGACTCGCCGCGGTCTGTACAGGATGTGAGAATCCGCTTCCGCTCCGGCGTTCGTGCCCGGTGTGGGGGCCAATGGGAAGGTCGGCAGCGTGCATTACGCACAATCGGCAGGCGGGTCGGGCAGTCTAACGCCGATCCTGATGATCGTTCTGCTCTTCGGCGTCATGTACTTCATGATGATCCGTCCGCAGCAGAAGCGCCGTAAGGAATCCGCGGCCATGCAGTCCGCGCTCTCCGCGGGCGACGAGGTGGTCACCATCGGCGGGCTCTACGGCACGGTCACCGAAGTGGACGACGAGACCGTCCTGATCGAGGTCGCTCCCGGCGTGCAGACCCGGTACGCCCGGCCGGCCATCGCCCGGGTGGTCACCCGCGCCGAACTTCCGGCCACGCCCGTGACCGAGGACGCGGACACCGTCAAGGAGTGATCCGCCACCCGTCGGGGCGGCCGGTCCGCCCCGGGCGGGACAGCGGACGCGACGTGAGAACTGGATAGTCGGGTCGACGCCGGGCGTCGGCAGGCCTCCGTGACGGGGCGGTGCCCCGTGCCGTCCGCCGGAGTGCCGTGCCGCCGTCCTGCAGGCGGCCCGGGTGGACCGATCGGCCGGTGATTCCGGCCGACGCCGTCGCCGCGGGGGCGGCGGCGCGACCGTTACAGGGAGACAGGACAGCCGTGGCACCACCTCAGGGACAGATGCGCCCCGGCCGGCAGTTGGCCGTGCTGGCGGGCATCTTCGTGGTCCTCTATCTTTTGGTGTTCTTCTCGGGAGGCGCCAGCGGCGGCTTCAAGGATCGGCTGGAGCCCCGGCTCGGCCTGGACCTGATCGGCGGCACACGGCTGACACTCGAGGCGAAGAACACCGTCGACGGTCAGGCGCCCACGGCGGAGAACCTCGAAGAGGCCCGTCAGATCATCGAGAACCGGGTCAACGCGTTCGGTGTCGCCGAGGCCGAGGTGGTGACCGAGGGCAACCGGAACATCGTGGTCTCCCTGCCCGGCGAGAACCGCGACCTGACGGACGTGGGCACGCCGGCCGAGTTGCGCTTCCGCAAGCTGCTCAAGGGCGCCGACGGTAGCGGTGCGATCGCCGCTCCGGCGCCTACCCCGTCCGGCAGCGTCAGCCCGAGTCCGTCGGGTAGCGCCTCGCCGTCGGGTACCGCCTCCCCGTCGGGCAGCGCCTCCCCCTCGACGACCGCCTCGCCGAAGGTGACCGCCTCCTCGGGCGGGCAGGGCGGCATGGCGCCCACGCCGAGCACCAGCGCCACCCCGACCCCCTCGGCGTCGGCCTCCCCGAGCGCCGGCGCGCCGTCGCCGGGTGCCAGCGAGGCGCCGGTTCCGGCGAGCGTTGAGGAGCAGCGCAAAGCCGTCGAGCAGAAGGTCGGCGCGGCCGCCTGGGCCGCCGCCAACGGGCTGCAGGGCCCGGCGGACCTCGCGAGCGACCCCACGCTGGCCGACAAGCTCAAGCCGTTCGGTGACCTCAGCCCGCAGGAGGTCGCCGTCCTGCCGACGCAGATGCAGTTCAACGTGCCGACCATCGGCTGCGCCCAGCTCGACAAGCGGCCGCCGGGATCGATCTCCGACCCGAACCAGCAGACGGTGGCGTGCGAGGACGGCGCCGCGAAGTACCTGCTCGACAAGGCGAAGGTGCTCGGCACCGACGTGGACGACGCCAGCGCGGTGCTGGACCAGACCAACGCCTGGGTGGTGAGCCTCGACTTCAGCGGTTCCGGCCAGGAGAAGTGGACGGCCCTGACCCGCGAGGCGTTCAACAACGAGGGCAACGCGTGCGACGCCTCCGCCCTCGGCCAGGACGGCAAGTGCCGGGTCGCGGTCGTGCTGGACAACGAGATCGTCTCGTCGCCGGAGATCCAGGGCGTACTCACCGGAAACTCCCAGATCACCGGTAGCTTCAACCAGCAGGACGCCAGCACGCTGGCCGGCCAGCTCCGTTACGGTGCCCTGCCGGCGACCTTCGAGGCGCAGGAGCAGCAGAACGTCTCCGCCACGCTCGGCGCCAGCCACCTGCGGGCGGGCCTGCTCGCGGCCGGCATCGGCATGCTGCTGGTCATCATCTACGCCTTCTTCTACTACCGCCTGCTCGGCTCGGTGATCTTCCTGAGCCTGGTCCTCTCCGCGCTGCTGGTCTTCGGCGCGCTGATCGTGCTCGGGCGGCAGATCGGCTTCACGCTGACGCTCGCCGGCATCGCGGGTTTCATCGTGTCGCTAGGTGTCGCGGCGGACTCGTTCGTCATCTACTTCGAGCGGTTGAAGGACGAGATCCGGGAGGGTCGCAGCCCACGTAGCGCGGTGCCGCGGGCCTGGGCCCGCGCTCGCCGGACGATCATCTCGGCCAACGCCATCTCCATCCTCGCGGCGGTCGTGCTCTACATCGTGTCGGTCGGCACGGTGAAGGGCTTCGCCTTCGCGCTCGGCCTGGCCACGGTGCTCGACCTGGTCGTCGTGTTCCTCTTCCGGCACCCGATCATGACGATGTTCGCCCGGACGCAGGCGTTCCTGTCGCCACGGGTCAGCGGTCTGGGCCGCGTTCTGCGGTCCGCCGAGGCCGACCAGGCCCCCACCCGCCCGTCCCGTGTGAAGGAGGCCTGACATGGCCCGCAGCGGTCTGGCCACCCGCCTCTACCGGGGCGAGGCCGGTCTCGACATCATCGGCAAGCGCAAGCTCTGGTTCGGCATCGCCGGTGTCCTGGTGCTCGTCGCGCTGCTGAGCTTCGCGTTCCGCGGCTTCACCCTCGGCATCGAGTTCGAGGGCGGCAACTCCTTCCAGGTGCCGGCGAGCGTCGGCACGCTGACGCAGGCCGAGGACCGGGTGAACGGCGTCCTGGGCAGCGAGGCCGGTGGCGCCGAGGTCGAGTCGGCTCAGACGATCGGCGGCGGGAGCGGCGAGTTCTACGAGTTCCGCACCGCAGAGCTCTCCCCCGACG
Source organism: Micromonospora sp. NPDC005367 (assembly GCF_040606825.1). Taxonomy (NCBI): domain Bacteria; kingdom Bacillati; phylum Actinomycetota; class Actinomycetes; order Micromonosporales; family Micromonosporaceae; genus Micromonospora; species Micromonospora sp. NPDC005367. Next base: position 21,937 of record NZ_JBEXFP010000070.1, on the reverse strand, counting down.
AGGCCAACGCGGTCAAGTCGGGGCTGGCGCAGGAGTTCGGCATCAACGCCGACCAGATCAGCGCGAACCAGGTCAGCGCGGCCTGGGGTGGCCAGTACACCGAGCGCGCGTTGCTCGGTCTGATCATCTTCATCGCGCTGGTGATGCTCTACCTGATCATTCGCTTCGAATGGCGGATGGCGGTCGGCGCGGTCTCCTCGCTCCTGCTGAACCTGATCCTCACCGCCGGCGTCTACTCGCTGGTCGGGTTCGAGGTCACGCCGTCGACGATCATCGGATTCCTCACCATTCTGGGCTTCGCGCTCTACGACGTCGTCGTGGTGTTCGACAAGGTCCAGGAGAACACCCGGGGCATCACGGCGAACAACAACCAGACGTACGGCGAGGCGGCCAACCTGGCCGTCAACCAGACCCTGATGCGGTCGATCAACACCGGTCTGGTCGCGCTGCTGCCCGTCGGTGGTCTGCTCTTCATCGGTGTCCCGCTCGGCGCGGTCACCCTGAAGGACCTCGGCCTGGTGCTGTTCGTCGGTATGTTCGTCGCGGTCTACTCGTCGATCTTCTTCGCCACTCCGGTGTTGGCGACGCTGAAGGACTTCGAGCCGCGGATCCAGGCGCACAACAAGCGCGTCCTGGCCCGGCGTGGCGCGATCGCCCGGGGCGAGGTGACCCCGAAGGGTGCTCCGCGTCCGGCCACCGGCGGTCAGCCCACCGACGCGGAGGCCGCCGCGCTGGCCGGCGCCGCCCCGAAGGTGGGTGCGCGTCCGGCAGGCAAGCGGCCGACCGGCGCCCGCGGCGGACGGCCGAGTGGTGGCGGCGGAAACCGGCCGGGTGGCGCGAAGCGGCGCTGACCGGCCAACCGGGGCCGACCCGGTAGCGAACGATCCGAGGGCGTCCGGCATGCTGTGCGGCAGCATGCCGGACGCCGTCGTCGGAAGGGAAACAGGAACTGCCGTGACGGAGACCCACAGCACCGAGGCGCGCGGGGACAGCGGCCCGGAGGCCGCCCGGCTGGTGGCAAGCCGAGTGCTGGACGTGCCGGACTTCCCCAAGCCCGGGATCGCGTTCAAGGACCTGATGCCGCTGTTCGCCGACGGAGAGGCGTTCCGTCAGGTGATCGACGAGATCGTGGCGTACCACGGCCGGGCCTCGTTCGACGCGGTGGTCGGCATCGAGGCACGTGGGTTCGTGGTGGCGGCGGCGATCGCGTACGCCACCGGCGTCGGTGTCGTGCCGGTCCGCAAGGCGGGCAAGCTGCCCCGCGCCGCCTACTCGGCCTCCTACGCTCTCGAGTACGGCGAGGCGACCCTCGAAGTGCACCAGGACGCCTTCACGGCCGGGCACCGGGTGCTCGTGGTCGACGACGTACTCGCCACCGGCGGCACCGCGGCGGCGACGCTCGACCTGGTCGAGCGGGCCGGCGGTACGGTCGCCGGCTTCACCGTGCTGATGGAGTTGTCCTTCCTGGGTGGCCGGCAGCGGCTCGCCCCACGTCCGGTCCATGCCCTGCTGACCGTTTGACGGCACGCGCCGCCGGTTGGGCGTGGCGCGGTCCGTCCGGCGGAGCGGCAGGACACCGTCTGTGCGAGTAGCATTGCCCTTTGCTGACGCCGACGGTGATCCGTCCGGCGGTACGCGACCAGGCCGGCCGTGCGGTCGGCGTGATTCCGGCGACTGGTGAGGAGGCCGGTGTCCCACGATGTCGTCCCTCCGATGGAGGGCACGGTGCACCCGACAGGCGACGCGGACGGCTCGGTTACCGACCGGAACGGTGACGCGACGGCCCGGGTGACGAGTTCTGGCACCGGCGCGGTCGGCCCCGACGGGGGAGTTCGACCCGGTGTGGTCCGTCCCGACCTCGTGGTCCCGTTGCGGGGCGATGGTCCGGGGGAGCCGGTGCCGAGCGCCGGGTTCGCGCTGGCCAGCGCGCCCACCGGCCGCCGGGTGCGGGCGCGGTTGGCCCGGTTCAACGCGCCCTGGCAGACCTCCCAGGTCAGCGAGGTGCTCGAGCCGCTCATCGCGATGCATCGGGAGAACCACCCGAAGGCCGACGCGCGACTGCTCCAGCGCGCCTTCGACACGGCGGCCCGCTGGCACTCCGGGCAGTATCGCAAGTCCGGCGACCCGTACATCACGCACCCGCTGGCCGTGTCCACCATCCTGGCCAACCTCGGGATGGACACGACCACACTGGTCGCCGCGCTGCTGCACGACACGATCGAGGACACCGAGTACACGCTCGACCAGATGCGCGCCGACTTCGGCGGCGAGGTCGCGTTGCTGGTGGACGGCGTCACCAAGCTCGACAAGGTCAAGCTGGGCGATGCGGCGAAGGCCGAGACCATTCGCAAGATGGTGGTCGCGATGGCCAAGGACCCGCGGGTCCTGGTGATCAAGCTGGCCGACCGGCTGCACAACATGCGGACGCTGACCTTCCTGCCCCGCCCGAAGCAGGAGCAGAAGGCGAAGGAGACGCTGGAGATCCTCGCTCCGCTGGCCCACCGGCTGGGTATGAACACGATCAAGTGGGAGCTCGAGGATCTGGCCTTCGGCACGCTCTTCCCGAAGCGGTTCGAGGAGATCAACCGGCTGATCGGGGAGCACCAGCCGCAGCGGGAGGCGCTGCTGCGCCAGGTGACGCAGAAGGTGTCCACCGACCTCAAGGCCGCCAAGATCAAGGCGGAGACGACCGGTCGGCCGAAGCACCTTTACTCGATCTACCAGAAGATGATCGTGCGGGGTCGCGACTTCAACGACATCTACGACCTGGTCGGCGTGCGGATCCTGGTCGACACGGTGCGCGACTGCTACGCGGCGCTGGGCGTCATCCACGCGAACTGGCAGCCGGTGCCGGGCCGGTTCAAGGACTACATCGCGATGCCCAAGTTCAACATGTACCAGTCGTTGCACACGACGGTCATCGGGCCCACCGGCAAGCCGGTGGAGATGCAGATCCGCACGTACGCGATGCACCGCACGGCCGAGTTCGGTATCGCCGCGCACTGGAAGTACAAGGAGCACAAGGGCGTCCCGGTGGTCGGCCCGCCGGCGCACATCGACGAGATGACCTGGCTGCGCCAGCTGCTGGACTGGCAGCGGGAGGCGGCCGACCCGAGCGAGTTCCTCGACGCGCTGCGCTTCGACCTGTCCAGCCAGGAGGTGTACGTCTTCACCCCGAAGGGTGACGTCATCCCGCTGCCGACGGGGTCGACGCCGGTGGACTTCGCGTACGCGGTGCACACCGAGGTCGGGCACAAGTGCATCGGGGCGCGGGTCAACGGCAAGCTGGTGCCGCTGGAGTCGACGCTGTCCAACGGCGACGTGATCGAGATCTTCACGTCGAAGTCCGACACGGCCGGCCCGACGCAGGACTGGTTGGGCTTCGTCAAGAGCCCGCGTGCCCGTACGAAGATCCGCCAGTACTTCAACAAGGAGCGGCGCGAGGAGGCGATCGAGGCCGGCAAGGACGCGATCGTCAAGGCGATGCGCAAGCAGGGCATGCCGTTGCAGCGGATGCTGACCTCGGACGCGCTGATGGGGATCGCCCGGGACCTGCACCTGGCCGACGTCGCCTCGCTCTACGCGGCGGTCGGCGACAGCCAGGTCAGCGCCCAGTCCGTGGTGCAGAAGCTGATGGCCTCGTACGGCGGTGAAGAGGGCGCGGCGGAGGACATCGCCGAGACCGCCGTCGCGACCCGCCCGCCGCGCAGCCGGGCGAGCAGCCACGACCCCGGTGTGGTCGTACGCGGCGTCAGCGACGTCTGGATCAAGCTGGCGCGTTGCTGCACCCCGGTTCCGCCGGATGCGGTCTTCGGGTTCGTGACCCGGTCCGGCGGGGTGAGCGTGCACCGGGACGACTGCGCCAACGCCGAGGACCTGAAGGCGCAGAGCGAGCGGGTGGTGGAGGTCAGCTGGAAGCTCACCTCCGCCTCGACGTTCCTGGTGGCCATCCAGGTCGAGGCGCTGGACCGGCACAAGCTGCTCACCGACGTGACCCGGGTGCTCTCCGACGAGCGGGTCAACATCCTCTCCGCCACCGTCACCACCACCCGGGACCGGGTGGCGGTGAGCCGGTTCAGCTTCGAGATGGCCGACCCGAAGCACCTCGGCCACCTGCTGGCCACGGTTCGCAAGGTCGACGGCGTCTTCGACGCATACCGGGTCACCTCCGGCGCCTGACCGCGCCCTAGATCCGGACGGGGGACGGTTCCGGTCCTCGGCCCATGCGGCCCGGGTCCGGCCCCGTCGGCCATGATCACGCCGACAGCGCCTTGATCAACTCGACATCAGTGAAGTCGGGGTGTCCCAGCGTTCCGGACACCCCGACTTCATGGAACCCGAGTCGATCACCCTCTCACCACACCCCACCGACCCCGCCCCTCGGCCTTGGCCCTGGCCTTGGTCCTCGATTTTGGCCCCGGCCCTGGCTTCGGCCCTCAGCGCTGGCCCGGCCCTCGGCCCATGCGCCCGGTCCCGGCCCCCGGCCTTTGGGCCCCCGGTCTCGGTCTCTGGCCCTCGGCGACGCGGCCCGGGCCCAGCCCTCGGCCCTTGGCTCCCGGTTCCGGTCCTCGGCTCCGGTCGCTGGCCCCCGGCCTCGCCCCAGCCTCGCCCCGGCCTCGGCATTCGGTCCTCGGGCAACGCGGCCGGGCAATCGGCCCTCGGCCCCTGGCCCCCCGTTCTTGGCCCCGGTCCCTGGCCCGGTCCCTGGCCCTGGCCCCGGTCCCTGGCCCTGGCCCCGGTCCCTGGCCCTGGCCCGGTCCCTGGCCCTGGCCCCGGTCCCTGGCCCTGGCCCCGGTTCCTGGCCCCGGCCCCGGTCCCTGGCCCCGGCCCCGGTCCCTGGCCCGGTCCCTGGCCCCGGCCCCGGTCCCTGGCCCGGTCCCTGGCCCCGGCCTCGCTCCCGGCCCTCGGCCCGGCCTCGCTCCCGGCCCTCGCTCCCGGCCCTCGGCCCGGCCTCGCTCCCGGCCCTCGGCCCGGGATCCCGCCCCTCGGCCCGGGATCCCGCCCCCGGCCCTCCGGCTGGGATCCCGCGCCCCGGCCCCCGCACAACGAAAGCGCCCGCCGGTGGGACCGGCGGGCGCTTCGCGGTACGTGTACGGGTCAGCCCTGCGGGGCGCTCATCGTGAGCTTCTTGATGACGATCTCCTTCTTGGGGTGACCGCCACCGGCCTGCTGGGCGAAGGCGCCGTCGTCGCCGGCCTTGGCCACGTCGTTGACGATGTCCATTCCGCCGGTGATCGTGCCGAGCACGGTGTAGTTCGGGTCCAGCGGCGAGTCGCCGTAGACGATGAAGAACTGGCTGCCCGTGCTGCCCGGCTGCCCCGAGTTCGCCATCGCGATCACGCCCGCCGGGTACGGGGGACGCTTGTCGGTCGGCAGGTTCTCCTCGGCCAGGCGGTAGCTGGGGCCGCCGGTGCCGTCGGTGTCCCGCCAGCCCTTGCCGGTCGCGCTCGGGTCGCCGCACTGGAGGACCTTGATGCCCTCGGTGACGAGCCGGTGGCACTTGCTGTTGTCGAAGAAGTTCTTCTCCGCCAGATGGGTGAAGCTGCCCGCGGTGCACGGCACCAGGGACCGGTCGATCTTCGCGGTGATCGGCCCCAGGTTCGTGTCGATCGTCATCGTCTGGATGCCGGTGTTCGACTGCTGGTTGGCCGGCAGTCCGACGTCCTTGATCTCCTTGATCCGCTGGTCGGAGGGGATCTCGACGTACGCGCACTGGACCTGGCCGGCCGCCACGGTGTCGGTGCCGGCGGTGTCGTCGTCCCCGCCCAGGCTGGTGGCCAGCCAGACGGTGCCGGCCACCACCAGCAGCAGGGCGAGGCTCGCCCCGACGATCGCCTGCGTCTGCCGGCGCTTGCGGGCCCGGGCCGCGCGCTCGGCCATCTCCTTCTCAAGCCGGGCGCGTGCCGCCGCGCGCTGCCGCTCTCTGGTGGACGTCACGCCTGAATCCTCCTGGGCTGTTTGTTTCGGGGCGCGGTTGCCGTTGTGCTGCCGGGGGCCGCTCAGCCGGCGTTCGGGCTGGGTGGCGGGGAGGCCGGGTCGGACGGCGTGGTGGCCGGCGCGCCGCTCGTCGGTTCGCTGACGGTGAGGCTCTGGAGCACCACGTCCGTCTGAGGCTTGACCTTGGCCCCCGCCCCATTGTCCACGGTCGGGAGCTTGCCGATCTTCTCGAGGACGTCCAGCCCGCCGGTGACCTTCCCGATGATCGGGTAGGTCGCCTCGTCCGGGTCGTAGTCCTTGAAGAAGAGCAGGAACTGGCTGCCGTTGGCCCCCGGCGGGTTGGAGATCATCGCCACGGTGCCCTTCGGGTACGCGGGCTGCCGCTTCTCGGTCGGGCTGGCCGACGCGCTGGGCGTCGGCGCGTCCGGCACGTTTTCGTTGTAGAACGAGTACGTCGGGCCGCCGAGGCCGGTACCGCTCGGGTCACCGCAGTGCAGCGCACCCTCGGCCATGATCTCGTGGCACTTGGTGTTGTCGTAGAACGACCGGCTCGCCAGGTGGGCGATGCTCGCCGCCGCGCACGGCGCGGAGGCCAGGTCGAGCTCGGCGGTGATCGGCGCACCCTGGTTGGTGGTCACCGTCATCGCCCGGGTGCCCTCGGTGGGCAGCCCGGTGGTCTCCGGGGTGCCCACGTCCTTGAGGTTGGTGTTGGCGGTGCCGTCCTGCGGCGTCCAGAGGCAGACCTCTTCGGCGGCGGTGTTCTCCTTCGGGTCGGAGTCGAAGGCGCCGAGTGCCCAGGCCGATCCGACCACGATCAGCGCGAGTATCAGGGCGGCACCCACGCCCGCCTGAATCTGCCGTCGCCGCCTGACCCGCGCCGCCCGACGAGCCATCTGGCGGTCGAGCTTGGCCCGTGCCAGTTTGCGCTGCCGGTCCCTGCTGGAAGCCACCCGTGCTCCCCTTCCTCTACCCTGGTCGTCGCCGGCGCCGTGGGCGTCGAATGCCCGTGTGGGGCAGTGCGCCACGCCACACGCTCGCCAGAGTGTACGGCCACCGGCTGTGTATGTGGTGTACGAGGTCCTGGCTGTGCTTATCGGAGCACGTCACTGTGTCCCGCGGGGCGGGCGCGACGGATGGTCCGGCGAATATGCCGCGCGCGGCCGGTTAGGCTGATCAGGGACGGACCTCATGTCGACGGAAGGGGAGCGGACGTGCTCGTGGCCGGCTTTCCCGCCGACGCCTTCGGCACCAACTGCTACGTGGTGGCCACGGCGCCGGGGGAGCAGTGCGTGGTCGTCGACCCCGGCATCGGCGTACTCGACCGGCTCGACGCCGTGCTCGCCGAGCACCGCCTGCATCCGGCCGCCGTGCTGCTCACCCACGGCCACCTCGACCACACCTTCTCGGTGGCGCCGGTCTGCGGGGCGCGGGGGATCACCGCGTACGTCCACCCCGGCGATCGGGAGATGCTGGCCGACCCGGCCAAGGGCCTGTCGGCCGACCTCACGGCGCTCTTCGGCGGCCGGTTGACCTACTCCGAGCCGGACGATGTCGCCGAGCTGACCGACGGCGCGACGCTCGCGCTGGCCGGCCTGGAGATCACCGTCGACCACGCCCCGGGCCATACCGGCGGGTCGGTGCTGTTCCGGATGCCCGGCGCCGGCTCGCGCTGGGAGGCGGACGAGGTCTGCCTCTCCGGCGACGTGCTCTTCGAGGGCTCGATCGGTCGCACCGACCTGCCGGGCGGCAGCATGCCGGCGATGCTCACCAGCCTGCGGGACAAGATCCTCCCGCTGGCGGACGACACCGTCGTACTGCCCGGCCACGGCCCCACGACCACGATCGGCCGCGAGCGCGCGAGCAACCCGTACCTCATCGAGGTGGCGGAGTCCGGCGACGCGCGCCCGGCCGCACCCGCCCGAGGTCTCTGATCCGCACCCGCGCCGCGGCGCGGGCATTCGACCGGCTGCGCGTCGCGCGCGAGTCAAGGAGTACGTCATGAGCAAGCCCACGCCCATCTCCGGCTTCCCGGAGTGGACGCCGTCGCAGCGGATGATCGAGCAGTACGTGCTCGACCGGATCCGCAACACGTTCGAGCTGTACGGCTTCGCCCCGCTGGAGACCCGTGCGGTCGAGCCCCTCGACCAGCTGCTGCGCAAGGGGGAGACCTCCAAGGAGGTCTACGTGATCCGCCGGCTGCACGACGACGAGCAGGGCCCGGCCGGCGACGACGCGCTCGGTCTGCACTTCGACCTGACCGTGCCGTTCGCCCGGTACGTGTTGGAGAACGCGGGCAAGCTGCAGTTCCCGTTCCGGCGTTACCAGATCCAGAAGGTGTGGCGGGGGGAGCGGCCGCAGGAGGGGCGCTACCGCGAGTTCGTCCAGGCCGACATCGACATCGTCGACCGGGACAACCTCGGGGCGCACCACGAGGCGGAGATGCCGCTGGTCATCGGGGACGCGCTGCGGTCGTTGCCGATCCCGGAGGTGCGGATCCAGGTCAACAACCGCAAAATCTGCGAGGGCTTCTACCGGGGCATCGGGTTGACCGATCCGGAGGCGGCGCTGCGCGCGGTCGACAAGCTCGACAAGATCGGTCCGGCGAAGGTCGCGGAGCTGCTCGCCCAGACAGCCGGGGCGAGCGAGGCGCAGGCGAAGGCATGCCTGGCGCTGGCCGAGATCTCCGCCCCGGACGCGTCCTTCGCCGACGCGGTGCGCGCTCTCGGGGTGAGTGATCCGATGCTGGACGAGGGGATCGAGGAGCTGGTGCGGGTGGTGGAGACCGCCGCCGAGCACTCGCCGGGGCTCTGCGTGGCCGACTTGCGCATCGCCCGGGGCCTCGACTACTACACCGGGACGGTCTACGAGACCCAGCTGCGCGGCTACGAGCGGTACGGCTCGATCTGCTCCGGGGGCCGGTACGACAACCTGGCCAGTTCCGGCGCGGTCCGGTTCCCCGGTGTGGGCATCTCCATCGGGGTCACCCGGCTGCTGGGGCTGCTGTTCGGCACCGACGCGCTGTCGATCTCGCGGGACGTGCCGGCCTGTGTCGTGGTCGCGGTGACCAGTGAGGAGCAGCGGGCGGCCAGCAACCGGGTCGCCGACGCGCTGCGCCGACGTGGCATCCCGACCGAGGTGTCGCCGAGCGCCGCGAAGTTCGGCAAGCAGATCCGGTACGCCGAGCGGCGCCGCATCCCGTACGTCTGGTTCCCTGGGGCGGAGGGTGCGGGCGACGAGGTGAAGGACATCCGGTCCGGCGATCAGGTCGCGGCGACGGCCGACACCTGGACACCACCGGCCGCCGACCTGAAGCCGCTGGTGAGCTGACCGGGCCCGCACGCCGTTCGGCGGCATCCAGATGCCGCCGCGAGCCGCCACCCCCACCCCACCCCACCCCCCACCCCGGCTCGCTGGGGTGATCATGAAGTTAGCGGCGACAAATCGGGCAGATTGTGCCGCTAACTTCATGATCACCGGGGCTGGGTGGGGGGATGAGGGGGCGCGGTTGGGTGGGGTGGGGTGGGGTTACCAGTTGAAGCCGGCGGCGTATGAGACGTTGGCCAGCGCCTGCTGGCCGGTGGCGTTCGGGTGGAAGTAGTCCCAGCCGGAGAGCTGGTTCAACGTGAACGGGTAGCCGAACACCGCGTTGTCGTCGAAGTCGCAGTTCGGCCCGTACGCCGCGCAGGCCTGAGCGAGCTGGGTGTTGTAGTCGACGACCCGCTGGCGTACGCGGTCGCGCCGGTCGACGTCGGGCTGGGCGGTGGAGGTCGGGTTGGCCAGCAGCGACTGGCAGATGCCGAAGAGCGACCAGGCCGTACGGGCGCTGCCGCTGCCCTTGCCGACGAACCAGAGCCGGTGCACGTCCGGGATGCTGATCACGAACACCCGGGCGTTCGGCAGCCCGGCTCGGAGCCGGTTCAACGCCGAGTCGATGTTCGCCCGGAACGTGCTCACCGGGGTCATGCTCGACTCCGAGCCGGTGCAGGCGTCATTGGCGCCGATCAGCATGGTCACGTAGCCGACGCCCTGGCCGACCGCGGTGCCGGCCTGGCCGTACATGTCGGCGGACTTCGCCCCGGAGCGGGCGTCGTTGTGGTTGTTGCCGGTGATGGCCGGGTTGGCCGCGCGGATACGCAGGTAGTGGCTGCCGACCGCGGAGTTGTCGCCGGTGCTGAACGACCGTGAGGTGCAGTCGACGTACCACCCGCAGGCGTTGAACCCGCGTGTGATCGAGTCGCCGAGGCTGGCCATGAAGCTGGGCGGCGGGCCGGGGTCGGCGACGGCCGGGGCGGCGGGCAGCAGGGTGAGGGCGGTGAGCGCGGCGAGTGGGGCGAGCAGGCGCCGGATGGGGGACATGGGGGCCTCCGGATCGCGGTAGCCGGGGGACAACTCTGCGCTGACCAGATCGTATAGATGGCCATCTGTATTCACAATGCCGCCGGTCCGGGGTGCCGTCGCCACGGCGGGAAGGCTCGGCGGCCGGTCTTGTTAAGGATCTTAAGCATGTGAATACTTCATTGCGTCCGGCCGGTTCCCCCAGTTCGGCCGGACCCTTCCAGGCCCCGCCGCCCCCGGCGAGGGCCGTCGCCCCCTCTTTGGAGGTTGTTCATGCGACCCACGAGGTCCACACTCCGCCGCGCCGCCACAATCGCCGTGGCCGGAACCCTGGTCGTCGGCTCGCTCATCGGCGCACCCGCCCAGGCAGCCCCCGCCGCCTCCCCCGACGCCGCCACCGCTCTCTCCGAGCGGCTCGGCGTCCGCTCCGCCGGCGCGTACGCCGACGCCAGCGGCAAGATGATCGTCACCGTGACCGACGAGGCCGCCGCCCGCGAGGTCCGCGCCTCCGGCGCTACCCCGAAGTTCGTCGAGCGCGGCGCGGCCGAGCTGGCCCGGGTCACCTCCGACCTGGAGCGCAGCGTGAGCATCCCGGGCACCGCCTGGTGGATCGACCCGGTCAGCAACCAGGTGGTCGTCTCCGTCGACCCCACCGTGACCGGCGCCAAGCTGGAGCGCGTCAAGGCCGCCGTGGCCCGGGCCAACGGCGCGCTGCGCATCGAGTCCGAGGCCGGCGTGCTGAGCACCCGGATCTCCGGCGGCCAGGCCATCTACGCCGGCGGTGGTGGTCGCTGCTCGCTCGGCTTCAACGTTCGCAGCGGCAGCACCTACTACTTCCTCACCGCCGGGCACTGCACCAACATCTCGTCGAGCTGGTACTCGAACTCCTCCCAGACCAGCCTGCTGGGCACCCGCGCCGGCACGAGCTTCCCGGGCAACGACTACGGCATCGTCCGGCACAGCAACTCCGCGAACGCGACCGGCAACGTCTACCTCTACAACGGCAGCTACCGGGACGTCACCGGCGCGGGCAACGCGTCCGTCGGCCAGTCCGTGCAGCGTTCCGGCAGCACCACGGGCCTGCGTAGCGGCTCGGTGACCGCGCTCAACGCCACCGTGAACTACCAGGAGGGCACCGTCCGCGGCCTGATCCGCACCACGGTCTGCGCCGAGCCGGGCGACAGCGGCGGCTCGCTGTTCAGCGGCAGCACCGCGCTGGGTCTGACCTCCGGCGGCAGCGGCAACTGCCGCACCGGCGGCACCACCTACTTCCAGCCGGTGACCGAGGCGCTGAGCGTCTACGGCGTCAGCATCATCTGACCGTCACCTCGCCAGCGGGCCGCCGGAGTCATCCGGCGGCCCGCGTCGCCTGTCCAGGCGGGCCCGACCAGCCGATCCCGTCGCGCTCTCATCGAAGCCGCGAGGCGGCGGCGAGCTGCGCCCGCCGCGCGGAGAGCACCGCCAGCAACGGCCAGAGCGCGACGGCCAGTGCGGTGACCCGCTCGGCCAGCCCGGTCCGGGACCCGACGTTCACCTCGAGCGCGAACCAGCCGACCAGGCCCAGCAGCAGCGCGGTGGCGCTCAGCCCGACCGCCCGGCGGAACGCCCAGGGTGGCTCCGGGCGAGCCAGGTGCCCGACGACCGGGCCGCGCGGCAGCCACAGCGCCGTACCGGCCGGCCAGAGCGACAGCGCGAGGACGGCGACGGTCGCCACGGTGCCGTGACCGAGCGAACCACCGACGCTTGGCCGGGGAAAGGCGACCAGCGCGATGGTGGCCACCCCGCCGACGGCGAGCAGGAACCGGCTGGGCAGACCGGCCGCGTGCAGCACGGCGGCGATCGCCAGATAGCAGCAGCCGAACAACACCAGGGCGCCGGTCATGATCCAGCGGTCGGCGGCATCCGGCCCGGCCAGTTCGCTGATGGTGTCCCGGACCGGGTCGTAGCCGCTGGGTTGCCGCGCGCCCGCGACCGTCCAACCGGTCACCAGCAGCACAGGCGCCGCCGCCGCGGTGGCGACGGCCCACGTCGGTACGACGCGCATGCGGCCACGGTAATCGGCGCGGCGGCTCGTCGACTCGGGTTCGCCAGTTGATCCACCGGTGATTCGCACCGGCGGGCCGTCCCACCAGCCCGGCGGCATCGCGAACAGCAGCCGGCGACCGGGCCGCTGCCGGCGCTCAGGCCGGCGTGATCATGGCGTCGGAGAGCACCACCAGTGTGGTGGGAAGTTCACAGTCGATCCGCAGGGTGACCTCGTCGGCGCCCTCCACACTCGCCGACAGGGTGTTTGTCGAGTCCTGCCGGGCCTCCGCGCCGCCGCGCGTTATCCGGTTGACCGTGCCGTCGTCCTGTTTCTCGGCGACGATGACAGAGACGTACACCTTTGCCAGTGGGTCGTCCGGCGAATACGGCCGGATCGTGGCGGTCAAGTCCAGATAGCGCTGGTGCAGCGGGTATGTCACCTCATGGTGCGGGTCCCGGGGAGTGTTCTCCGGACAGGTCACGACGATGGAACGCTCGTATCCGGGCTGTCTGGCCAGTGCGCGGGGAAGGGCGACCAGGTTGCTCGCGCCGCCTTGCGCCGGCAGGCCGGCGAGATGCGTGCCCGCCGTTCGGGTGGACGGCACGGTGCCGCTCGACGCTCCGGCCTCCGGGCCTGTGCTTCCGGTTGGCGCGTCCGAGTGGGCGGTCGGGCTCGCCGCAACCGCGTCGGGCGAGTTCTCCCAGCCGAAATAGTCCCGGAGCAGGCTTCCGCCGCCGATCAGGAGGCCGATGACGGTCGCCGCGGCCGTCAGGAAAATCCCCCAGCGCGGGCGGCCCGTGCTCGGAGCCGGGTCGGTGCCGGTGGGCTGTCCCTCGTCGACGGTTGCCACGTCTCTCCCCGCTCGTCGTCGGCCGGCGCATCGCGACGGTGTTTCTATCACTACGGGACGGTCAGGTGGACGCAGCGGTGATCACTGTCGCCAATGTGATAGCGACGAGTATGCATTTGTGAGATAAAAGCGCGCCTGTCGGGCGAGATCAAATAGCTACGTCATCTCGGAGGTGTGCTCGTGAGCGAGCCGCGCGGACCGCACAACTTTGCCGGCCCATCGGTTCCGGGTTCGGCCGACCCCGCTGGCCCCCAACCGCCTCGCGTGGCTCGTCCGGCCGGCCACCGGGTAGCCCTGCTCGCCGTCGGGGTCGCAACGCTGGCGTTGCTCGTGGCGTTCGGCGCGTTCGGCTACGCGTGGCGGGCCGTCGACCAAGCGAAGGATGCGAAGACGACCGCGCTCGGCCAACCTGCTCAGGACCCCACACCGTCGGCGGCGTCCGCCGGCGAGACGCCAACGCCTGAGGAATCCGCCACCGTTGACGCACCCACCCCGGCCAACCCTCGGAGCCCGGGCGAGGCCCCGTTGCTCAACGAGCGGACCGTCTACCGGCTGAAGTACGACAAGCAGACGCTCATCCTGAAATCGCGGTGCGGCTACTCGATGTACGCCGACCTGGATGAGCCGCGAGTGCAGAACGAGGACACCGGCGCGGACCTGCGCCTGGTCATGGGGTGCAATGGCGACCCGACGGTGTTCCGGCTCGGCGACGGAGTCGAGGGCAGCGACGCGGCCGAGTCCGGGATGAACCCGCAGGAGTGCGCGGACAAGATCCGCATCGCGCCCGTCGGGAAAGCTGCGCCGGTGCCGGTGCGCAAAGGCGCCGCGCTCTGCATCACGACCGACTACGGCAAGGCTCGAGCGAGCGGGGATGAATGGCGGATGGCGTTGATCGAGGTGATGGGCGTGGCCAACGACGGGGCGACGACGGTCCAGGTGACCGCCTGGGACATCCCGGACGCCTGAGCCCGGGGCGGGTCGGCGGCGTGCGCAACACGTGGCGATTGATCTCTCACCCGGGTTGCCGGGTGGCGCGGAGCGCACTCCGACGAGCTGACAGAATGCGGGGGCAGCCCGATCAGTGACGAGGAGACGCAAGCCGTGATCCGTACCCACAACGCCGGAAGCCTGCGCGCGACGGACGCCGGCACCACGGTGACGCTCGCCGGCTGGGTGGCCCGCCGGCGCGACCACGGCGGTGTCATCTTCGTCGACCTGCGTGACGGCTCCGGCGTGGTCCAGGTGGTCTTTCGCGAGGAGGACGCGCACGCGCTGCGCAACGAGTTCTGCGTGAAGGTCATCGGTGAGGTGACCCGCCGCCCGGAGGGCAACGAGAACCCGGAGCTGCCCACCGGTGAGGTCGAGGTGACCGCCGTCGAGCTGGAGGTGCTCTCCGAGGCCGCGCCGCTGCCGCTGCCCGTGGACGACCAGGTCGAGGCCGGCGACGACATCCGGCTCAAGTACCGCTACCTGGACCTGCGGCGCAGCGGCCCGGCGAAGGCCATGCGGCTGCGGTCGCGGGCCAGCCAGCTCGCTCGCACCGTGCTGCACGAGCGGGACTTCCTGGAGATCGAGACCCCGACGCTGACCCGTTCCACCCCCGAGGGCGCCCGCGACTTCCTGGTGCCGGTGCGGCTCCAGCCGGGCAGCTGGTACGCGTTGCCGCAGTCGCCGCAGCTGTTCAAGCAGCTGCTCATGGTCGGCGGCATGGAGCGCTACTACCAGATCGCCCGCTGCTACCGGGACGAGGACTTCCGCGCCGACCGGCAGCCGGAGTTCACCCAGCTCGACATCGAGATGTCCTTCGTCACGGAGGACGACGTGATCGACCTCGGCGAGGCGATCGTGACGAAGCTCTGGTCGGAGCTGGCCGGTCACGAGATCGCGCGGCCGATCCCGCGGATCACCTGGCACGACGCGATGTCCCGGTACGGCTCGGACAAGCCGGACCTGCGTTACGGCGTGGAGCTGACCGAGCTGACCGACTACCTGCGCGGCACCGAGTTCCGGGTGTTCGCCGGCGCGATCGACGCGGGCGGCTACGTCGGCGCCGTGGTCATGCCGGGCGGCGCGTCGCAGACCCGCAAGGAGCTGGACGGCTGGCAGGACTGGGCGAAGGCGCGCGGCGCGCGTGGCCTGGCGTACGTGGTGCTGGACGCCGAGACCGGTGAGGCGCGCGGCCCGGTGGCGAAGAACCTCTCCGAAGCGCACCTGGCCGGGCTGGCCGACGCGGTCGGCGCGAAGCCCGGCGACGCGATCTTCTTCGCCGCGAGCACGAACACCCGGGAGGCGCAGGAGCTGCTCGGCGCGGCCCGGATCGAGATCGCCAAGCGGGCGAACCTGGTCGACGAGAGCGCCTGGGCGTTCTGCTGGGTGGTCGACGCGCCGATGTTCGAGCGCACGGACGAGGGCGGCTGGACGGCCGTGCACCACCCGTTCACCTCGCCGAACGCCGAGTGGGTGGATCGGTTCGAGGAGGCACCGGACCGGGCGCTGGCGTACGCGTACGACATCGTCTGCAACGGCAACGAGATCGGTGGCGGCTCGATCCGTATCCACCGGGGCGACGTGCAGCAGCGGGTCTTCGACCTGCTCGGCATCACCCCGGAGGAGGCGCAGGACAAGTTCGGCTTCCTGCTGGAGGCGTTCAAGTACGGCGCCCCGCCGCACGGCGGCATCGCGTTCGGCTGGGACCGGGTCTGCATGCTGCTCGCCGGCGCCGACTCGATCCGCGAGGTGATCGCCTTCCCGAAGACCCGGGGTGGCTTCGACCCGCTCACCGGCGCGCCGACGCCGATCACCGCGCAGCAGCGTACTGAGGCGGGCATCGACGCCAAGCCGAAGCCGCAGGCGGCTCCGCACGGCGGCACCGCCGGTCCGGCCGCCCCGGTCGCCGACCCCACCTGATCCCCGGAAACAGGCATTGGTGATCAAGAGGTTTGCGTCATGATCGCGTGTCAGGATGACGCGAACCTCTTGGTCACCTCGGCTGAGGAGGGTGTGGCGTGACGGTTCTGGTGGTGGGGGCCAGCGGGTTCCTGGGCGCGGAGGTCTGCCGACTGGCGGTCGCGGCGGGTGAGCGGGTGGTGGGGACGTACCACTCGGGTGGCGTCGGGACGGGCGGCGTCGAGGCGCAACGGCTGGACGTGACCGACCGCGCCGCCGTCCGGGACCTGGTCGCGCGGGTGCGGCCCACGGTGGTCGTCGGCACGCCCTACCGGTACGGGGACTGGGCGGTGACCGCCGACGGGGCGGCGCACATCGCGTACGCGGCGGCCGAGGCGGGCGCGCGGCTCGTGCACATCTCCAGCGACGCGCTGCACGCGGGCCGTTCCGAGCCGTACGGGGACGACGAGTTGCCCAGCCCGATCTTCCCGTACGGGGCGGCGAAGGCGGCGGCCGAGACCGCCGTGCGGGCGATCGATCCGGAAGCTGCGCTGGTGCGCACCTCGCTGATCCTGGGGGAGCGGAGCAAGCAGATCCAGCTCTGCCGGGACGCGCTCGCCGGGCGGGCCGCCCTGTTCACCGACGAACTCCGCTGCCCGATCGACGTCGTCGACCTCGCCGGCGCCGTGCTGGAGCTGGCCGGCACCGACTATGCCGGCCCGATCAACGTGGCCGGCCCGGACGCCGTCAGCCGCGCGGAACTCGGCCTGCTGGTGGCCGGCCGGGAGGGGCTCGACCCGACCGGCATGAAGACCACCACCGGTGCCGAGGCCGGCGTGGTGCGCCCCACCGACGTACGACTCGACTCCGCCCGCGCCGCCGGGCTGCTGCGTACGCGGCTGCGTGGCGTACGCGAACTCCTCGCCGCCTGACCGAAGGGTGTACCGCGTCCACCGTGGCGCGGGCACTCCTGCGGAGAGCACCGGGCGTGAATGCACAGGTTCTATGCACACATCTTGTGCATAGAACCTGTGCACAGATATTGTGCATGCATGCCCGACACCCCCGGAACCGATCGGCAGCCACCTCGGCAGGTGCAGCTCGACGCGCGGCAGGTCCGCGTCCTCGCCCATCCGTTGCGGATGCGTCTGCTCGGCACGCTG
Source organism: Micromonospora sp. NPDC005367 (assembly GCF_040606825.1). Classification (NCBI taxonomy): domain Bacteria; kingdom Bacillati; phylum Actinomycetota; class Actinomycetes; order Micromonosporales; family Micromonosporaceae; genus Micromonospora; species Micromonospora sp. NPDC005367. The sequence goes on along the minus strand of NZ_JBEXFP010000070.1, from coordinate 4,740 downwards.
CGGGTGGACGGGCCGGCGACGGCGACCACGCTGGCCGACAAGCTCGACACCAACACCGGGGCGACCAGTTACCACCTGCGGCAGCTCGCCGAGGTGGGGCTGGTCGCCGAGGACCCGGACCTCGGCACCGGCCGTCAGCGGTGGTGGCGGGCCCTGCACGACATCAGCAACTTCGAGCCCACCGAGTTCGACGACGACCCGGACGCCCGGGCGGCGGCGCGCTGGATCGAGGCGAACCACGTCCGGCTCATGGCCGAGCACGCGCAACAGTGGATGGCGGCCGCGGCTGACCAGTCGCGGGAGTGGCGGGACGCGGCCAGCCTGAGCGACATGGTGCTGACGCTCTCGCCGGCCCGGCTGCGGGCACTCAACGACGAGTTGTGGCAGGTGGTCATGCGCTACCGCGACCAGCCACCGAGCGACGGGCCGGACGCCCAGCAGGTGCACATCTTCCTGTCCGCCTTCCCCCGGGTGGAGGGACGGCGATGAGCACGTTGTCCGTACGCCAGGTCCGGTTCCGCTTCCTGCTGCTGCAGGGGCTGCGGTGGCTGCCCAGCGGTCTGACCATCCCGGTGATGATCCTGCTGATGCAGGAACGTGGACTGTCGCTGTCCCAGATCGGACTGGTCAGCCTCGCCCAGGGCGTGATCGTACTGGCGCTGGAACTGCCCACCGGAGGGCTGGCCGACGCCCTCGGCGGGCGGCCCGTCCTGGTGACGGCCTGGCTGGTGGGCCTGATCTCCCTGCTGATCTTCGCGGTCGCCGACTCGTTCGCGCTCTTCTTCCTGGTGTGGGCGTTGCAAGGTGTCTTCCGCGCGCTGGACAGCGGTCCGCTCGAGTCCTGGTACGTCGAGGCCACCCTGGCCGCCGACCCCGACGCCACCTACGAGCCGGGCCTCGGGTACGCCGGCACCGTGGTCGGCGTGGCCATCAGCGCCGGAGCGCTCCTCAGCGGCGGCCTGATCGCCCTCGGCCCGATCGGGCCGGTCAGCGCGCTCACCGTGCCGGTGCTGGTCGCCGCCGCCCTCCAGGCGGTGGCCATCGGGGCACTGCTCATGCTGCTGAGGGAGGTTCGGCCCGCGAAGGGAAGCGGCGCGCTACGGGCGTCGATCGTCGACGCGCCCCGGATGATCGGGCAGGCGGTCGGCCTGCTGCGCCGATCGCGGGTGCTGCTCGCCCTGGTGGCCGTCGAGCTGTTCTGGGGCTTCGGCATGGTCACGTTCGAGTCGCTGCTGCCGGTACGACTCTCCGAGGTGGTCGGCGACGCGGACCGGGCGGCGGCGCTGCTCGGACCGGCGAGCTCGGCGGCCTGGTTGGCCTCCGCGGCAGGCGCGGCGCTCACCCCGCTGCTGATGCGCTGGCCGGGCGCGGCCCCGGGCGCCGCGTTGCTGCGGATCGCCCAGGGGGTGACGGTCGTCGGCATGGGGTTCCTGGCCGGGCCGGTCGGCGTGCTCATCGCGTACCTGGCCTGTTACACGGTGCACGGCGCGTCGAACCCGCTGCACGTGGGGCTCCTGCACCGGCAGGTCGACGGCCCCTACCGGACCAGTGTGATCTCGCTGAACTCGATGATGGGCCAGCCCGGATTCGCGCTCGGCGCCGTGCTGCTCACCGCGCTCGCCGACTTCTCGAGCGTGGGCACCGCAATGCTGGTCGGCGCGGTCGTGCTGGCCGTCGCCGCCCCGCTCTACCTGCCGGCCTGGCTCGCCGGCCGGCGGACCGCCACGGCGGCGGACGCGGCGGCAACGGCCGCTCCCACGCCTCCGGTGCCCGACCCCACGCCCTCGTTGCCCGCGAGCCCGGCCGACGTCCGCTAGTCGGCGGGGCCGGCGGCCGGATCGGCGGGTTGAGGCTCGGCCGGTCCGGCTGGTCGACATCGAAGTCGCGGTGTCCCGCCGGGGAGGACGGCCCGACAGCAGGGAGCCCGGGTCGATCGTGGTCGGGGGCCCTCGCGGGCGGTTCAGGCGAGGCGGATGGAGTTGCGGGTCGCCGTGTTCGTGAAGCCGAGCCGGCGGTAGAGCCGGATCGCGCCGACGTTGACCGGGTAGACGCCGAGCGCGGCGTGGTCGTACCGGGCGAGCAACGTGCGGGTCATCGCGGCGGTGAGCGCCGCGCCGAGGCCGAGACCGCGCTGCCGCGGGGCGACCGTCAGCCCGGCGAGGAACCCGATGTCACCCCGGCTGCGGTCCGCGCCGCAGGCGATGAGGCGGTCACCGTCCCGGATGCCGTACCAGTCGACCACCCCGGGGTCGCCCGGCCGGGAGGTGGTGCTCGGAAAGGCTTCGTCGATCAAGGCGGTGAGCGCCCGGTGATCGGCCTCGGTGAGGCGTACCACCCGTTCCTCGCCCGGCTGACGGGGCGGCGCCGCAGTGGTCCAGAGGAAGAGCCACTCGTCGCGCTGGGTCACGTTCAGCCGGCCGGCCAGCTCGGCCGGGTCGAGCGCGGGCAGGTTCAGCCACTGGCCCGCCCCGAGCACGCCCTCGGCGACCAGATCGGCGCAGACATCGAGGACGGGCCCGGCCGCGCCGAGGGCCGCCACCGTCGGCCGCTGCCCCGCCGGCAGCACCCAGACCACCGCGCCGTCGCGCCGGTAGCCGCGCGGCTGCATCTCCGGCCGGAGCATGTGCCGGGCGTACGGGTGGTGGCCGGTGGCAGCCAGGACGGCGGCCCGACCGTCGAGCACCTGGTCGGCGATGATCATGCCCCAAGCCTAGGAGGGGTCGGGCTGACCGTTGTCGCCGGTGCCGGGACGAGGCAGGCCCGTCCACGGTGGAGATTGACGAGCGTCCCGATCGGGTACCTCGGCGTCAACCTACTGGGACCCCCCCACCGGAGGACGTCATGCTCGCCATTCTCGCGGCGATCGTATTCGGTTTCGCCCTGCTGCTCGACCTGATGGACACCAACTTCGGCGCGCCCGAGGTGTTCAACTGGAACACCCTCGTGCTCATCGGGCTGCTGCTGCTCGCGCTCTACCTGGCCGGTGTCGGCCGTGGCCCCGGTGGCGGCGGCGGACGCTGGTACCGGGGACGTCGACCGGGCCGCGGCTGACCGGAAACGATCACTGCCGACCGGGCCCGCGGCGCGATTCCGGTGTCCCGGACCCGGCCCGGTACTGTTCTCGTGATGCAGTCCGATGCCCTGTTCTCCCTCGGCGAACCCGCCGGAGCGCCCAGCGCCCCCGCGGGTTCCGGTGGTGCCGACGGGTTCACCGAGGTCGGCCCGGACTCGCCCCTGCCCGTCCGGATGCGCCCCGCGAGCCTCGACGAGCTGGTCGGGCAGGAACATCTGCTCGCGCCCGGTGCGCCGCTGCGGCAGCTGGTCTCCGGCGGCGCGCCGATGTCGGTCATCCTCTGGGGACCGCCGGGCAGCGGGAAGACCACCATCGCGCACCTGGTCGCCCGGGCCACCGATCGCCGGTTCGTCGCCATGTCGGCGCTCTCGGCCGGGGTCAAGGACGTCCGGGCGGTGATCGATTCGGCCCGCCGGCAACGGCGCAGCGGCGGCCCGCAGACCGTGCTCTTCATCGACGAGGTGCACCGGTTCAGCAAGACCCAGCAGGATTCGCTGCTCGCCGCCGTCGAGGACCGCACCGTCACGTTGCTCGCGGCCACCACCGAGAACCCCTACTTCTCGGTCATCTCGCCGCTGCTGTCCCGGTGCGTACTGCTCACCCTGCAACCGCTGGACGACGAGGCGGTCCGCGGACTGCTACGCCGAGCGGTCGCCGACGAGCGGGGTCTCGGCGCTGCGCTCGCCCTGGAGCCGGCCGCCGAGGATCACCTCGTCCGGCTCGCCGCCGGCGACGTACGCAAGGCGCTGACCGCACTGGAGGCCGCGGCGGCCTCGGCGGGCGCGCTGGGCACCGGACGGATCGACCTCGCCACCGCCGAGCAGGCGGTCGACGTGGCGGCGGTCCGCTACGACCGGGACGGCGACGCGCACTACGACGTGATCAGCGCGTTCATCAAGAGCATGCGCGGTTCGGACGTGGACGCCGCGCTGCACTGGCTGGCGCGGATGCTGGTGGCCGGCGAGGATGCCCGGTTCATCGCCCGCCGCCTGGTCGTCTTCGCCAGCGAGGACGTCGGCATGGCCGATCCCAACGCGTTGAGTGTGGCGACCGCCGCCGCGCACGCCGTGGAGTACGTGGGTCTGCCGGAGGCGCAGCTCAATCTCGCCCAGGCGGTGATCCACATGGCCACGGCGCCGAAGTCGAACTCGGCGACGACTGCGATCGGGGCGGCGATCGCCGACGTACGGGCCGGCCGCGGTGGTCCGGTGCCGCGCGGGCTGCGCGACGCCCACTACGCCGGTGCTCGCGGTCTCGGGCACGGCGCCGGTTACCGCTACCCGCACGACGACCAGCGCGGCGTGCTCACCCAGCAGTACCTGCCCGACGATCTGGTCGGCACCGACTACTACCAGCCCAGCCAGCACGGCGGGGAGCGGGCGGTGGCCGCCCGGCTGCCGCTGCTGCGCCGCATCGTGCGCGGCCTGCCCGCCCCGGCGAAACGCCCGGAGGCGTCGGTACGACCGGAGGCGCCCGGGACGCGGGCGGACGCGTCAGCCGCGTCGGCCGAGATGCCGGCCTCGCGGGTGGACACGCCGAGTGGTCGCCGGGCCGCGCCGGAGCAGGCGCCGGACCCGACACCGGGCAGGGACTGCGGGATGCGGTCGCACAGGGCTCCCCGGTCACGCATCCCCTCACCCAGCACCAGATCCACCTGCGCCGCTTCG
>NZ_JBEXFP010000069.1:0-32435 GCF_040606825.1 Micromonospora sp. NPDC005367 | reverse complement strand
GCCACCCCGTGCAGGCGGATCTCCTGCTGTCGCAGGCGCAGCGGCGTTCCTGCGGCGAGGTGCAGCTGCTCGTGCACCAGTGGTCCGCGAGGGGCGCGAGGGCAACCTGGTGCTCTTCGTGGTCGACGCCAGCGGGTCGATGGGGGCCCGGCAGCGGATGTCCGCCGTCAAGGGGGCCGTGCTCGCGCTGCTGACCGACGCCTACCAGCGACGCGACAAGGTCGCCGTGGTCGCGTTCCGCGGCACCGGAGCGCAGACCCTGCTGCCCGCCACGTCGTCGGTGCTCGCCGCCTCGGCACGGCTGGCAGACCTGCCCACCGGCGGGCGCACACCGCTGGCCGAGGGGCTGCTCGCCGCCGCCGAGCTGCTGCGGGTGGAGCGGCTGCGCGACCCGCGTCGCCGCCCCCTGGTGCTGGTGCTCACCGACGGGCGGGCCACCAGCGGTGAGCGTCCCCTCGATCGGGCCGCCCGCGCGGCGGCCGTGCTCGCGGCCACCGGCGCCCCCTGCGTCGTCGTGGACTGCGAGTCCGGCCCCGTGCGTCTCGGCCTCGCCCACCGCCTCGCCACCCAGCTGGGCGCCGACCGCCACCCCCTCGATCGGGTGGCCACCGACCCGCTCGTCGGCCTCGCCACCGCCCGCCCGGCCGTGCTGGGCATCCCGGCGCCGGGGCACGCCGGCAGCTCGCCCACCATTCGCCCAAGGAGTGCCGCCTGATGCCGCAGGGAAAGCCCACCAACGTGCCCGCCGACGGGCTCACCACCCGGCAGCGCCGCAACCGCCCGCTGCTCGTCGTCCACACCGGACAGATGAAGGGCAAGTCGACCGCCGCGTTCGGCATGGCCCTGCGCGCGTGGACCGCCGGAATGCCGATCGGGGTGTTCCAGTTCGTCAAGAGCGCCAAGTGGCGGGTGGGGGAGGAGAACGCCCTCCGCGCGCTCGGCGAGGTGCACGAGCGTACCGGGCAGGGCGCCCCGGTGACCTGGCACAAGATGGGCGAGGGCTGGTCGTGGATCCAGCGCGGCGACCAGGCCGACCACGCCGCCGACGCGCTGGAGGGCTGGCGGCAGATCCAGCGTGACCTCGCCGCGCAGCGGTACGGGTTCTACGTGCTCGACGAGTTCACCTACCCGATGAAGTGGGGCTGGGTGGACGTCGACGAGGTGGTCGGCACGCTCGCCGACCGACCCGGCTTCCAGCACGTGGTGATCACTGGTCGGGACGCCGACCCGCGGCTCGTCGAGGCGGCCGATCTGGTCGCGGAGCTGACCAAGGTCAAGCATCCGATGGACGCCGGCCAGAAGGGCCAGAAGGGCATCGAGTGGTGAGGCCCGCCCCGGCCGCCGCGACCCCGGACGGCTCGGGCGTACCGACGGGGCGACCCGCGACGCCGTGGGCGCTGCCCCGGGTGGTGGTCGCCGCGCCCGCCAGCGGGCACGGCAAGACCACGGTGGCCACCGGGCTGCTCGCCGCGCTGCGCCGCCGAGGGCTGACGGTGAGCCCGCACAAGGTCGGCCCGGACTACATCGACCCCGGATACCACGCGCTCGCCGCCGGCCGGCCCGGCCGCAACCTCGACCCCTGGCTGGTCGGCGAGGAGCTGATCGCGCCGCTGCTGCGGCACGGGGCGAGCACGCCGACACCGGCCGACATCGCCGTGGTGGAGGGCGTGATGGGACTGCACGACGGCGTGGTCGGCCGACGTGGCTACGCCTCCACCGCGCACGTCGCCCGGCTGATCGACGCGCCGGTGCTGCTGGTGCTGGACACCACCGCCCAGGGACGTTCGGCCGCCGCGCTGGCGCTGGGCATGGCCGCCTTCGACCCCGCGGTGCGCATCGGCGGGGTGATCCTCAACCGGGTCGGCTCGCCCCGGCACGAGCGGCTGCTGCGGGACGCGCTCGCCGAGGTGGACGTGCCGGTGCTCGGGGCGGTCGGCCGAGCCGCCGAGGTCGCCGCCCCGTCGCGGCATCTCGGGCTGGTGCCGGTCGCCGAGCGTGCGCCGGAGTCCGTCGCCGTCGTCGACGCGCTGGCCGAACTCGTCGAGTCCACCGTGGACCTCGACGCGGTGCTGGAACTGGCGCGCACCGCGCCACCGCTGACCGCACCCACCTGGGACCCGGCGGCGGCCGTCGGCGGCCCGACCGGTGTGCACCCGGTCGTCGCGGTGGCCGGTGGGCCCGCCTTCACCTTCTCGTACGCGGAGACCACCGAGCTGCTCGCCGCCGCCGGCGGGCACGTCACCGTCGTCGACCCGCTGCACGACCCGGCGCTGCCCGCCGGCACCCGCGCGGTGGTGATCGGCGGCGGCTTCCCGGAGGCGTACGCGGAGCAACTCGCCGCGAACACGTCGCTCCGCGCCGAGCTCGCCGACTTCACCGGCCCGGTGGTCGCCGAGTGCGCCGGCCTGCTGTACCTCGGCCGGGCCCTGGACGGGGTGCCGATGTGCGGGCGGCTCGACCTCACCGCGCGGATGACCGGCCGGCTCACCCTCGGCTACCGCGCGGCGGTCGCCGCCGCCGACTCCCCGCTCGCCCGCACCGGCGCGCCGGTGAACGGCCACGAGTTCCATCGCACCGTCACCGACCCCGGTCACGGCGAGCACCCGGCGTGGCGCTGGGACGGCGGCGCGCACGGCTTCGTCGACGACCGGGTGCACGCGTCCTACCTGCACACCCACTGGGCGGGTCACCCGGAGGCCGCCCGGCGGCTCGTCGAGGCGGCGGCCCGGTGAGCGCCCCGGACAGTGCCACGCTGACCGGGGTCGGCGTGGGACCGGGCGACCCCGAACTGCTGACCGTCAAGGCGGTGCGGGTGCTGCGCGAAGCCGACGTGGTGTTCGTACCCGTGGTGGACCGGCTGGCCGCCGACGCTGCCGCGCCGCCGGGCCGGGCCGAGACCACCGCCCGCGTGTACGCCGATCCGGCCCGCCTTCGCCGGCTGCCGTTCGCCCTCGACGACCGGGGTGGGGTGACCACCCGCCGCGAACGCGCCTGGGACGAGGCCGCCGCCACGGTGCTGGCCGCGATGGACGCCGGCGCCCGCACGGTCGCCTTCGCCACCATCGGCGACCCGAACGTCTACTCCACCTTCGGGTATCTCGCCCAGAGCGTTCGGGAGCGGCGGCCCGCCGTCGAGGTACGCACGGTGCCCGGCGTCACCGCGATGCAGGACCTCGCGGCACGCGCGGGTGTGCCGTTGTGCGAGGGCCGGGAACCGTTGACCCTGCTGCCCGCCACCGCCGGGGTGGCGGCCTTCGAGGCGGCCCTGGCCGGCCCGGGCACCGTGGTCGCCTACAAGGGCTGGCGCCGGCACGCGGAACTCGCGGCCGCGTTGGGCCGGCACGACCGGCTGGCCGACGCGGTGCTCGGTGAGGCCCTCGGCCTGCCCGGTGAGCGGATCGGCCCGGTCGCCGGGCCGCACGACGAGCTGCCCTACCTGTCGACGCTGCTGGTCCCGGCCCGCCGGGACCGCCGGGGAGGAAAACTGTGAAGACCGGCTCCGTGTGGTTCGTCGGCGCCGGCCCCGGCGCCGCGGACCTGCTGACGCTGCGCGCCGCCCGGGCGATAGGCATGGCCGACATCGTGATCTGGGCGGCCAGCCTGGTGCACGCCGACGTGCTCGAACACGCCCGCCCCGACGCGGAGATCGTCGACTCGTCGCAGCTGCCCATCGAGGGTGTGCTGCCGCTCTACCGGCGGGCTGCCGCCGAAGGGCTGACCGTGGCCCGGATCCACTCCGGCGACCCGGCGCTCTGGGGCGCCATGCAGGAACAACTCGACCTGTGCCGGGCGCTCGGCCTGGCCGTGCAGGTGGTGCCGGGGGTGTCGTCGTTCACCGCCGTCGCGGCGATCGTCGGGCGGGAACTCACCATCCCCGAGGTCGCTCAGTCGGTCATCCTCACCCGGTTGGAGGGTGGCAAGACCCCGATGCCGCCGCGCGAGCGGGTACGCGACTTCGCCCGGCACGGCACCACCATGGCGCTGTTCCTCTCGGCCGCCCGGTCTGGGCAGGTGCAGGCCGAGCTGCTCGCCGGCGGCTACCGGCCCGACACCCCGGCCGTGGTCGCGTACCAGGCGACCTGGCCGGACGAGTTGGTGGTGCGCAGCACCGTCGGCACCCTCGCCGCCACGGTTAAGGAGCACCGGCTGTGGAAGCACACGCTCTTCCTGGTCGGTCCGGCGTTGGGCGCCGCCGGCACCCGTTCGCATCTCTATCACCCCGGGCACTTCCACACGTTCCGTCGCGCCGAACCGGCCGCCCGCGCCGAGCTGCGCCGCGCCCGCGGCACCGCCGGGGAGCCGGCGTGACTTACGCCGAGCCGCCGCTGCGCGAGCCGGACCTGCCGCGTACCGCCAAGGTCCGGCCCACCGCGCTGCGCACCGGCTGGACGACCGGGGCGTGCGCCGCCGCCGCGGCGAAGGCGGCGGCGGCCACGCTGGTCAGCGGGGTGCCGCATCGGGAGGTGGAGATCGGGCTGCCGGCCGGCCGCCGGGTCAGCTTCCCGGTCGCCCGCTGCGAACTCAGCGCCGGTCCGCCCGCCCGCGTCGAGGCCGTGGTGGTGAAGGACGCCGGCGACGACCCGGACGTGACCCACGGCGCGGAGCTGACCGCGACGGTGCACTGGCAGAGCGAACCGGGACTGCGGTTGGCCGGTGGGACCGGCGTCGGCGTCGTCACCAAACCCGGGCTGGGCCTGCCGGTCGGCGGGCCGGCGATCAACGAGACTCCGCGCCGCATGATCACCGCGGCGGTGGGCGAGGTCGTCGACCTGAGCACAGTGGGCGTACGGGTGGTGATCAGTGTCCCGCGCGGCGAGATCATGGCCCGTAAGACAACCAACCGGCGGCTGGGCATCCTCGGTGGCATCTCGATCCTCGGTACGACGGGCATCGTCCGGCCGTTCTCCACCGCCTCCTGGCGGGCCAGTGTGGTGCAGGCGGTGCACGTGATGGCCGCCCAGGGGGAGCGAACCGTGGTGCTCTGCACCGGGGGGCGCACCGAGCGGGGCGCCCGGACCCTGCTGCCCGACCTGCCGGAGGTCTGCTTCGTCGAGGTCGGCGACTTCACCGGCGCCGCCGTGAGGGCCGCCGTCGCCGACGGCCTGACCCGGGTGGTCTTCGTAGGCATGGCCGGCAAGCTGGCGAAGCTCGCCGCCGGGGTGCTGATGACCCACTACACCCGTTCCAAGGTGGACCTCTCGCTGCTCGGTGCGGTCACCGCCGAGGCCGGGGGCACGTCCGAACTGGTCGCCGCGGTGACCGAGGCGAACACCGGACGCCACGCGTACGAGCTGTGGGAGACCGCCGGGCTGCTGCGCCCGGCCGGGGACCTGCTCTGTCATCGGGTCCGTCAGGTGCTGCGCCGATTCGCCGGGGACGTCGTCGACGTCGACGTGGCCATGGTGGACTTCGCGGGTTCGGCACTGGTCGCGTCGTCCGGGCGGTGGGACGGGTGAGGCTTAGCTTCACTCCGGGGCCCGAGACAGTGACCCTGCGTGAGCCCGGACGGTGGCAGGTGGCTCACGAGATTGATGCCTCTCAGGCATATATATGCCTGAGAGGCATCAGGCTCGTCGGCATGGTTGTGGCGTCGGCACGACACGCCGAGCGTTCGCGGGGCGTCGCGCTCTCGCACGGCGCGGCCGTCTCGCGGTGCGCGGCCGTCTCGCGCGGCGCGGCCGTCTCGCTCGCCGCGGTGGCGGTGGCGCGCTGCCGTCCCGCCCGGTGCGGTGGCCGCCCGGTGGTTGGTCGCGCGCGGCGGTGGGCCGCGTGAGGAACGCGTCCCTGCCGGCGGAGCCCGCGGCACCGGCGGCGTTGACCGTCGTCGGCATCGACGCGGCCGACGGCTCGCCGCGTCCGGGGCTGGCCGAGGCGCTGAACGAGGCGGGCCTGGTGGTCGGCGCGGCCCGGCACCTCGCGGCCGTGCCGGTGCCGGCCTGCTGCGCAACCGTCACCCTGGGCCCGCTCGCGCCCGCGCTGGAGCGGATCGCCTGCGCGGTCACCGACGGCGTTGCCGTCGTCGTCCTCGCCAGCGGTGACCCCGGCCTCTTCGGCATCGTCCGCCGGTTGCGTGCCGCCGGCCTGACGCCACGGGTGCTGCCGGCGGTCTCCAGCGTCGCCGCCGCGTTCGCCCGGGCCGGCCGGTCCTGGGACGACACCGCCGTGGTCAGCGCGCACGGCCGGGACCTGCGTCCGGCGCTGAACGCCTGCCGCGCGCTGCCGGCGGTGGCGGTGCTCACCGCGCCCGACGCCGGGGCCGCCGAGATCGGCGCCGGTCTGCTCGGGTGGTCCCGCCGGCTGGTGGTGGCCGAGCACCTGGGCAGCGACGCCGAACGGGTGGTCGAGACCACGCCCGCCGACGCCGCCGCGCAAACCTGGTCCGATCCGCACGTGCTGCTCTGCCTCGCCGAACCAGCCCACGACGACCCGACCGGCCCGGACGCCACCACGGCGGGCGGCGGGGCGGGTATGCGGCGGGACAACCAGCCGGCCGCGGCCCCGGCGGGCGGCTGGGCGTTGCCCGAGTCCGCGTACGCGCACCGCGCCTCGATGATCACCAAGTCCGAGGTGCGCGCCCTGGCGGTCGCCCGGCTGCGTCCCCGGCTGGGCCGCCTCGTCTGGGACATCGGCGCCGGCAGCGGCTCGGTCGGCATCGAGTGCGGCCTGCTCGGCGCCGCGGTCGTCGCCGTGGAGCGGGAGCCGGACGCCGCCGCGTCGATCCGGAGCAACGCCCAGGCACACCGGGTCGACGTGCGGGTGGTCATCGGGGCCGCCCCGGCGGCGCTGGCCGGCCTGCCGGAGCCGGATGCCGTCTTCGTCGGCGGCGGCGGGCCGGGCGTGCTTGCCGCCGTGGCGGAACGTCGCCCCGCCCGCATCGTGGCCACCCTCGCCGCCGTCGACCGGGTCGGACCGGCCGTCACCCTGCTGCGCACCGCCGGGTACGCCGTCGACGGCGTCCAAATCTCCGCCGCCCGCCTGGCCGACCTGCCCGGCGGCTCGATCCGCCTCGCGGCCACCAACCCGGTGGTCGTCCTCACCGGGGAGCGCCAGTGACCGACCCGAGCACCGACACGTCCACGCCCGAACGCATCGGGTTGGTCGCGGCCACCGCGGCGGGCCGCCGGCACGCCGACGTCCTCGCCCGCGCGTGGCCGCAGGCCCACCTCGTGCCCGGGGCGAGCGTCGCGGACGCGCTGCGTACCGCCTGGGCCGAGTGCGACGCGGTGGTGGCGTTCCTGGCCACCGGCGCGGTGGTGCGCATCCTCGCCCCGCTGCTCGGCGACAAGCGCGCCGACCCGGCCGTGGTGGTGGTCGACGAAGCGGCGCGGCACGCCGTCGCGCTGCTCGGTGGGCACGCCGGCGGCAACGCGCTGGCCGTGCGGGTCGCGGCGCTGCTCGACGCCGAGCCGGTCGTCACCACCGCCAAGGACGCGGTGGGGCTGCCGGGGCTGGACACGCTCGGCTGGCCGGTCGAGGGCGCGGTCGCCGTGGTCGCCCGCGCCATCCTGGACGGCGAACCGGTTCGGCTGATCGCCGACGCCGCCTGGCCGCTGCCCGCCCTGCCGGAGAACGTGCGCCCCGACCCCGACGACCACGCCGACGCCGACGCCTCCGCCGCCGCCGACGGCGGTCGCGGCGCCGAGGGAGCCGCGTACCGGTTGCTGGTCACCGATCGGGTGGTGCCGCTCGACGGGCGTACCGCCGTGCTGCGGCCGCCGTCGCTGGTGGCCGGGGTCGGCGCCAGCCGGGGCGCGCCGGCCGCCGAGGTGGCCGACCTGCTGCGCCGGGTGCTCGCCGACGCCGGGCTCAGCCCGGCCAGCCTGCGCTGCCTGGCCAGCGCCGACGTGAAGGCCGACGAGGCGGGCATCGTGGCGACCGCGCAGACGCTGGGCGTACCCCTGGTGACCCGGCCGGCGGCGCAGCTCGCGGCGGTCGACGTGCCGCACCCGAGCGAGGTGGTCCGCGCGGCGGTCGGCACACCGAGCGTCGCGGAGGCCGCCGCGCTGCTCGGTACCACCGGCCGGCCCGCCGACGCGGACCTGCTGGTGCCGAAGACCGCCTCCGCCATGGCCACCGTCGCCGTGGCCCGGCACGCCCCACGCGGCCGGCTCGCCCTCGTCGGGCTCGGCCCGGGCGCACCCGACCTGCGTACCCCGCGGGCTGTCGCCGAGCTGCGCCGGGCCGCCGTCGTGGTGGGCCTGGACCAGTACCTCGACCAGGTGCGCGACGTGCTGCGACCCGGCACCCGCGTGCTGGCCAGCGGTCTCGGCGCGGAGCAGGCCCGCGCTCGGGCCGCGGTGTCCGAAGCCGCCGCCGGCCGGGCGGTGGCGCTGCTCGGCTCGGGTGACGCCGGGGTGTACGCGATGGCCAGCCCCGCCCTCGAGTACGCCGACGAGCGGATCGACGTGGTCGGCGTACCGGGGGTGACGGCCGGCCTCGCCGCCGGCGCGCTGCTCGGCGCCCCACTCGGTCACGATCACGCCTACCTGAGCCTCTCCGACCTGCACACCCCGTGGGAGGTCATCGAGCGCCGGCTCACCGCGGCCGCCGAGGGCGACTTCGTGGTGCTGCTCTACAACCCGCGCAGCCGGGCCCGGGACTGGCAGCTCGGTGCGGCGCTGAAGATCCTCGGCCGGCACCGTCCACCGTCAACCCCGGTCGGCGTCGTCCGCAACGCCAGCCGGCCCGGCGAGTGGGTGCAGCTGGCCACCCTCGCCGACCTCGACGTGACAGTGGTCGACATGTACGGCGTCGTGGTGGTCGGTAACAGCGACACCCGCGTCGTCGCCGGCCGGATGGTCACTCCCCGGGGGTACCGGTGGCGTTCGTGACCGTCGGCCCCTGCCAGGGCTGCGGCGCCTGCCTGCTGACCTGCCCGGTGCACGCGATCCGGCCGGTCCCCGGCGGCCTCGAGGTAAGCCCCGACCGCTGCACCGGCTGCCTGGAATGCCTGGAGATCTGTCCGGTGGACGCGATCCGCGTCGCCGGGCCCGAGCCCTTCGAAGGAGTCCGATGAGTTCCACCCCCTGCACGTCTGCCAGCCCGAGCGGCGGCCGGGACGCGGGACAGGACCGGTGAGTCGCGTCGTGCACCCGATCGAGCAACTGTCGTACCAGATCCTGCGGGAGCGGGTGGATCTCAGCCAGCTGCCGCCGTTGAGCCGCGCGGTGACCGAGCGGGTGGTGCACGCCAGCGCGGACCTCGACTACGTCACCGATCTGGTCTGCGACGAGGCGGCGCTGGCCGCCGGGCTCGCCGCCCTGCGCGGCGGCGCGCCGCTGGTGACCGACGTGGCGATGGTCGCCGCCGGCATCACCGGCCGGGCCGCGGTCTGCCCGGTCGCCGAGCCGGCGGTCGCCGAACTGGCCCGCTCGGCCGGGATCACCCGGTCGGCGGCGGCGGTCCGTGTCGCGTACGACCGGGTCGGCCGGGGCGCCGTGTGGGCGGTCGGTTGTGCCCCCACCGCGCTGACCGAGCTCATCGACCTGGACGCCGGGCCGGCGCTGGTCGTCGGCCTTCCGGTCGGCTTCGTCGGCGCCGCCGAGGCCAAGGCGGCGCTGCGGGTCAGCGGCCTGCCGGCCGTGTCCAACCGCAGCGAGAAGGGCGGCTCGGCGGTCGCCGCCGCCGCCGTCAACGCGCTGCTCTACACCTCGGAGCAGCCATGACGGCACTGGTCATCGTCGGGCACGGCACCCGCAGCACGGCCGGGGTCGACCAGTTCACCGCGCTCGTCGAGCGGGTCCGGCGGCGGGCCCCCGGGATCGAGGTCGAGGGTGGCTTCATCGAGCTGTCTCGTCCGCCACTCACCGACGCGGTCGGCGCGCTGGTCCGGCGGGGGCACCGGAAGCTGGTCGCGCTGCCCCTGGTGCTCACCGCCGCCGGACACGGCAAGGGCGACATCCCCGCTGCGATGGCCCGCGAGCAGGACCGCCACCCCGGTCTGGCCTACTCCTACGGCCGCCCGCTCGGCCCGCACCCGGCGCTGCACGAGGTGCTGGAGCAGCGCGTCGACGAGGCCCTCGCCAGCGCTGATCGGGCCGGCACCTGGGTCGCGCTCATCGGCCGGGGCTCCACCGATCCGGACGCCAACGCCGAGGTGGCGAAGGTTGCCCGGCTGCTCTGGGAGGGGCGTGGCTACGTCGGGGTCGAGCCGGGCTTCATCTCCCTCGCCGAGCCGTCGGTGCCGGCGGTGCTGGACCGCGTGCGCCGGCTCGGCGCCCGGCGGATCGTGGTGGCGCCGTACTTCCTGTTCGCCGGTGCGCTGCCCGACCGGATCGTGGCCCAGTCGGCCACGTACGCCGCCGCGCATCCGGACCTGGATGTGCGGGTGGCCGACCTGATCGGCGACTGCGACCCGCTCGCCGACCTGGTGCTGGAGCGGTACGCCGAGGCGCTGCGCGGTGACATCCGGATGAACTGTGACACCTGCGCGTACCGGGTGCTGATGCCCGGCTTCGCCGACAAGGTGGGCCGGCCGCAGACCCCGCACGACCATCCTGACGACCCTGTCGGCGGCCACCACCATCACCACGGCCCGCACGACCACGCCCAGCACGTGCACGCGCACCACGACCACGACCACGGCGCCGGTCGCGGCGGGGTCGCCCTGGTCGGCGGCGGTCCCGGGCCGGACGATCTGATCATCGTACGGGGGCGGGCGCTGCTGGACGCGGCGGACGTGGTGGTCGTCGACCGCCTCGCCCCGCGCGGGCTGCTCGCCGGGCTGCGCCCCGACGTGCTGGTCGTCGACGCAGCCAAGGTGCCCCGCGGACCGGGGATGGAGCAGGACGACATCAACGCCACGCTGGTCAAGCACGCCCGTGCCGGGCGTCGGGTGGTCCGGCTCAAGGGCGGCGACCCGTACGTCTTCGGTCGCGGCCACGAGGAGGTCCAGGCCTGTGTGTCGGCCGGGGTGCCGGTCACGGTGGTACCCGGGGTGAGCAGTGCCCTTGCCGGTCCGGCGCTGGCCGGGGTGCCGGTGACCCACCGGGGGGTCGCGCACGAGTTCACCGTGGTCTCCGGGCACCTGCCGCCCGGGCACCCGCTGTCGCTGGTCGACTGGACCGCGCTGGCCCGCGCGCGGGGCACCCTGGTGCTGCTCATGGCGGTGGAGACGATCGGCAAGATCGCGGCCACCCTGATCGAGCACGGCCGGACGCCGGACACCCCGGTGCTGGCGGTGCAGGACGCCGGTCACGCCGACCAGCGGACCGTGCCCGGGCGCCTCGACGAGATCGGTGCCGTCGCCGCCCGGGCCGGTCTCCGTCCGCCGGCCCTCTTCGTCGTCGGGCCGGTGGCCGCCCTGCGCGAACCCGCGCCCTGACCTCGGCGATCATGAGGTTGACGGCGGGCTCGGAAATCGGACACGCCGCCGACCTCATGATCGACGAGGGGGTCAGCCGGCGAGGGTGTGGGCGAGTGCGTAGCCGAGGGTGGCCGCGGCCAGGCCGGCGGCGACGCTGCCCAGCGTGTTGGCCAGGGCCCGCAGCCGCCCGCCGGACCGGGCCAACTGCAACGTCTCGTAGCTCAGGGTGGACCAGGTGGTGAGCGCCCCGCAGAAGCCGGTGCCGACCAGCGCACTGACCGCGGGTGTGACCGGCAGCCCCACCACGACGCCGAGCATCAGCGAGCCCACCACGTTGACCGTCAGCGTGCCCCACGGGAAGGCCGAGCCGAACCGGGCCTGCACGGCCCGGTCGGTGAGGTAACGCAGCGGGGCGCCGAGGGCCGCGCCGAGCGCCACGAGCAGCGCGCTCACCGGCCGCTCCGCCGGAGCAGCAGCCCGGCGAGCGTGTCGCCGGTCCGGACGGCGAGCAGCGCGCCCACGACGGTGCCCACCAAGTTCGCGAGGGCGACGCCCGGTGCGCCCGCGACCAGCGCCTGCTGCACGTCGACCACGTACGTGGAGAAGGTGGTGTAACCGCCGAGCACGCCGACGCCGAGGAACGGCCGGGCCAGCGGCGGCCCGCCGCCGGCCGCCCGTAGCACCGCCATCAGCACGCCGATGAGCAGGCAGCCGGTGAGGTTGATGCAGAAGGTCGCCCAGGCGAATGTGCCGGGACCGTGCGGAAAGGCCGTCTGGAGGCCGGCGCGGGACAACGCACCGAGCACCCCGCCGACGGCGACCGCGCCGACCACCGCCGCCGGGTGCCGGGCCAGCTCCCGCCGGTCGCGGGGTACCCGCAGGTCGACGTCGGGGTCGACCCGCCGACCCGGCCGCTCCGTCACCCGTCACCTCTTCCGTCGCCGCCCGGACACGTCCGCCTGCCTGCGCGTCGGCGCAGCCCGCCGGTGATGCCACGGTGGGGGTGCCGGAGGTGTTCGCCGCGCGAGACGCGATGACCCGGCCCCGTCTCACGACGCCGCCCGCCGGGCCTGCAAGATCACCGAGCTTCAGGATACGCCCGGGCGGGTGCGCGGGGTCAGCGGAGGGCGACGACGGCGGCGTCCGCGCCACCGCGCCAGAGGGTGCCCACCTCGGTGTAGCCGGCGTCGGTGAGCGCCGCCAGGTGCCACGAGACGGGCGGCGTCCACTCAGAGCTGTGACCGGCGGGGTAGATGGCGTGCCGGCGTTCGACCAACGGGGCGAGGACCGGGTCCGCGCCCGCCCGCTCCCACCACTGGGACCAGGAGAGGGCCGCACCCGCGGCGTACCGCGCGGCGCGGCGCGCGTGCGCCCGGGCGGCGAGCCGTTTGGTGAGCTCCGGCAGGGTGTCGTCGGGCATGTGGTCGGCGTTGACGAATATCCCGTCCGGCCGGAGCACTTCGCGGATCTCGGCGTAGAGCCGGGTTAGCCGGTCGGCCGGCAGCCAGTGCAGGGCGGTGGCGGTGAGCACCGCGTCGTACGCCCGGTGGGGGAGGGCGGACACCCAGTCGGCGTGACCCAGATCGGCGGTGACCACGGTGGCCCGCCCGGCCAGCGAGGCCTCGGCGATGGCCAGCAGCGCGGGGTCGAGGTCGAGCACGGTGACCTCGGCGTCGGGAAAGCGGGCCAGCGTCCGCAGCGAGATGGTGCCGGTGCCGCCGGCGAGGTCGAGTACGCGTGGGGGTACGCCGTCGGTGACGGCGTCGACCGCGTCGAGCATCGCGGTGAACCGGTGCTCGCGGTCCGGCAGGTACGCCTCCTGCTGCCGGTCCCAGCTCTCCTGCCAGGCCGGGGCGTCACTGATGTAAGGGCTCATGCCCCATGAGGCTAGTTACGTCGCGCGGCCGCTGTCCAGACCTTGTTGCCAATACTTTGCAACAGAGGATGATGTGGGAGCGATGATCACCCGTCGGGTCGTTCCGTCCTGACCCGGCGGGGCGTGCCGGCCGGCGGCGGGGTTTCGGCTCGCCTCGGCGCCGGCCGAGCCGTCACGCCGCGCAGACCGGTTCCCGCAGCTCCTCCGTGGTCGACCGTTCCGGCCGCCGGGCGGCCAGTCGCAGCGAGAAGAGCAGCACCGCCAGGCCGGCCAGGGTGAGCGCGGCACCCGCCCAGATCGGCGAGGTATAGCCGAGCCCGGCGGCGATGGTCAGTCCGCCGACCCAGGCGCCGAGCGCGTTGCCGACGTTGAAGGCGGCGATGTTCGCCCCGGAGGCCAGCGTCGGCGCCTGCTGCGCGTACCGCATGATCCGCATCTGCAGTGGCGGAACGGTCGCGAAGCCGAAACCGCCCATCAGCAGCAGAGCGACGACGGTCAGCGCCTTGCTGTCGGCCGTCAGGGCGAACGCGGCCAGCACCACGGTGAGCGCGGTGAGGACGACGACCAGGGTCCGCGACAGCGAGACGTCCGCCGCCCGGCCGGCGAGCAGGTTGCCGGCGAACAGGCCCAGCCCGAAGAGCACCAGCAGCCACGGGACCGAGCTGGACGCGAAGCCGCTCACGTCGGTGAGGGTGTAGGCGATGTAGGTGAAAGCGCCGAACATTCCGCCGAAGCCCAAAACGGTGATCACCAACGAGAGCCAGACCTGCGGGTGGGTGAAGGCGCGCAACTCGCCGCGGAGCCCGCCGGTCGGGACGTCGGCCGACCCGGCCGCCCGCCCCGGGACGAGCAGGACCAGGCCGATCAACGCGACGACACCGATGGCGGTGATCGCCCAGAACGTCGAGCGCCAGCCCAGGTGCTGACCGAGCAGGGTGCCGAACGGTACGCCGAGCACGTTGGCGATGGTGAGCCCGGCGAACATCATCGCGATGGCGCCGGCCCGGCGGGCGGGGGCGACGAGCCCGGCGGCGACCACCGCGCCGATGCCGAAGAAGGCGCCGTGGCAGAGTGCGGCGACGACCCGGCCGACCATCATCATCGAGTAGCTGCCGGCCACGGCCGAGAGCAGGTTGCCCACGATGAACAGCACCATCAGGCCGAGCAGCACCTGCTTGCGGGGCAGCCGGGTGACGGCGGCGGTCAGGGCGACCCCGCCGATGGCGACGCTCAACGCGTAACCGGAGATCAGCCAGCCGGCGACCGGCTCGGTAACGGCGAAGTCCGCGGCCACCTCGGGCAGCAAGCCCATGATCACGAACTCGGTGAGCCCGATGCCGAAGGCGCCGATGGCCAGCGCGATCAGGCCGGCGGGCAGGGACTGGGAACGTGCGGACATGAGCCCTTCCGGTCAGGCGAGGAGGGAAAGATGGCAAGCGTGTGCAACTACACGCGTAGACAACGAGATAGTTGCACACGCGCTATACCGGCGCAAGCGTGCTAGCCTTCCGGTGGCCCGCACCACCGAAGGGAAGCGGCATGGGCATCGGCGACGACGCGGTCGAGATCCGCGCGCAGGGTTGGCGCGTTCTCGCCGCTCTGCACGGACACATCGAGACCGCCCTGGAACGGGCGTTGCAGACCGACCACGAGCTCTCGGTGGTCGAGTACACCGTGCTCGACGCCCTCTCCCGGCAGGACGGCTGGCACATGCGGATGCGCCAGCTGGCACGTGCCGCCGCGCTCTCCGGCAGCGCCACCACCCGGCTGGTCACCCGCCTGGAGGAACGCGGCCTGCTGACCCGCTGGCTCTGCCCGGACGACCGGCGCGGCATCTACACCGAGCTCACCCCGGCCGGCTCCGAGCTGCTCGCCGAGGCCCGGCCGACCCACGACCGGGTACTCGCGAGCGCACTGGCCGAGGCCGAGCAGATCCCGGAACTCGCCCCCCTGGTCGACGCCCTGCACCGCCTGCCGGCGCCCCGCTGACCCGTCGTGTGCGATCCGGCGAACGTGACCACTTGACCTCAACCCCACTTCACCGTCCAGGCTGGTCGTAACGACGAGCGTGGGGGAGGGCCGCATGCGGGTGATCGAGGTGGCTGCGTTCGGCGGGCCGGAGGTGTTGACGGTGACCGAGGCGCCGGAGCCGGCACCCCGGCCCGGTGAGGTGCTGGTCGAGGTGTCCGTCGCCGACGTGCTCTGGGTGGAGACGGCCATCCGTCGCGGCGCGGGCGGCGACCACTTCCCGGTCGTACCGCCGTACCGGCCGGGCGTGGGAGTGGCCGGGATCGTGGGCGCGGTGGGCGAGGGCGTCGACCCCGCCTGGATCGGCCGGCGCGTCGTCACCCGCACCGACGAACGCGGCGGCTACCTGGAACGGGCCGTGGTGCCCGTCGACGGTGTACTGCCGGTTCCGGACGAGGTCTCCCTGCCCGACGCCGCCGCGTTGCTGCACGACGGCGTGACCGCGATGGGACTGCTCGACCTGGTGCCGGTACGCGCCGACGACCGGGTGCTGATCACGGCCGCCGCCGGTGGGCTCGGCGCCCTGCTGGTGCAACAGGCACGTGCGGCCGGCGGCTACGTCGTCGCTGCCGCCCGGGGCGCGGCCAAGCGCGCGGCCGCGTACCGACTCGGAGCGGACCTCGCGGTGGACTACGCCGAGCCGGGCTGGACCGGCCTCGTCCGGGCCGCGACCGGCGGCCTGGACGTAGTCCTCGACGGCGCCGGCGGCGGATATGGGCGGGCCGCGTTCGACCTGCTGCGTCCCGGCGGTCGGTTCTCCGCGCACGGCACCCCGGCCGGCGCGTTCGCGGTGCCCGACGCCGACATCGCCCGCGGCCGCAGCATCAACGTCCTGAGCATCGCGGACGTGCAGTTCGACCCCGAGCGTCGACGCCGGTACCTGCGAGCCGCGCTGGACGCCGCCGCGGCGGGCCGGCTCCGGCCACTGATCGGCCAGACGTTCCCGCTGCACCAGGCAGCGGGCGCGCACCGGGCGATCGAGGACCGGTCGGCTGTCGGCAAGACCCTGCTGACCGTGTGACGGGACCGGCACCCCCGGGCAGGACGAGGTGCCCGGGGAACCCGAGGGCCGGGCACCCGACGGTCGCGGACGGCCGGAGTCGGCGTACGGTTTCCGCCATCGGCGGACGCGGAATCCATCCGGGCGCCGGCGCGAACGCCCGGGAGGGCCGGTGCCGGCGTGGACGGTGACGCGGACGCCGGTCGCGCCACCGTCGTCGCGCAGGAGGAACGATGCAGGACCGCACCCCTCGCCCCCAGGACCTGGAGCCGATCGAACGCGCCGGTGTGGACGAACTGCGGGCGTTGCAGCTCGAACGGCTGCGCTGGTCGCTGCGGCACGCGTACGACAACGTGCCGCACTACCGGCGGGCCTTCGAGGCCGCCGATGTGCACCCCGACGACTGCCGCGACCTGGCCGATCTGGCCCGGTTCCCGTTCACCGGCAAGGCCGAGCTGCGGGAGAACTACCCGTTCGGCATGTTCGCCGTGCCCCGCGAGCGGATCGCCCGGCTGCACGCCTCGTCCGGCACGACCGGCCGGCCGACCGTGGTCGGCTACACCCGCGACGACCTGAAGACCTGGGCCCGGCTCATGGCGCGGTCGATCCGCGCCTCCGGCGGCCGTCCGGGCGACCGGGTGCACGTCGCCTACGGCTACGGCCTGTTCACCGGCGGCCTGGGCGCGCACTACGGGGCCGAGGAGCTGGGCTGCACCGTCATCCCGGTCTCCGGCGGGATGACCGAGCGCCAGGTGATGCTGATCCGCGACTTCCAGCCGGAGATCATCATGGTCACGCCCAGCTACATGCTGGCCATCCTCGACGAGATGCGCCGGCAGGGGATCGACCCACGCGCCACCTCGTTGCAGGTCGGCATCTTCGGCGCGGAGCCGTGGACCGAGGACATGCGCCGGGAGATGGAGCAGCTGCTCGACCTGCACGCCGTGGACATCTACGGGCTCTCCGAGGTGATGGGCCCCGGCGTGGCCAACGAGTGCGTCGAGACCAAGGACGGGCTGCACCTGTGGGAGGACCACTTCTACCCGGAGATCATCGACCCGGTGACCGGCGAGGTGCTGTCCGACGGCGAGCGGGGCGAGCTCGTGCTCACCTCGTTGACCAAGGAGGCGATGCCGGTCGTCCGGTACCGCACCCGTGACCTGACCCGGCTGCTGCCGGGCACCGCCCGGCCGATGCGCCGGATCGAGAAGATCACCGGACGCACCGACGACATGATGATCGTGCGTGGGGTGAACATCTTCCCGACCCAGGTCGAGGAGTTGATCCTGCGTACGCCCGAGCTGTCCCCGCACTTCCAGTGCGTACTCGCCCGGCAGGGGCGGATGGACACGCTGACCGTGAAGGTGGAGCGCCGGTCCGGGGTGGCCGGCGACGCCGCCGAGCGGGCCGGCGTAGCCCTGGCGGACCTGGTGAAGAACACCATCGGGGTGAGCGTGGCGGTCGAGGTGATCGCACCGGACGGGGTGGAGCGTTCCATGGGGAAGATGCGGCGCATCATCGACCAGCGGCGGGCGGGCTGACGTGGGAAACGAGCGCAACGCCGCGTACGACATGTTCGACGCCGATCCGGCCTCCCGTGGGCTCGGCGTCGAGCTGGTCGAGGCGGCCGACGGGGCGGCGGTGGCCCGGATGCGGGTGACCGAGGCGATGATCAACGGGCACGCCATCGCCCACGGCGGTTTCGTCTTCCTGCTGGCGGACACCGCCTTCGCGTTGGCCTGCAACAGCTGGGGTCCGGCGACCGTGGCGGCCGGTGGGGAGATCACCTTCGTCCGGCCGGCACGCGTGGGCGACCTGCTGACCGCGTACGCCACCGAGCGCACCCGCTACGGCCGCAGCGGCATCTACGACGTCACCGTCACCCGGGACGACGGCGCGGTGATCGCCGAGTTCCGGGGGCGCAGCCGCACGCTCGTCGACCAACCGTCGCCCGCCGCCGACGGCGCGACACCCGGCCGCTGACCCGCCGGCCGCGGGGCGTTGCCGACAGCGATCCTGCGCGGCCCGGTCCCGTGGTCCGGCGCGGGCTGCCCGGTGCGGCCCTCCGGGCGCGGCAGGATGACCCGATGGGACATGTCGTGCTCTTCCACTCCGTCCACGGACTGCGCCCGGCGGTCCTGGCGGCCGCCGAGCGGCTGCGTGCCGCCGGACAACAGGTGTCCACACCCGACCTCTACGGCGTCCCGGCCGCGGACGACGTCGAGGAGGGCTTCGCCCTGCTGGCGGAGATCGGCCACGACGTCGTGCTCGGCCGAGCCGCCGAGGCCGTCGCACAGCTGCCGCCGGACACGGTGCTGGCCGGCTTCTCGATGGGCGCCGGGGTGGCCGGGGCCCTGCTCGCGGAGCGTCCGGCCACGGCCGGGCTGCTGCTCCTGCACGGCACCGGCGGCTCGCCGGCGGCGGTCCGGCCGGGCCTGCCGGTGCAGCTGCACCTCGCCGAACCGGACAGGTACGAGCCGCCCGAGGAGGTCGACGAGTGGCGTGCGGCGATGACCGCCGCCGGGGCGCAGCTCGAGATGTTCCGCTACCCGGGCGTCGGGCACCTCTTCACCGATCCGGACGTGCCCGACCACGACACGGCCGCCGCCGAGGCCACCTGGGACCGGGTTCTGGCCTTCCTCGCCGGCCACCGATCCTCGCAGCCAGCACCCGGTCCGGCCGGCCTTCCCTCGGCGCCGGCCTGAGCCGACCTTCCGTCCGCGCCGGCCTTCCGTCCGCGCCGGCCTTCCGTCCGCGCCGGCCTGAATCCGCCCGGAGCGGTGTTCGGTCGACCGAACACCGCCTCAGCGGCACCGGCCGCCGGCTGCTCACGCGGCGGCGGTCCCGGCCGTGACGGGTGGGGAGTCGCCGGACGGGGCGGCCGGGTCGGGATGGACGTGCGACGCCTCCACCGCCGGGTCCGCCCGATCCGGCCAGCGGCCCGGCCGGACCTCTCGAGACGTGGGTGTCGGCGGGTGCCAGGCGGGCAGGTCGGCGCTGCCCGGACGCTCGACCGGGGACCGACGATCGCCGGCGGGCCGCTCTGGATGATCTTGCGTGCGGAAGTCCCGTCGTCGGGCCGTGCCGTCCGATCGCGGTGCCGACGCCGGGTTGACCGGGAACGCCGCCGTCGACGGTTGGCCGTCCCGGCCGGGGCGTGCGGACTGCGCCTCGGACCGGGCGGCGGCCCGGCGCGGTGCCGACCCGGCGTCCCGGACGACCTGAACCGGCACCTCCGATCCCACCCGTTCGGCGGCGCGCGACGCGAAGGCGGCCCGGAGCCGGCGGGGCAACCGCCCGGCGGCCACCCGGCGCAGCACCGGCGTGGCCAGTGCGTACCGGCCCCCGGTGAGGGCGATCAGGAGATCGGCGGCCAGCAGCGCGGCCAGCGTGGCCCGGGCCTGCTTGGGCGTCCAGCCGAGCAGCCGTTCCACGGCGTCGGCGGTGAACCCGTCGGGCAGGGTGGCCCCGGCCATCAGCGCCGCCCGCCGCGTTCCGTCCAGCCGGTCGACCTCGGCCCCGATCGCGCGAACCAGCGCCTCCGGCAACGGCGGTGCCGCCGGGTCCGCGCCGTCGGCGAGCGAGCGGACGTACGCGGCCGCGTGCCCGGGTGTGTCACCGACCAGCGGGAGCAGCCGGCCCGCCCGGCTCACCGGCTGGCCGGAGCGGACCAGCAGCTGCCGGAGCAGCCGGCCGGTCTGCACCGGGGCGAGTGGGCGCAGCGGTACGCGGCAGCGCCGGCCCGCCGCCACGGGCAGCCCTTCGGACCGGTGGGTGCCGTGCAGCGTCACCACGGCCAGTGGCAGCGCCCGGGCGGCGGCCGCGGTGAACAGGGCGTGCAGGAACCGGTCGACCGCCGGGGCGGCCCGGTCCAGGTCGTCGATCCCGACCACGAGCGGTCCCCGGGCGGCCAGGCGCAGCAGCACCTCGTGGAACCACGCCGCGGCCGTGCCGGCGGTGGCGTCCGGCGCGGCGAGCAGCCGTTCCAGCGCGGGCACCGCCGTCGCCAGCCGGCTGGGTGGAAGCAACCCGGTCAGTGCGCCGGTCAATCGCGCGCGGACCGCCGACGGCGGGTCCGCCGGGTCCAACGCGACCAGGCCGCGCAGCAGATTGGCCACCGGGGCCAGCGACTCGTGCGGATGCGGCGGGCAGGACGCCACGCACCAACGCACCGGCGCCCCGTCGACCACGTCGACCGCCCGGGTCAGCTCGTACAGCAGCCGGCTGCGGCCGCTGCCGGACGGGCCGGTCACCGACACCCACTGCGGGCTGCCCTCGCGTATCGCGCGGATGATGCGCTCCCCGGCGGTGGTCAGTTCCCGCCGCCGGCCGACGAGCGGTCCGTCGTGCCGCGCGGCGGGCTGCCCGGTCGGCGCCACCACCTGCCAGATTCCCAGGGCGGGCGTCCGGCCGGGCACCGTGACCGGGGTGAGCTGCCGTTGCCTCACCAACCCGGCGGTGGCCCGCTGGGTGGCTGGGCAGCAGACGACCGCGCCCGGTGGCGCGTACGCCTGCAACCGCGCGGCGGTGGTGATGACCGCGCCGCTGGCCACGCCGTGCCCTCCGTCGCGGACGGCGGGCAGTTCCACCACTGCTTCGCCCGTGGCCACCCCGACCCGTACCTGCAGCACGACGTCGCCGGTCAGTGGTTGCCGGTCCAGCGCCCGCTGGATGTCCAGTCCGGCCCGGACGGCCCGGTACGCGTCGAACCCGTCCGACTCGCGGGCGCCGAACAACGCCATGACCGCGTCGCCGACGTACTTCTCCACCATCCCGTTCCAGCGACGCAACACCCTCGACACGGTGTCGAAGTACGCCCGCTGCATCGCCCGTACGTCCTCCGGGTCCAGCCGGTCCACCAGCGCGGTCGACCCGACGATGTCGACGAACAGCACGGTCACCGTCCGTCTCTCCTCCGGCACCGGCCAGCGCGGCGACGGGACCGGCGACGCGGCGGCGGCGAACGTCGACATGGCCTTCCACCTGCCCTTCCCCGGTTGGCGGCGCGCGACCTCAGGAGACTCGCACTCCCCGGCCGACGGGGCATCGGTAGGACGACGTATGTCGACCGCCGCAACCTTCGGTCGCATTGTCGACGCGAGGAGTACCACATGGGGCAAACGGCCGTAGAACGGTGCGGGGGCCTGTGACTAGGCTGCGTGCCATGGCCAGCGATGTGGACACTGCACCGCTCATCGGCCGGGCCGACCTGCTGAAGTCGGTCCGGTCGGCCCTGCTCGACGACGTGGCGCAGGGGCACACCGCGGCCGCCTTCCTCACCGGCGAGAGCGGTGTGGGCAAGACGCGGCTGCTGCGCGAGGTCGGTGCGCAGCTGCGCGACGCCGGCGCCCTGGTGCTCACCGGGTCATGCCTGGACATCGGCGACGCCTCACCGCTGCACCCGCTGTTGCAGGCGCTGCGCCGCTTCGACGCCGAACTGTCCACCTCGCACACCCGCACCTCCATGGCGGTCCGGGCGCTGCTGCAGATGTTCGCCGAGGAGACCGCCGGTCCCGACGGCGCGGGCGCGCTGCTGGAGCGGGTTTCCCGCGGGCTGCACCTGATCGCGGAGGGCCGGCCGCTGGTGCTGGTGCTGGACGACCTCCAGTGGGTCGACCGGAGCACCCGGCAGCTCCTGCTCTACCTGCTCGCCGGTCTCGGTGACCTCCAGCTGTCGGTGCTCGCGGCCATCCGGGCCGAGTCGTTGCAGGGCGCGCACCCGCTGCGCCGGGTCCTCACCGAGCTGCGCCGGCTGCGCTCGGTCCGGGTGCTGGACCTCGCCCCGCTCGACCGGGGCGCCACCGAGCAGCTCGCCGCCGCGGTGGTCGGTCGCCCGCTCGGCGCCGAGTCGGCCGATCAGGTGTGGCAGCGCAGCGGTGGCAACCCGTTCGTCATCGAGGAGCTGGCCCGGGACCTGCGCGACGGGCGCGACGGTCTCTCCGACACCTTGCGGGAGATCTTCCTGGCCCGCGTCGACGCGCTGCCCCAGCCCGCGCACGCCGTGGTCCACGCCGTCGCCGCCGGCGTGGAGCCGGTGCAGCACTGGCTGCTGGCGCAGGTGGTACGGCTGCCCGAACAGGAACTGATCGAGGCCGTCCGGGCGACCGTCGCGCATCGGCTGCTCGTCAGCGCGGACGACGGCTACCGGCTACGGCACCGGCTGGTGGCCGAGGTGCTGGAGGACGAGCTGCTGCCGGCGGAGCGTTCCGCGCTG
Organism: Micromonospora sp. NPDC005367; assembly: GCF_040606825.1. Lineage (NCBI taxonomy): Bacteria > Bacillati > Actinomycetota > Actinomycetes > Micromonosporales > Micromonosporaceae > Micromonospora > Micromonospora sp. NPDC005367. The sequence continues at coordinate 10,012 of NZ_JBEXFP010000069.1, read as the reverse complement.
CACCGCCGCTACGCCGAGGCGCTGACCTCGGCGGAGGCCGAACTGCACCAGGCCCGGCTGGCGCACCACTGGCGGTTGGCCGGCGAGCCCGCCCGCGCGCTGCCGGCGGCGGTCGCCGCCGCCCGCGAGGCGGAACGTCTGCACGGCTACGCGGAGGCGCACCGGCACTGGTCGGCCGCCCTGCAACTGGCCGACGCCCCGGCCGTCGGCGTGCGTACGGTGGGCCGGGCCGACCTGCTGGGGCACGCCGCCGAGGCGGCCCACCACTGTGGCGAGCACGCCCGGGCGCTGACCCTGCTGGAGGAACTGGCCGGCGCGGGCACCATGTCCAGCTGCGCGCTGCACATCCGCCGGGCCCGCTACCTCGCCGCGGCCGGACGGTCCGCGCCGGCCGAGGCCGAGTACCGGCGGGCGTTGGAAGCCCACGACTGCACGCCCCGGGAACGCGCCACCGCGGCCGCCCACCTGGCCGAGTTGCTGCTGCACCTGGGCCGGTACGCCGACGCGGGGCGGCGGGCCCGGGAGGCGCTGGAGCTGACCGCGGTGGTGGACGGCGCCACCTCCGAGGTGGTGCTCGCGAGCGCCGCGCTGGGCTTCAGCGAGGCGTACCTGGAGGACCCGGACGCCGGCCTCGCGGTGGTGCGGCGGGCGCTGGAGATCGCCGAGCAAACGGGCCGCCCGGACGACGTGGCCTGCGCGTACCTGCACCTGGCCGAGTTGCTCACCGGCCCGCTGAACATCCTCGAGGAGGGGGTGGTGGTGGCCCGCCGCGGTGCCGAGCGGGTCGCCGAGCTGGGCCTCGGCCGCACCTACGAGACCCGGCTGCTGGCCATCGCCACCAACGGGCTGTTCCGGGTGGGGCAGTGGGCGGAGGCGGAGAAGGTCGTCGCGGCGGCGCTGCGGCACCGCCCGTCCGGCGCCGACGCCGTCGAGCTGCTGCTGGCTCGGTGCCGGCTCTCGGTCGGCTACGGCGACATCGAGGCCGCCGACCGGGATCTCGACGCCGTGGCCACGGTGCTCGCCGGCGGCGGCGCCCGGCACGTGATCCCGCTGCTGACCCTGCGGGCCGGGCTCGCCATGTGGCAGGGGCGGCACGATCTCGCCCGGCAGGCGGTGCAGCGCGGGTTGACCGAGAGCCGCTCCGACGACGTGGCGATCCTCGCCGCGCTGGTCTGGCACGGGCTGCGCGCCGAGGCCGAGGCGCACGCAGGCCGCACCGTCCCGGTGGACCGGACGGCGGTACGGCGGCTGCGCGACGTGGCCGACCGGGTCGCCCGTAAGAGTGAGAAGGCCGCCCGGCCGGTGCGTGACGTGGTCGACGGGTTCCTGGCGCTCTGTGACGCGGAGGTGAGCCGGCTCGACGGCAACGACCCGGAGCTGTGGGCCCGGTCGGTGGCCGAATGGGACCGGCGAAACCACCCTTACCCGGCGGCGTACTCGCGGCTGCGGCAGGCGGAGGCGCTGCTGGCCCGGCGCAGCCGGGTGGCGACCGCCGGCAAGCTGCTGCGCGAGGCGTACCGGACGGCCCAGGGCCTCGGCGCGGTGCCGATGACCTCGGAGATCAGGACGCTGGCGACCCGTGCCCGGGTGACCCTGGACGAGCGGGAGCCGGCCGCGGGACGGGACGGGGCGACGGACGCGGCGGGCGGCGACGAGTTGGCGACGCTCACCGCCCGCGAGCGCGAGGTGCTCGCCGCGGTGGCCGAGGGACTCACGAACAAGGAGATCGGCCAGCGGCTGTTCATCAGCGAGCGGACCATCGGGGTGCACGTGTCGCACATCTTCGACAAGCTCCAGGTCCGCACCCGGGTCCAGGCCAGCGCGATCTACCTACGTAACGGGCGCGGCTGACCCGCCCGGCGCTGACCGCGCCTTATACGTCGTTCTACTGATCCGGCGGACAGCGCCGGCTGAAAGGCTGTGCCCCGTCGCGATCGGCGCGCGGGGATGCACCACTGTGGAGGAGAGATGTCGGAACCGGTCTGGGGGCCCGTGCACCGGGACATCGTCGACCTGCTCGCCGATCACCCGGCCGACGTGCCGGCGGTGGTCGACCACCTCACGAAACTCCAGGACCTGCTGGTCCGGATGCCTCCGCTGCTGGACAGCTGCCCGCTGGCCGACTTCAACAAGCTCTACCTGACCATCACCACCACCGTGCTCGACGGGCTCTACGACGACCGGTTCGTGGATCCGGTCTTCCTGTCCCGGCTCGACGTGGAGTTCGCGGCCCGCTACTTCGACGCGATGCGGCTCTGGACCGACTCCAGCGCGGGCACGCCGAAGGCGTGGGCCTGCCTCTTCGCGCGGATGCACGGGCCGGACGCCCGTCCGTTGCCCTCGGCGGCCGCCGGGGTGAACGCCCACATCAACTTCGACCTGCCGTTCGCCCTGGTCACGACGTTCGACCACCTCGAGTCCGAGCCGGTGGACGGCAGCGACCAGCACCGCGACTACCTCGAGATCAACAACATCTTCGCGGAGAAGATCCCCCAGCTGCGCCGGGGCTACCTGGAGCGGTGGCAGCTGCTCATCGACATGCTCAACGGCGACATCGACGACTGGTACCAGGGGGAGCTGGTCGAGTACACCCGCGACGTCGCCTGGCGCAACGCGCAGAAGATCTGGCAGTGCCGGCACGACCCGGCCGCCCATGAGTGTGAGCGCAGCCGGCTGGATTCGACGGCCGCGGCGCTCGGTCGGCTGCTGCTCTCGCCCCTGGGGGCGTTCCTGCAGTAGCCGGGACGGGGGGTCCCCGCGTTCCGTCCGGGGGGCGGAACGCGGGGGCGTGTCATCGAGAGGGGCGCGGGGGAAGCGCCGCCGGTTCGGGGGGACCGGCGGCGCCCTGCCGCCGCCCGGTCGGCAGGATGCTCCCGTGACCACCCACGAGCAGCCGCTGACCGGAAACGTCACCCGAGGGCTGGTACGCGTCGGCGACACCGTCCGCCGCCCCGCCGGTCCGTGGACCGATGCGGTGGACGCGCTGCTGCGGCATCTGCACGACGTCGGCTTCACCGGTGCGCCGCGCCCGCTCGGCCGCGACGAACAGGGCAGGCAGGTGCTGGAGTACGTCCCGGGCGAGTGCGGCCCGGTGGACGGCACGTACCCGCTCGGGGAACTCGCCGGTGTCGGCGCGCTCCTGGGCGATCTGCACCGGGCCACCGCGACCTTCGTGCCGCCGCCCGGCGCGCGATGGCAGCCCGCCATCGCGCCGGACCGCGAGGAACTGGTCTGCCACCACGACGCCGCGCCGTGGAACCTGGTCCGCTCCCAGCGGGGGTGGGTGCTGATCGACTGGGACGGTGCCGGCCCGGGCTCCCGCCTCTGGGAGCTGGCGTACGCGGCGCAGAGCATGGCCGGCATGCGGGCCGACCGGCCGGCGAGCGAGTCGGCCCGCCGGCTACGCACGCTGGCCGACGGGTACGGACTGCCGGAGGCCGAACGACCCGACCTGACGGCGATGCTGCCGCGGCGGGCCGCGGCGATGGTCGAGTTGCTCCGGCGAGGCGCCCGCGACGGGCGTCAGCCGTGGGCCCGGATCTGGACCGAGGACGGGGCGTACTGGCAGGAGACCACGCGGTACCTGGCGGCTCATGGGCCGCTCTGGGAACGGGCACTGCTGGCCTGAGCATGCCCGGCCTCCGGCGTTCGGGGTGTCGGTCGCCCGGCACCGGGTACGCCCGCACCATGAACCTGCCGATCCGGCGCCGGCCGACCGCCAGGCCCCGCCCCGCGCGCCCCGGGCCGCCGCGTCCAGGTGGCCCCACCCCGTGTCCCAACGGCGGTACGCGATGAGCCGCCGCTTCCCGTTCCGTTTCGATCCGGCGTTCCGCCCGGTGCTGGCGCTGTTCGGCGTCCGGCCCGGGACCGCGTGGGCGGAGGTGGACGACGACGGGCGGCTGGTCGTCCGCTTCGGGCCCTGGCGGTTGACCACGGCTCGGGAGAACGTGACCGGGGTGGAGCGCGGCGGGCCGTACCGCTGGTGGCGGGTGATCGGCGCGCACCTGTCGCTGGCCGACGCGGGCGCCACCTTCGGCAGCAGCACGGCGGCGGGGCTCTGCGTCCGCTTCCGTACCCCCGTCCCGGCGCTGGCCCCCGGGCGGTGGCTGCGTCACCCGGCGGTGACGATCACCGTCGCCGACCCGGACGCCCTGGCCGGCCTGCTGGACGGCGCGAGCCGCTGAGCCGCTTCCCCGTTTCCGCCGGGTGAGGGCCGGCGTAGCCCCTACGGTCGGGTCAGGAGCGGCGAGTTGCGGGACGGGGCACATGGCTGAGGAGCACGGGGGGAGACCGCGACGGGCGCACGGACGCCGACAGTCGACCGGGCCCGGGCCGGAGTTGCGGGCCGCTCGCGATCCGAACCGCCCGGAGCCCAGTGGCCGCCGGGTGACCGTTCCGGAGCGGGTGGCCAGCCCGTCGCGCCCCGCAGCGCCGCCCGGCCGTCTGCACCGGTGGCTGTTCCGGCACCGGGTGCAGCCGGTCGGTCCGGAGGCGGTGGAGGGGCAGAGCCGCACGCATCCCTGGTGGCAGGTGATGTGCCTGACCGGCGTCGACTATTTCTCCACGTTGTCCTACCTGCCGGCCATCGCGGCGGTCGCGGCGGGCGCGCTCTCGCCGCTCGCGACGCTGCTGATCGTCGCGCTGACCCTGTTCGGGATGCTGCCGATGTATCGGCGGGTGGCTCGGGAGAGTCCGCACGGGCAGGGCTCGGTGGCGATGCTCGAGCGGTTGCTGCCCTTCTGGCGCGGCAAGATCTTCGTGCTGGTCCTGCTCGGCTTCGTGGCGACCTCGTGGATCATCACGATCACGTTGTCCGCGGCCGACGCGACCGTGCACCTGCTGGAGAACCCGTACCTGCCGGAGGGGCTCCAGGGCAGAGGGGTGGCCGTCACGGTCACCGCGGTGCTGCTGCTCGTCCTCGGTGGGGTGTTCCTGCTCGGGTTTCGGGAGGCGGTGGCGGTGGCCATCCCGCTGGTCGTCGTCTTCCTGGTGCTCAACGCGGTGATCGTGGCGGACTCGATGGCCCGGATCGTCGACGACCCGGGCGTTCTCGCGGACTGGGGCGACGCGCTGACCTCCGGCGTCGGCGGCCCGGGCGACATGGTGCTGACCACCGTGCTCGCCTTTCCCCTGCTGGTGCTGGGGCTCTCGGGCTTCGAGACCGGCGTGAGCATGATGCCGCTGGTGTCCGGCCGGGGAGCGGACCCGGAGGCCCGGCTGGCGGCGCGGATCCGAAACACGAAACGGCTGCTCACCGCCGCCGCGTCGATCATGTCGGTCTACCTGCTGCTGACCACGTTCGTCACCACGGTGCTCATCCCGCCGGAGGCGTTCCGGGCCGGCGGTCCGGCGAACGGCCGGGCGCTGGCCTTCCTCGCCCACGCCCAGCTGGGCGAGGTCTTCGGCACGGTGTACGACATCAGCAGTGTGCTCATCCTGTGGTTCGCGGGCGCCTCGGCGATGGCCGGTCTGATCAACATCGTGCCGCGCTATTTGCCGTCATACGGCATGGCACCGGAGTGGGCGCGGGCGGTGCGCCCGGTGGTCCTGGTCTACACGCTGGTCAGCGTCGCGATCACGCTCGCCTTCGAGGCCGACGTCGAAGCCCAGGCCGGCGCGTACGCCACCGGGATCCTGGCCATGATGGTCTCCGGCGCGACAGCGGTGACCATCGCCGTGCTCCGCCGGCGGCGGCGCGTCGCCGCCGCCGGCTTCACGGTGCTCACCCTGGTGCTGCTGTACGCGCTGAGCGACAACATCATCGAGCATCCGGACGGGATCGCCATCTCCAGCCTGTTCATCCTCGCCATCATCGTGGTGTCACTGATCTCCCGGGTGACGCGGACGACCGAGCTGCGGGCGGAGCGCATCGAGTTCGACGACGCGGCCCGCAGGTTCATCGCCCAGTCGGTGGCACACGACGGGCGGCTGCATCTGATCGCCAACAAGCGCAAGGCTGGCGCGCTGAAGGAGTACACCCTGAAGGAACGGGCCCAGCGGGCGATGAATCCGGTGCCCGGCGCCGCGGACGTGCTCTTCCTCGAGATCGACGTCATCGACCCCTCGGAGTTCAGCCACGTGCTGCGGGTGCACGGGGTGGAGGTCGGGGGGTTCCGGGTGCTGCGGGCCAGCAGCCCGGCGGCTCCGAACGCGATCGCCGCGATCCTGCTGGCGCTGCGGGACGTCACCGGCGTCCGGCCGCACGCCCACTTCGAGTGGTCGGAGGGGAGCCCCATCGGCCACCTGTTGCGCTACCTGATCCTTGGACGCGGCGACACTCCGCCGGTGGTCCGGGAGATCATTCGGCGTAGCGAGCCTGACCCGGCCCGACGTCCCGGTATCCACGTCGGCGGCTGAGCGGACCACTCGGGGTCACCGATGTGGCCCTCAGGGACCGACTAAAAGATGAATGACACAATTATTCACGTTCGGAGCCGGCTGTCCGTATTGCGTCCGTAATGTGGTTTTAGGTGATTGACGGCACGTCGCTCACCCCGCGCCCGGTTCGGCGCGGCTAGGTCAGGCAGCCAGGAAGGCAGAAGAGATGTCGACGTACGGAGGGAGCCGGCGGGCGGTACGACCCGGCCGGCGGCCCCGATGGTTAGTGACCGGAGGGCTGCTCGCGGGCAGCCTGGTCGTAGGTGCGGTGGGCGCCAGTGGCGTCGCCGCGATGGCCAGTGACCGAGAAACCCCCGTCCTCGACGCGGTTCCGGTCGCGGGCGTACTGCGCGGCGATGACACGGGTCGAAAGGCGGCGGACCCGGAGAAGCGGGAGCCGTCGAGTGATCGCACGGGCCGCCAGGACGGCCGGATTGACGACCGCCCCGGAACGGGAAGTCATCCGGTGGTGAAGGTGCCCTGCGACGCGGAGAAGCTCGTGGCGGCGCTCGTGCAGGCCAACGCGGAGGGTGGCGGGTCGCTGCGGCTCGCGCCGAAGTGCACGTACACGCTGACCCAGGCGTTCGCGCAGACCGACGACTACGACGGCGGAATCCAGGACGCGCGGGACACGGCCGACGCGGCCGAGAACGCGGGCGGTGCGACCGAGACCCCGGGTGCGGCGGCGCAGAGCCCGGCTGCCGTGGCGGAGAGTCCGGCCCCTGCGGCGGAGAGTCCGGCCCCTGCGGTCGAGAGTCCGAGTGGTGTGGTCGAGAGCCCGGGTGCCGCGGTCGAGAGTCCGAGTGGTGTGGTCGAGAGTCCGAGTGGTGTGGTCGAGAGTCCGAGTGGTGTGGTCGAGAGCCCGGGTGCCGCGGTCGAGAGTCCGAGTGGTGTGGTCGAGAGCCCGGGTGCCGCGGTCGAGAGCCCGGGTGCCGGTGCTCAGACTCCGGGCGACGTGGCCGAGACTCCCGGCGACGCGGAGGCTCCACCACCCAACCTGGCGGACGACAAGGCGGGCCTGCCGGTGATCTACCAACCGATCATCATCGACGGGGCCGGAGCGATCATCGAGCGTGACAAGCAGGCCGAGGAGTTCCGCTTCTTCACCGTCCGCGACGGTGGGGAGCTGTTCCTGCGCGATGTCGAGCTGCGCAACGGGCGCTCCAAGGTCGAGGGTGGCGCCATCCACATCGTGCACGGCGCGACCGCCGTCGTCGAGCGCGTCACCGTCACCAGCAACACGTCGCTGTCAAAGGACGGCGGCGGCGGTGGCATCTTCAACGACGGCAACCTCGTGGCCTCCGACATCCGGTTCGTCGGCAACAGCGCGGCCGGCGCCGAGGGCAAGGGCGGGGGTCTGCTCAACGGTGGTGTGCTGACGCTGCGTGACTCGGAGTTCCACCGCAACAGCGCCAACGCGTACGGCGGCGGCCTGGGCAACTTCCGTGGCGCGGCGGACGTCGAGGGCACGACGTTCGCCCAGAACAGCGCGACGCAGGGTGGCGGCATCGCCAGCTTCTCGGCCCGCACCAAGGTCCTCGACACCGAGGTGCTCGGCAACTCCGCCAAGATCGGTGGCGGCATCGCCAACTCCGACGCGGTGATCGTGCTGCGTGGGATGACGATCCGGGACAACACCTCCACCGTCAACGGCGGTGGCATCTCCACGACGCAGGGCCTGCTCCCGCTGGACGACAGCGTGGTGGCCGGCAACACGACCCACGGCCACGGCGGTGGCATCTACGCCGAGAAGTCCAACCTGCTCGTGCGTGGCAGCGACGTCGCCGACAACGAGGCGGCCGGTGCCACCTCGAAGGGCGGGGGAATCTACGGCACCGCCGGCCAGGTGTCCATCTACACCAGCAAGGTCGTCGGCAACAACGCGACCGGGCAGCCGGGCGGTCTCTTCATTGAGCGGGCGCAGGTCCGCGTCGACGACGAGAGCGTCATCACCGGCAATGAGCAGACCAACTGCGTGGGTAGCACCACACCGGTTACCAACTGCTTCCGTTGACGGCGATCGGCGTACGACAGGGCGCACTCGGACGCTCGCGACGGTCTCGACGACCGCCACGGGCGCACCGGGTGCGCCCGGCCGTGCGCAAGGGGGCGTCGCATGCGAGGCCGGCGCGCCCCGACCGAACGTGACGCCGGCACGTCTCCGCTCCACCGGCCGGGCGCCGGCGCGTACCGGCACGGCCGGCTGTCCTACTTGGACGGCACCGGCAGTTCGCAGTCGACCTTCGGGTTGGCGCCGATGTAGTTCAGTGGGCCGGCCACGATCGTGACCAGGATGGTGCCCGCCTCCGCGCAGTTGGTGTCCTCGCCGCTGTAGTAGCCGCGCTGGCCGGCGGCGATCGCGCCGATGATCAGCCAGATCACGACCAGGACTCCGAGTATCGACGTACCACGCATGGCGTGCCTCCCGAGGGGGTTGTGGTATGTGTGAGGTGCAGCGGTTGTACCCAGCCGCGCAGATCGGCTAACGGCACCGCCGATCGGCGGCACCTCCCGGGCCGTCCGGCTAGCGGTGGGTAGGCCGGTGGTACGAGGTCGCATCGACCGGTCGCACCGGTTCGGTCGTGGTCACTATCGGATCGAGGACCGATCTCCGCGCCACCCACCACGGCGCACGTAGAACTGGCCTCACGGCGCTCGCCGAGGAGGAGCCATGGACACCCGGACCCCGACCCGGTACATCGACCGCCCCGCCGACGTGGCGTTCGCGGCCCGCGCACTCGCCGACGGCGCGGTCGTCGCGGTGGCCTTCGCGAACTTCTACGCGCTCGTTGCCCGGCCGGAGTCGGAGAGCGTACGCCGGCTCAACCTGGCCAAGGGACGGCCGGCGGACCAGATCGGCAGCATCACGGTGGCCGCGTACCGGATACCGTCCATGTTCAACTGGTCGCGGATCTCACCCCGGTTGCCGGAGCGGCGGGTACGCGCGCTGATGGAGATCCTCTACGGTGCTGGCCCGTTCGGGTTCCGGGGCCCGGCCGTCGACCGGCTGCCGGACCATCTCACGCAGCACGACCGCGGGGTACGCACCACGCAGGTGATCGCGCCCGGGGCGCTCTGCCCGTCGAACGCCTTCATCGAACGGGCGGCGTCCGAGGCGGGAGTGGACCACCTCGTGATCACCTCGGCGAACCGTTCCCGCCACCTGACCGGCGTCGACGAGGAGCCCGCGCACTGGAAGGCCGACCGGCTCGCCGCCGACTTCGCCCACCTTCCCGACTTCGTCCTGCTCGCGCACCGCGACGAGGCGGCCGCCCGCGCCGCGTACGCCGCCTACCTGCCCACCTCGGTCACGCTGCTCTCGTTCCACCAGCCGGAGGGGGAGCGCGAGGAGCCCCCGGTGCTCATCGTGGACCGGCACGGTTCGCTGCACGTCGACACGGTTCGCCGGGCGGCGGCGCCGCTCGGGCTCCAGGTGCGCCTCGCCGCCGGCGCCGGGCAGCGCCTGCGCGTGCGGGCGTACGACGACGCGCTGGTGTGACCCGCGAACCTGGGTGAGCCGGCCGGTTGGCCGGTGTCGGCCGTGGCGGTCACCGTCGTCGAGGTGGCGGTGGCCGCCACGCCGCGCGGGAACCCCGGGCCCGTGCCGACGAGACGATCCGCTCGGCGGCACGGG
>NZ_JBEXFP010000068.1:0-32537 GCF_040606825.1 Micromonospora sp. NPDC005367 | reverse complement strand
GGTTCCCTGAGCCAGCGACGGCTGCGGACCCGAGTCGCACCCGGACGGCACGCTCGACTGCCACGGCAGACACCGACTTCGTCAGCATCCGGATCCGCCGCTCTGGGCGGACTGGCGTTCATCGCAGCCTTTTTGTGGTTGGGACGGCTCTCCCGGTGGGAGAGATGGGTCGGTCAATCGACCGATCCGGAGTTGGACGCCGGGTGCTGCCGATTTTTGCCGGCGGGGTGGCCGTTACGGTGGCCCGCGCTAGTGGTGCCTCGCTGGTGCCAGTGCCGGCGCACGGTCCGTTCCGACTTGCCGATTCGCGCAGCGACCTCCGCTGGCTGCAGCGCGGGCTCGCGGCGGCGCCAGTAGGCGACGGCGGACGCGGTGTCAGCTATCACGGCGACACCGTGCGATGGATCCGTCAGGCCGTGACCGCTGGTGCCCTCCGCCGCTGACGGCGCGATGATGCCCTCCGCCGGCGCGGCAGTCACCTCGGCGTTCGTGACGGGAGCCGCTTGCGGCGCCGTCTCGGACGGCGGCGGGCCTGGTGCCTTGGCCGCGCGTACGACGGCCGGTCTGCCGGTCCCGACGGTGGGCGATTTGGCGACGTCAGCTGCCAGAACTTTGCCAGGATCGCGCTTGGTGATGCCGGGTTGCGGCGCTGCCGGGTCGCCGCCGCCGTCAGCGCCGCTGCCGCCGGACGGCGCAGTAGGGGCGTGCTGAAGCGAGATCGGACGACGAGGGGCTGTCGCCGGCGCGGCGGGGCGCCCGGGATCCGCGCGTCGGTACCGACCTGTGGAAGGTGCGGCGACGGTGACCTCATCCGGGGCCGACAAGGTGGAGACCGCGGCTGCAGGTGCCCTGGACAGTTCGGCAGTGGGCGCGAGAGCCATGCGCGCGGATGCGGCTCGTATGCGAGCGGTGATTTCGACGAGGCTGACGCTGGCGACGAGAACGAGACCGTCGACGGAGATGGGCAGCAGGTACGCGGCCCCGTAGCCGGACTCGCCGTAGCGGGCGGCGACACCGACGAGGTGCCAGTACGACACCCAGGCGGCGATGAGGGCGATGATCGCGGCGGCGGTGATGCGGATCGCGCCGAGGTACCAGCGGTGGTGGGGCACGCGGGAGATGAGCTCGACGGTGAGCAGCAGGGCCAGGGGTGGCCACGCGGCGATGATCTGGCTGATCGGGTTCGGGCGGGCGTGCAGGACGTTCGCGGCGACCGACGCGGCGACGCCGAGGACGAGAGTGGCGCGTACCGCCCACCGCAGCCGCCGCAGTTGCTTACCGCCGAGGTCCGCGCCGTCGGCGGTGGGGACGCTGGCCAGGGTGTCGAGGCTCATGCGAACGCTCCGTCGTCAGAAGGGCGTGGGTTGCGGGGGCCGCGTCGGGGTTGTCGCAGGTCGGTGGCGAGTCGGTCGGCCAGGGCGAGGGTGTCGTCGGAGGGTTCCGCGTCGATTTCGGCGAGGCGTCGGGTGAGGGTGCGACGCAGCGCGCGGATGGTGTCGAGGTTCCCGAGGCGGGCGTGGGCGCGCATCGCCTGCTGGTACAGCACCTCGGCGTAGGGGTGGTGGGGCAGGGCGGTTTCGCAGACGGCGGCTTGCTCGGCGGGCTGGTCGGCGAGTTCCTCGAGGAGAGCGGTGGCGGCGTCGAGGGCTTCGCGTTGCACGGCGTGGCGGTGGGGTTCGAGCCATTCGTAGTCGCAGCCGTCGGCCAGGGGTCGGTAGGTGGCCACGGCGCGGCGCAGTGCCTCGACGCGTTCGGTGTGTGATCCGGCGGTGTCGGCGGCGCGGATCGCCGCGCGCATGCGCCACAGGTCGAGGTTGAAGCGGTCGGGGTTGAGCTGGTATCGGTGGTGGGTGCGGGTCAGGTAGGTGCCGGGTCCGGCGTTGTGTCGCAGTACGGCGCGTAGGTCTGAGATGTAGGTGTGCAGGCGGTGCATGGCCTTGCTGGCGGGGGCGTCGGGCAGCAGGTCGTCGAGGATCGCCTCGGTGGAGGCGTCGCCGTCGCACACTGCCAGGTACACCAGCAGTTCCATGGACTTGGCGCGCGGGGCGCGCTGCGGGTCGGCGCCGATGATGGCGGGTTTGCCGAGGACCACCACCTCGACCGCATCGCGCCCCGCTGCCGCCGGCAGCAGCGCCTCATCAGTGTTGGCGGCGGGCGCGTCGACTGCGGGCATGGACTCGCCGCTGCCATTGGCGGTGGCGTCACCGTCGATCCGGTCCGCAACACCCTCGTCGGCGTGAGCGGGGGCGGCGGTCATTTCCGGGGTGGGCGCGGTGGCGGTTACGCCGGCAGTGGGTGGGCATGCTTCGCGACTGGCGGGGTCGCTCGCCTCGTTCGGGTTCCGCGCGTCGGTGTCATTCCGCTCGTCGTCGGATGGTCCAGGCGAGGGTGTAAGGGTGATCTGGGGCGCTGGTGTTGATGATGACGGCCGGTTCGCGGCGGGTGCGTTATCGGCGCCGCTTTCGGGCCGAGAGTGGGCTGCAGCTTCGGCGAGAGCGAACGCGGGCAGGTGGCCGCTGTGCGCTTCGGTCAGGGTCGCGAGGATGTCCAGGGTCTCGGCGGGGTTGAGCACGGTGAGACGACTGACGCCAGCGGCGTCCGGGCCATGTGGCGAGTCGTCATCGGCCGGGCTCACCCCGCCATCGGGGGTCACGTCGATGGTGTCGCCGTCGGACCACTCGCCGAGCAGCACCCCATGGATGTCCAGGGGTTGACCCTGGGCGAGCAGGGCGGCGACGCGGGCGCCCTCGTGGCGGCCGATGGGCCCGGCCAGCAGCATGACCGGCGGGAGGGGTTCCTCGTAGGGGTCGGCGGCGCGCAGCTGGGCCACTGTGCGCACATCGTGCTGGTCGAGCAGCCGAGCCCGGTACATCGCATGTTGCTCGACGATTGCCAGGGCCTCGGTGAGGTCGTTAGTGACGGTCATCCTCGGGGTGCGAGGCAGGTTGATGGCGGCGACACGCAACAGGGCTGTCGCGGTCGCCGCCGGAATGACGACCTGGGTACGGGCATCGGGCGTGGTGTCGGCTGCCAGTGCGGCGATGAGGAGCCCGCGGGCGGCGGCCTCTGCGCCGGGCCCGATCAGGCCCAGCCCTGCCGGCGGCCACGCGGCTAGCGGGTACGCGAGAGCCGGCACCAGGTCGCCAGCATCTGGCGCATCGTCGTCGCGGCTCACCGACTCGAGGGACCCGTCCTCAGTGGGGGCATTGGTCTGGTGAAGGCCAGCGATGTCGCCGAGCTGGGTGGGCTGCGTGCCGTCATCGACAGCCTCGTCGGCCGGAGGTCCGGCGTCCTGGTGCGCCATGCCGTTCCCGTTGGCGACACGGCGGAGGCCGCGGCGGATTTGCCGTACTACGTGAGGCATGGGCCTGAGGTCCGCGTCGTCGAGGCGGGGCCGCGTCGAGGGTTTGCCCGGCACGTAGCGGCGTTGCCGGTGTGCCCAGACCAGCGCGACCGCGGCAGCGATGGCCAGCGCGACACCGAGGTCGAGCCAGCTACCACTGGGCAGCTCCACGCCCCGCGTGGTCTCCCCCGCCTCGCGGCTACGGTTCGCCGCGGAGTCAGCGCCGTCGGCGCCGTTGCCGCTCACGCAATCAGGTTCCGTCGCACCGTTGCTGCCTGGCGTCGGGGCGGTGGTGCTGGCGGAGCCGGGCGTCGGGCTCAGAGTCGGCCCGGCCGGCGGACGCATGTCAGTGCCATCGGGTGGTGGTGGCGGGTTGGGGCTGTCGGTGGAGGGCCACCGCGGCGTTGACCCGTTCGACGGGCCGGGCTGTCCCGGGTTGCCGGCGGGCAGTTTCAAGGTCCACCCGGGGCGGATGACGTTCGGGTCGCGCAGTCTGCCGCCGACGTCGGGGAAACGGTGACCGCGGTTGAGGGCGAAAATTTCCGGCCACCGGTCGGCATCTCCGAGCTGACGCTTGGCGATTTTTGACAGGCTGTCGCCGCGTTCGACGGTATAGACGGATGGCTGGCCTGTTGATCGCGTCTCTTGCCGCTCTCGGTCGCTGTGGGCGGTGGCCGTGGATCTGGCCTCGCTGGCCTGCGCGTCACCGTCGACGGTCGCGGCAGCGGCGGGTGGGCCGGCGTGCGCGACGGCGCCCGCGACGGTGGTCACGGCGGTCGTCCCGAGCAGCGCGGCGGCGAGACCCTGCACAGGCCCGGGAAGCCGGAACGTGGGTGTGGCGCGCAACCGGCGGGCCAGCGCGGCGTAGGCGCGCATCAGGACGGCCGTGGCCAGCAACAGCCACAGCACGAGCACGCCTCCTCCGGCCAAGACCACAATGAGGTCAGGGCCCATCGGCTCGGCGATCCACTGCCGGACAGCGGCCGATGACGGCACCTCGGGCATCCACACGCCAGCGCCGGCGAAGACGATGGGCACGGCTGCCGTGCACAGCACAGACGTGACTACGGCAGGAACAACGGGTCGTGACGTCACCTAGCCTCCTTCGCCCGCAGCCGGCGCCCAGCGGTCCAAGGCGGATGCCTACGGGTCCCGGCTGAAGCAATGCGGTGACGCTACGGCCGTCGATGCCGCTGGAGATCGAGATGGCGTCTTACAGGACCTCACACCACCTCACACGGGCTCACATCTGCAGGTCAGCGAGGCGGTGCTAGGAAGGCGCCGAACAGGAGTCGGGTAGGGCGACATGGCTCGTTCCGGGCGGCTCGACCCTTATGCGGCGAAGTCGAAGTAGGTGAAGGAAGGAACCACTCATCTTCCGCTCCGGTTTTCACGCGATCGAACCTGCCGCCAGCCGCCTTCATGACCTTCGGTATGGCTTCACGAGGGTCATGACATGTCGGCTGGGGCAGGCGCAGGGTTGTCCCCGCCGGCAGGCAGTCACCGGGCTCATACATCCACTGGTGCCGGCGAGGCGGGACGGACCGAGTGCGGCCCCTGTTGTCTGCCGAGACATGCCCGTCGCGGTCCTGGCCCCCACTCGGGCAGCCAAGGCATCCTCTGCGAGCGGTCCGGCTAGCTGGTAACGGCGGCGCCGTTCAGTCCAGCGTCGCCAGCGCGGGCGTCGTCAACAGGGTCGAGGCCCGCTTCGATGAGACGCCGGATATAGGCCTCGTGTAGCTGGGCCGCTGCGTCGTGCTCGCCGAGCGCGGTGAGGGCGTTCATCGTGCGCGCGTGCAGCTCGGCGTTGTAGGGATCGATGCGGATGGCGCCTTGGAGCAGGTCCAAGGCGTTACGGGGGCCGGATGCGGCGGCGGCGAGGGCTACGTAGGCGTCGATGATGTGGCGGCGGATGGTCTCGCGGATGGGGTCGAGCCAGGGCCAGGTGCGTCCGGCGGCGAGGTCTCCGGTGTAGGTGTCGATGACGGCCTGCCGGGCGCTTGTGGTGTCGGTGACAGCGGTCGCGGCGTGCTGGGCCGCGGCGTATAAGCGCCACAGGTCGACGTCGAGGTGGCTGGGGTTGAGGCGGTAGCGGTCGTCGGCGTGATCGATGAGATTCAGCCCGCAGGCGGTGCGGATGCTGCCACGGAGTTCGCTGAGCGTGGTGTAGAGGCGGCCGCTCAGCGATCGGCGGGGCAGGCCCGGCCAGATGGCGGCGGTCAGCTGCCGGGTGTCAGCTCCGTCGGGGTGGGTGGCGAGCAGAACAAGGACTTGGACGGCGGCACCGCGGCGGACGTTCAGTGGTTCGCCGTCGATGAGCAGCGCCGGCTCGCCCAGAACGCGCAACTCCAGCCGCCGGTCGGTGGCTGCGGGACGGGGCAGGAATTGCTGCCGGGCCGTCTGCCGTGGCAGCTGCCGAGGTGGCGCGGCGTGACCTGGGGACGGTATGGCGGTCGAGGGCTCGAGCGGTGGTGGATCGACGTGGGCGATCACGATGAGCAGGTCGGCGGCCGCCACCGAGTCGAGGACGCACAACCGTGGACCGGGCTGTTCGGGGCGCTGTGTGTCGTGTGTGTGGCCGTCCGGGTCGACCTGCCATGTCGGACCGCCCGGCCATCTGCCCAGCACCACCATGCTGCCGGCGTCGGCATCGTTCACGACCGTCAGGTCTTGCACACCGCGTGCTGCCGCAGCGCTGTCAACGATCAGGCTGGTGGCGGGGTGCGCAGGGCTTGCCGTCCCATTTCCGTGCCGCTCCGTGTCGTCTCGTGCCCCGCCGCGGCGACCGGCGGGTCTGCGTTGAAGAATCCGTACCGCCTCGGCAGGGCTCTCGACGACGTCTAACCCCGGCAGACGGCGGCCCAGGGTTTCGGCGGCAGCGCCGAGCAGCCTGGTGAGCGCGGTCCGGGTGATGACCAGCGGCAGCGTCGGGTGACGCTGCCGGGCCAAGACGGTGGTGACCAGTAGACCTCGCCCCGCGGCCAGGGCACCCGGTCCGGTGAGCCCGACCCCTGCGGCCGGAAGAGTCACACCTCCGGTCACCATCCCGGCCGCCGGCAGCCGAGCAAGGGCAGGATCGGCGGCAGCCGGTGAGGGGTGCTCGGCGAGGGCGGCTTGCACGGCAGCGGCGGTCGCGGGCAGCGGGGCCAGGTCCTCGTCCGTGCGGCCTGGTTGGCCGGGTGGGCGTGGCCGGTAGGCGCGGCGTCGGCGTAGCCAAACCAGGGCTGCGACGGCGGTGACCTGCTCGGCGACGTCGCGGGGAATCCAACCACCGGACACGACGATCCCGTCGTCGGGCAGAGCCATGCCGTCGCGCCCCGGGACGATGGTGTCGCCGCCCGCATCGAGGCTGCCGGCGGGCACCGGATGTGGTGGTTGCGGAGGTGATGCGGTCACCGCGTTGGCGCTGATTCCGAGCACAGCCGCTCCGGCCACCCCGGTCGCCGTCGCCTGTAGGGGTGTCGGTAGGGGCAAATGCCGCAGCCAGGCCACGGTCGCGCGGAGGCGGGCGAGGACCCGGATGGTGACCGTGTAGGCGAGCACGAGCCACACCAGCCAGGCCGTGATGGTCAACGCGATAGTGAGGGTCTGCTCGGTCAGGGGCTGCTCTACCCACACCCACATCTGCTCCGCGGTCGGCCAGCCACGTACGGGTGGGCCGACCAGTGACAGCAACACCACAGGCGGGCCGACCAGAAGCACGAGGACGAACAGCAGCGACATCAGCCGCCGCGGCCACCGCACCTCATCCACCCCCACCCGGCGGCAAGACGCCGGCCGCGAGTACCCGTGCCTCCCCCGGCGGCGCGGGTTGGGCGGGACGGATGACGCGGGTCCACACCCGGGCCGCCCACCACACCGCGACGGCGAGGGCATAGATGACACCAAGGATCCCGGTGGAATAAGGACCGACGATCGCCGCCGAGATCACCACGAGGGGAGCAGAGAGGATAAGCCGGAACATCAGCGGCTGCACCAGCGCCATAACCACCCCAACGCCGATCAGCAGCCCGCCAACCCGGCCGGCGACGTCGATCAACAGAGCCGTGTCCGGCCACCGTCTGGCGGTCAGCGAGTACTGCACCAACAGCATGCCAAGCGTGGCGGCGACGATCGAGCCGGTCGGCGCGGCCAACAACGCCGACCAGCCGCCGTGCGGGGCGCGCCACTGCCGAGCGGCGACCACCGCCATCGCCACCGCCATACCAATGATCGGGGTGATCGGCCACAGCGCCCAGCTCAGGAACCGGCCCAACGTCTCACCGACGAAGTACTGGCTGGCGACCACCGCGTACAGCCCGGCGATCGCCGCGCCGAGGGACACCGCGGCAAGGATGCCGACACTGACCTTCCCACCTTCTGTTCGGGTGCCAGGTGTGGGACTGCGGGCGGCGATCAACGACCCGAGGACGGCTCCCGCAGCGAGACACGCCAGCAGCGCGAACACCGCCGCCATGGTGAACTCGCCCCAGTTCAAATTCGCCACCCACAGGTAGACACCAATGGTGTTGCGCTGCTCCGCAGTCATGAAGCACTGCCAGATCAGCGCCAGAGAGGCGAAGCCGGGAACCGCGATCGCGACGGCTCGCCGCACCGGCGGCACCGGCACCTCCACCGCCCCGAGCCCGCCCGAAACGGCGACACCGGCGTCCGCGGCACCCCGCACAGCAGCCAATCCGGGCTCGAAAGGGATCACAGGGGTGATGCCGATCTGCTCGGCAATGGCCTTGCCCAGGTGCGGCAGGTGGGCGCTACCCCCGACGCAGTACAGGCCCGCGAGGTCGCCGACGGTCAGCTCGGAAGCGGCGACGGCCTCCTGGGTCAGCTGCGCCACCCGCAGCGGGACGACGCGGGCCGCGTCCTCGAGCATGGCACTGTTCGCGATGACCGGCGGCCGATCGGGAAGAGGCACCGTGACGGCCGGATGGGCACCCAACGCTTCCTTCGCCGCGCGGACACTGTCCATCATCACCCCGGTCACCGCGTCGCCGCCCGCCACGTTCACATCCCCCAGCAGGGCGCCGACGAGCCGTCGATCGACGGCGGCGCCACCAGCGGCAGAGTCAGCGAGGGTCGCGAGGACCTCAAAGCCAGACGGGCCACGGCGCAGCACCGTCACCTCCACGCCCCCGCCGATATCGCACACCACGATGAACGCCCCCACCGGCAGCCGCACACCGGCGGCCAGGACACGCTCGGCGACGGCTACCGGGGCCTCGACCAGACGCGGCTGCGGCAACCCTGCCCGGTGCGCGACCTGCCGCAACCAGGTACGCCGCCTCGGCCCCCACCCGGCCGGCACGACCAACCGGACGTCCCGCACCGGGGCCCCGGCGACCCGCTCGGCCTCCGCCGCGGCCCTGCGAAGCGGAGCCGCCGCCACATCCAGCGCGTTCACCGCCGCCCCATCGACAGTGACATCATCGTCGGCCGGCCGGCGGGGACTCGGGATAAGCCGGCTCGGCGCGGCGACGCCAGCCTGTCGGGCCTGCTGTCCCGTCCACACCTCGCCGTCATCGCAGACGTAGACAGCGCTGGGCAGGTGAGGCACCCCGTCGAAGGACAGCGGCGTCGAGGTGCCGTCAGGCCTTACCAGGAGCGCCTTGGTGCTGGTCGTTCCGCAATCGATCGCTAGCCGCGTCTCCCCCGCCCGCATAGACATAGTCAAACATGAGGATCACATTCACGTCATCCCACCGCTACAGACCGGAACGGTGTAGATCATCGAAGACGTGTCACTGCAGCCGGAGAGTCTCAGATGCGAGTGGGGCAGACCAGCGCCTATCGCTGGGCAGCGCGGCGCTTCTGGCGCCCGCGGGATGCGGCAGGATGGTAGGTGTGACTGCTGTGCCCCGCCCCGCCGTGGCGACGCTGGATGCGGTGTTGGAGCGGTTGACCTACGTCAACGAGGAGACCGGCTACACCGTCGCCCGAGTCGCCACTGACCGTGGCGGTGACCTGTTGACGGTGGTAGGTGCGCTGCTCGGTGCGCAACCGGGGGAGAGCCTGCGTCTGCACGGCCGGTGGTCGTCGCATCCGAAGTACGGCCGGCAGCTCGAGGTCGACTCCTACACGACGGTGTTGCCAGCCACGATCCAGGGCATACAGCGTTACCTCGGCTCCGGCCTGGTCAAGGGCATCGGGCCGGTGTTTGCCGAACGGATCGTCACCCACTTCGGCCTGGACACCCTGAGGATCATCGAGGAGGAGCCGACGCGGCTGGTGGAGGTGCCGGGGTTGGGCCCGAAACGCACGGCGAAGATCACTGCGGCGTGGGAGGAGCAGAAGGCCATCAAGGAGGTCATGGTCTTCCTCCAAGGTGTCGGCGTGTCGACCTCCCTTGCTGTGCGGATCTACAAGCAGTACGGCGACGCCTCCACCGACGTGGTCACCAAGGAGCCGTACCGGCTGGCCGCCGACGTGTGGGGCATCGGCTTCAAGACCGCCGACACCATCGCCCAAGCCGTGGGCATCCCGCACGACAGCCCACAACGAGTCATGGCCGGCCTGCAGTACACCCTGTCCGAGGCGACTGACAACGGCCACTGCTACCTGCCCGAGCCCGACCTCGTAGCCGACGCCACCAAGATCCTCGACGTGCCCGCCGACCTCGTCACCCGTTGCCTCGACGATCTCGTCACCGACGAGGGCGTCGTCCGCGAAACGCTCCCCGCCGCCGACGGTCGGCCGGTGCAGGCGGTGTACCTGGTGCCGTTCCACCGCGCCGAGCAGTCGCTCACCAACTCCCTGCGGCGGCTGCTCCACGACCGAGCCGACCGGCTGCCCCACTTCGCCGACGTCGACTGGACCAAGGCCCTGACCTGGCTCAAGGCCCGCACCGGCAACGACCTCGCCCCCGAGCAGGAGCAGGCGGTCCGTCTCGCGCTGACCTCGAAGGTCGCGGTGCTCACCGGCGGACCGGGCTGCGGCAAGAGCTTCACCGTCCGCTCCATCGTCGAACTCGCCGCCGCCAAGAAAGCCAAGGTCACCCTCGTGGCACCGACCGGCCGCGCCGCCAAACGCCTGTCCGAGCTGACCGGCTACCCCGCCGCCACCGTGCACCGGCTGCTGCAACTACGACC
The DNA here is from genome assembly GCF_040606825.1 of Micromonospora sp. NPDC005367. Taxonomy (NCBI): domain Bacteria; kingdom Bacillati; phylum Actinomycetota; class Actinomycetes; order Micromonosporales; family Micromonosporaceae; genus Micromonospora; species Micromonospora sp. NPDC005367. Next base: position 22,112 of record NZ_JBEXFP010000068.1, on the reverse strand, counting down.
CGGCGGGGATGCCTCCTACGACCGCGACAACCCCCTCGACGTCGACCTACTCGTCGTCGACGAAGCATCCATGCTCGACCTCATCCTCGCCAACAAACTCGTCAAAGCCGTCCCACCCGGCGCGCACCTGCTCCTTGTCGGTGACGTCGACCAACTCCCATCCGTCGGCGCCGGGGAGGTCCTACGGGACCTCCTCGCCGCACCCACCATCCCCCGGGTGCGGCTGACCCAGATCTTCCGCCAAGCCGCCCAGTCCGGCGTCGTCACCAACGCCCACCGCATCAACGCCGGCCGCTCACCCATCCTCCAAGGCCTGCCAGACTTCTTCCTGTTCGCCAGCGACGACACCGACGCCACCGCCACCCTCACCGTCGACGTCACCTGCACCCGCATCCCGGCCAAATTCGGTCTCGACCCGCGACGTGACGTGCAGGTCCTCACCCCCATGCACCGCGGCCCCGCCGGCGCGGGCGCGCTTAACGGCCTACTGCAGCAGCGGCTCACCCCACACCGCGAAGGCCAGCCGGAGCGGCGCATGGGCGGGCGGGTGTTCCGCATCGGCGACAAGGTCACCCAGATCCGCAACAACTACGACAAGGGCCAAGCCGGTGTCTTCAACGGCACCCTCGGCATCGTCACCGCCCTCAACACCGACGAACAAACCCTGACCGTGCGCACCGACGAGGACGAGAGCATCGACTACGACTTCGACGAACTCGACGAACTCGCCCACGCCTACGCCATGACCATCCACCGCTCCCAAGGCTCCGAATACCCCGCCGTCGTCATCCCCCTGACCACCAGCGCCTGGATGATGCTGCAACGCAACCTGCTCTACACCGCCGTCACCCGCGCCAAACAGCTCGTCGTCCTCGTCGGCTCCCGCCGCGCTCTCGCCGCCGCCGTCCGTACCGTCGGCGCCGGCCGCCGCCACACCGCCCTCGACCACCGCCTCACCTGAGGCGTGGTTGGGCCTGGCGGGTACCCCTGCGGGAAGCCGCAGCCCAGTTGCGGACGTCACACAGTGAACGTGAGGGCGCGTTTTCGCTGCGCTTCTGGGGTCCGCGTCTCCTGCGGTGATGGCCGCTGCGGGCACTGTGGCGACCGATCGTGGTGCCTCGCCCGGGAGCCCGCCCACCGTCGGCAGCCCATGCGGGGACCTGCCCCCAGCTCGCGTACCCGAACCACCCCATCGCCGCGTCGACGAAGCTCGATGCGGTTCCGCCATCGGCGACTACTTCCGCTGGCGCAGCCACATGCCCGGCGGACGTTCGGACTGGCGATAGCACTCCCGGCCAAAGCGGCCGGCGACGCACCGGAATGCCAATTATTGGGTTCCCTTCGAACCTCAGCCCCTAGTCACCCTCACCCCGTTGTCGCCCTCTGCCTAACCTGACGGGCTTGGCCGGCAGCCCCGACATCTCACCGGATCGCAGCCCGGCCCGCTGCACGAAAATTGCCCGTCGAGCGATAGCATCGCCCTTGATGTTGAGTTGGTAGCCCTCGATCCAGAGCCACCCGTCGTATGTCCGCCAGCCGAGCACCCGGATCACCCGGAAGAAGATTGGGTTGATGAACTGCACGCTGGCCGATCGGGTCACGTAGAGAAGGTCACCGGCGCGGGGTGCGGTCACCGCACCCACCCGAGGAACCGGCGATGGAGAAGTCCGGCCGGAGCCCAACCCATGTCCTGGCTCGCGGCCACCAGGCACGACCCCATATATAGGGCTAGGGATATGGGCGCTTCTTGGTACTCGGCGTGCAGCTCCTGCCTGCGAGTGCGGCACGGCCAAGGGGCACCACACCCGCCGCAACTCCAAATAGGTAGAACAGGCGCGTGAGATGTCATCCCGCCTCCCCTGGCCAATGCCGGCGGCTGATGGGGATGCGGTGTCTCGATCGGCACGGCAGCTCGCCCCCGCAGCAACAAATCCTCCGGGCTCTCCTCCATGACCACACCGGCCGATGTCGACGCGCCAAGGTCAGGGCGACTGCGATCACGTACTGGTCGTAGGAGACCTGCCTGCCCACCGTGACCCCTCTCGTATATGAGGCATGGCGGCCGGGCCACGCTCGGTCATCCGACCACCACGCCCGGCAAACACGTTGCCACGCATGACGACAATCCGCAATATGCGGAACGCATTCCTGCGTTCCGCGTGTTTGCGAACGGAAGTCAGGTGTCCCGCATGGCAAGATGACCACGTGCCTCAACGCCAAAGCCCTACCGTCAGGCGCCGACGACTGGCGCTGACCCTGCGACAGCTCCGTGACAGAGCTGGCATCACCTCGGCCGAAGCAGCCAGGCGAGTGGACCACGATGCGAGCTGGCTCAGTCGTATCGAGACGGCAGAGGTACGGCCCCATCCAAACGACGTGCGGGCGCTACTGGCGCTGTACGGAGTGGAAGGTGACCAAGCGGAAGCCGTTATCGCGGTAGCACGCCAGGCGAAGCAGCGCGGTTGGTGGCAGCGGTATACCGACGTCTTGCCGGACTGGTTTGCCGCGTACGTCGGGATGGAGTCCGAGGCGTCGGTCATCCGCACCTACGAATGCCAGATGGTGCCTGGCCTGCTGCAGACCGAGGAGTACGCGCGAGCCGCGTTCGAAGGTGCGCCGGTCCCGATGCGCGACGACGAGGTAGAGCGTCAAGTCGCGCTGCGGATGGAGAGGCAGGCCATCCTGTCAGCTGACGATCCGCCGCTGCTGCGCGTCGTCATCGATGAGGGAGCCGCTCCGCGGATGGTCGGCGGACCCGAAGTGCTGCATAGACAACTCAACCGCTTGATCGAGGACTCGAGCAAGAGCAACGTCCAGATCCAGCTCCTTCCGTACTCCGCCGGCGTCGGCTTCGACGGAAGCTTCGTGATCCTCGACTTCCCGCCGATTCCCGAGCCCTACCCCGACGCGGCTGAGGAGCGGATGGTCTACGTCGACACGCTGACCGGCGCGCTGTACCTGGACCGGCCATCCGAAATGGCCGCATATGCGGCAGCACATGAGCAACTCCAAGCCCAGGCACTGGGACCCAATCCCACGCGAGATAGGCTGCGTGCGATTGCTGCCGAGCTACTTACCTAGGAGGACGGAAGCCGTGGACCTGTCTCGCGCTGTCTGGCGCAAGAGCACCAGGTCCGGCTCAAGCGGCAACTGTGTCGAGGTCGCCGCGCCCCCGAGGCTCGTCATGGTTCGCGACAGCAAGCAACGGCAGGGAGCTGTGTTGTCCTTTTCTCCAAACGAGTGGGCGACCTTCATCCAGGGCATCAAGGGCGGCAGCTTCGACATTTAGTTCACCCGGCAGAGCCGCCGGGGAAGACGAAGCTTGGCTGCGGCCAGTTGCATATCGCCGGCTAGGCGTCGTGACTTGAGAGCGCCTCTGTGTGTCGAGCGCACTGGGCCGGATGGGTCTGCTGCACCGATAGGTGACATCTGAGATGGCTTGCCCTAGTGGCGGGCTGGAAGGATGTCGCTGTGCCCAAGCCCTACCCCCGAGAGTTCCGTGATGATGTCGTGCGGGTGGCCCGTGACCGCGAGCCAGGCGTGACGGTCGAGCAGATCGCGAAGGACTTCGGGGTGCACTCGATGACGTTGTTCAAGTGGCTGCGCCAGGCCGACGTCGACGCCGGCGCGAAGCCCGGCACGACCAGTGGCGAGTCAGCCGAGCTGCGCGAGGCCCGTAAGCGGATCCGGTTGTTGGAGCAGGAGAACGAGGTTCTGCGGCGGGCCGCGGCGTACTTGTCGCAGGCGCATCTGCCGGGAAAAGGCTCTACCCGCTCGTGAGCGAGCTGGCCGCCGATGGGATCCCCGTGGCGGTGACGTGCCGGTTATTGAACATCGCTCGTCAGCCCTACTACCGGTGGCGTGCTCGCAGTGTCACCGACGCTGAACTGGCTGGAGCGTATCGGGCGGACGCGTTGTTCGACGCCCATCGCGACGACCCGGAGTTCGGCTACCGGCTCCTGGCCGATGAGGCCCGCGCTGCCGGCCAGCCGATGGTCGAGCGCACCGCCTGGAGAATCTGCTCCGGCATGGGCTGGTGGAGCGCGTTCAGCAAGAAGAAGCGTCGGGGCAAGGGCGGCAAGGCCGGTCCGCCAGTGCACGACGATCTCGTGCGCCGCAACTTCACCACGGACGGCCCGAACCGGTTGTAGTTGGCCGACATCACCGAGCATCGCACCGCCGAGGGCAAGCTGTATCTGTGCGCGATCAAGGACGTGTGGTCAAACCGGATCGTCGGCTACTCCATCGACTCACGGATGAAATCGAGGCTGGCCGTCAACGCCCTACACAACGCTGTAGCCCGTCGTGGTGACGTGGCCGGCTGCGTGCTGGACACCGACCGCGGGTCGCAATTCCGGTCCAGGAAATTCGTCCGAGCCCTCAACCGCCACCACATGACCGGATCGATGGGCCGCGTCGGCGCCGCCGGCGACAACGCCGCCATGGAATCCTTCTTCGGCCTCCTGCAGAACAACGTCCTCGACCGCCGAACCTGGACGACCCGGCAGCAGTTCAGGACCGCGATCGTGACCTGGATCGAACGGACCTACCACCGCCGCCGACGCCAACGATCCCTGTCCCGGTTGACCCCTATCGAGTACGAGACCATCATGACCCCACCGGCCAGTCAGGCCGCGTGACTGAAACTGTCACCTATCGGTGCAGCAGACCCCCCCCGCCCTGACCAAGACCTGGGTCGACGCCGGCTTCAAGAACAAGGTCATCGAACACGGCGCCACCCTCGGCATCGACGTCGAAGTCGTCACCAAGGACCCAAACGTCCGAGGGTTCTCCGTAGTCAAACGCCGCTGGGTCGTCGAACGCACCCTCGGCTGGATCATGCTCCACCGCCGCCTGGCCCGTGACTACGAAGCCCTACCCGACAACTCCGCCAGCATGATCCGCATCGCGATGATCGACAACCTCACCAAACGCGTCACCAACGAAACCACTCCAACCTGGCGAGACATCTGAAGGTGGCATCACTCGCAAAATACGTGAATCAGACGCCCTCTTAGTGGTCACATCCGCCACCCGCACGGCGCGCTACCCGACCCTGTTCTTTCCCGCCGACCGGTCATGGCTGGTCTCCGCGCTCTGGGACGACACCTGGACCTGCGTCGGCGACCCCGCACCACTGATCCACACCCTCGAACGCGACCCCGTGGCCAATGCCCGCCAGGTCCGACTCGACGAGGACGCGCCGCCGCCGGGACTGGTCCGCGAATGACGACCCACGTCCCGGGTCGGCGGTCAACGGTCAGCGGTCAGCGGTCAGCGGTCAGCCTCCGATCGTGGCTATCGCCCCCACTTCTCGGCAGGACGGCAGTCGCTGGTCGGTGTCCCGTAGATCCGCTTCCCGTCGGGGCCCGTGTAGCAGTGTTCGAGTTGGTCTTCGGCCTGGAACAGCGGACGCCTGTCGATCTCCGTCCCTCCGGCGTCGTAGCTGACCAGTTCAGGGGTGTTGCCGGCCTTGAGTCGGGCGTCGCTGGTCATCAGGCCGAACACGCCTCCGGAGAGCCGGGCTGCTGTGGTGTGACCGTCGTGGTGGTCGAGTACGAGCCGGTTGACGCGCGCGCTGACCCGGCCGCTGACATTGACGTCCCCGCCATCGGCTTCGGTGGAAGTCAGCAACAGCCGCTGCACCGGCCCGGGCAGCCAATCACCATGCGGCCACCGCTCGGTGGCGCCCCCACCGGACTCCCGGGCCGTTCCTGGCGACTCCACGTCGCAGGTGGCGTAGCCGACGTCGTTCATGAACAACACCAGCGCGCGGTCACCTCGCTCGGTGGCCACCGCCAGGTCGGCCAGGGACACCGGGACGGGTCGCTCTTGCGGGTCTTGGCGGGTCTGCCGTTGCGGGGAGTTCCACTGCAGGCACTGCTCAGCCGCTTCCTGCAGCGTCGGTGACAGTTCCCCGGCTCCCATGGCTAGTACCTGCACGGCCGATCGGTCCGGCCGGTCCCACATCACGGCAGCGGCACCGGACGCCACGGTCAGCAGCACCGCCACGGTCACGGCGATCCGCAGTCGAGGGGTACGCGCGGGCGGCGGGCTCACGGAGCCGAGGATCCGGGCCCGCATCGCGTGCCCCGTCTCCGGCGGCAGGTCACGCTCCGCGGGCAGGTCGAGAATGTTGTTCACCACTTCCCCTCCTGAATCTCCTCGGGCAGCAGCCGCGCCAGGCGGCTGCGCGCCCGACTGACCCGGGACCGCACCGCCACCTCGCTGATGCCCAACACGGCTGCCGCGTCCGGGTACGACACGCCGGACCACAGGCACAACGCCACCGCCTCCCGCTCGGCCGGCGGCAGCCGGCCGACGACCGAAAGGACCTCGGTCATCCGCCGCTCGTCATCGAGCCGCGCGACTACCTCGTCGGCGAGGTCACCGTCGGCGTACCGCTCTCCCGGTAGACGCCGTAGCAGCGCCAGCCACCGGCGCGCCGACCGCCACTCCGAGCGGACCTCATTAGTGGCGACGACCAGCAACCACGGCAACGCCGATCCGTCCACCAGGCGGGCGTCGTGCCGGCGGCGCCACGCGACGAGGAACGTCGCCTGAGTAACATCCTCAGCCGTCGACCACGAGCCGGTCAGCCGGAACGCGTGGTTGTAGATCGGGCGGGAGTACCGGTCGAAGAGCCGACCGAAAGCGACCTCGTCGCCGGCGGCGATCGAGGACCACAGTTCCTCGTCCGACGGCCGTACCTGATGCCTCACACCACACTATGGCCGCCCAAGCCGACTCTGTTGCAGATCACGGCGCACCTCTCGAACGAAAGCGGCGGATGGCCGGGACCCGCTGTGCACGTATCCCGCCGCACCGACGGCGAATATCGTGGCAGCGGTCAACCAGGATGCGGTGACGGTGGAGGGCTGGATCGGCCAAGCCCAAGCCGCAACGACGGTGCCGGTCTGGCGTGGAGCGGCGGCGTAGACGGCGCACACGTAGGCGAAGGCGGGCAGCCACGCCAGCCGCGCGCCGAGCAGCACCGCCCCGCCGGCGACCAGTCCGACACAACCGAAAACATTGCGAACCAGCGCGTGCGCACCGTACGTGTCGGGCGCTCGCAGTCCGGCCAGGCTGAGTGTCATGGCGGTGACGAAGACGGCGGCGAGAAGGTGACCGGCTCGCCATGCCAGCCACGGCAGGGGTGTGCTGCGTTCGAGGTCCTCGTCGGCGCTGGCGAGGGTGGGTCCGAGCAGGAGTGCGGCCAGCAGCGGTGCGAGTGCGACCACGGGGACGCGGGCGGCGGGCCCGTCGAAGTAGGGCCGGCTGGCGAGCCATGTTCCGGCGGCCCAGGCCAGCAGCGCGATGACGCCGACACCGATCAGGAACGTGGACGCGCTCCGGGAGCGCAGGTGCAGCGTGAGCAGGCGGCCGGTCACGACTGCTCGCCGAGGCGAATCAGCGCCGGGGTGTCACATCGGTGGGCGGCGTCGAGGTAGGCAGCGAACCAGGAACGCTGCGCCGGCTCCGGCAGTGCGCGGAGCCTGGCGAGGGCCTCGTTGTCGGCGGTCGCTGCCTCGTCGAGCATCCAGCGGGTGGCCAGGGTGTCGGTCTGGTAGAGCCGCTGGTCGATTTCGCGAACTCCGGAGGGGTCTTCGCATCTGGCGCGGGTCACCTGCCGGAAGTCCGCCCGCAGGCTCTTTCGGCTGGCCAGGCCGCCCAGCGCCGTGGACTGGAAGTCGAGGTTGAGCCAGACCGTCTCGTCGTCCCGTCCGATGGACTGGCCAGCCGGCTGGGCAGCCTGGTCAGCGGCCCGTCGGGGCGCTCCGGATATCCCGTCGAGACGGGCCAGGATCGGCTGCACAACCGCAGCGACGTCGTCGATCAGGAACGCGTTGATCCGGGACAAGCACACCTGCGGTCCACTGCTCGTGCACACCAGCTCCACCGCGGCCGGGTCGGCCGGGAGGCGATAGGCGCCCGGCCCCGTCGTGATCGGCACGGCGACGGCGACGGCGAGCCCGCCAGCCAGCAAGGCTGCGCGCCGCTGCCGCGCGGCGGCGGCGAGCAGCAGGACCGTCAGGGCCACCAGCCAGGCTGCCTGCAACGCGGTGACCCGTCCGGGAACGAGTGAATACACCGCCCAGCCGCCGTAGACCGGCGAGAGCCACGCGGCGGACGTGCCGTCCCAGTAGGTGACGATGGCCAGGCCGAGGTAGGTGGCGAGGCCGGCGATCGGGGCGGCCACCCGCAGCGGTACGAGCCGGCCGACGAGGACGCCGACCGCGGCGGCGGTGGCCAGGGCGAGGACACCGACGAGCAGCGTCCACCACCAGCCCCCACCGGCGTACGTCGCCACCCGAACGACCAGCGCCCCGGCTCCGGCGAACGCGACCAGCAGCCCGGCGGTGCCGGCCACGGTCACGGCGAGCCAGGCCGCCACCAGTGGTTGCCAGCCCGGGCGGGGGGTGGAGGCGATCAGCTCGTCGATGTCGCGCCGCCGTTCCCGCCCGGACTGCCACGCCCCGGCCGCGATCATGAGAGCGCACAGGATCAGCAGCGACATCCGCAGGTAGTTGGCGAGGCCCGCCCAGCGGCCGGCCCAGTCGTCCGGGTGCACGGCCAGCATCCACACTCCGGCGCAGAGCATCGCCGCCGCGGCGAGGGGCGCCGTGCCGCGGCGTAGCTCCACCCCCAGCGTGCGCTTCACCGCGGTGCCGTCCGCGCGCCGCGCAGCACCGCCGTGTAGCCCCGTTCGATCGGGGAGTCGCCGCTATCGTCATCCCCACCGGCCGCGATCAGCTCATCGGAAAGGCCGGTGAAGACCAACCGCCCCCCATCGACCAGGTTGACCCGGGTGCACGCCGCCACGACGTCCTCGACCAGGTGAGTGCTGACCAGGACGACGGCATCCAGGCCCAGCTCCCGCAGCAGCGCTCGGAACTGCACCCGCTGCTCCGGGTCCAGGCCGGCGGTCGGCTCGTCCAACAGCAGCAGCCGCGGGTCGTTCACGATGGCCTGGGCGATGCCGGCGCGGCGCAGCATCCCGCCGGAGAGGTGCTTCATCCGGTCGTCGGCGCGCTCCAGCAGGCCGACCCGCTCGATCGCCCGGTCCACCGCCAGCGGGATCCGTCCCGGCGGCATTTCCTTCAGCCAGGCGAAGTACTCGACGAACTCGCGGACGGTGAAGCGCGGGTAGAAGCCGAACGCCTGGGGCAGGTAGCCCAACTGTCGGCGCGCCTGCCGCAACGCCGAGCGATCATCGATTTGGTGGCCCAGCAGCCGGACCTCACCCCGGTCGGGGCGCAGCACCGTGGCCAGGACCCGCATCAGGGTGGTCTTGCCGGCGCCGTTCGGGCCGAGCAACCCGTGCACCCCCACCCCCAGCTCGAGGTTCAGGTCGTCGAAGACGACTCGCTTGCCGTAGCTGACCCGCAGGCCGTCGACGCTCACCGTCGTCATGCCGATTGCCTTCCCACCCGTTCCCGACGCACATACACCACCACCGCGGCCACCGCGGTGACGACCAGCCACCCCGGGACGCCCGACACCAGGACCGCCACACCGCCGACCGGCGGCGCCAGCACCACCACCGCCCACACCCCCGCCACCACCAGCGCGGCGTACGCGGGCTCGACCAGCGATCCGAGCGCCAACGTCAGCACGGTCAACGCGACACAGGGAAGCAGCCACAACCCCGGCATACCGATGCCCGTCACCGCGCCGGCGAGGACCGCGACGGGCGCTGCGACCGCGAGGACCGCCAGCGTGCGCCACAGCACGATCCGCAGGCCGCCCTGCGGTGTCCCCGCGATCAGCTCGTGCAACGGATCGGTCCGCGGCCCGTACGACAGGGCCGTACCAACAGCAGGCAGCGCAGGCGCGACCAGCAGGAGCAGCCACGGCGGGACCACCGTCGGGCTGACCGCCAGCCCTGCGGTGAGCACCCCGGTGACGGCCACCGACAGCAACCACGCCGCCCGCGCCGCCGGCCCCGCACCCACCAACACTCTGAGCCGCCGCCACTCGGTAGCCCGCCGCACCCGCCCCTGCATTGGCAACCGGTTGCCGAGCGATACCGCGACCGCATCGAGCACCAGAGTGGTGGACGCGTCCGGTGCGATGCGCGTCCGGCAGGCCACACAGCAGTCGAGGTGCGCCTCGACTGACCACGCATCCACGTCCGCGAGACGCCCCTCGGCATACGCCGCCAGCACCCCGGCGTCGACGTGGAACCCGGTCATGACAGGGCCTCCCTCAGCTCGCGGCGCGCCCGCATCGCGCGGGTCTTCACAGTGCCCTCCGGCACACCCAGCAGCACTGCGGCCTCCCGTACCGTCAGGCCGTCCAGCACCGTGGCCTGCAACACCGCCCGCAACTCCGGAGCCAACCGGTGCAGCGCACGCTCCAACTCGGCGTCGTACGCACCGGCCAAGGCCTCGTCCTCCGCCGAAGGGGACCACGCCAACACGTCCTCGCCCGGCTCCCCCACACTCTGCGGGCGGGCCAACGCACGCCGCCGCGCGTCGATCAACCGACCGGCCGCCACCGACCACAGCCAGCCCACCGCCGCACCGTCCCCGCGGTAGCCGGCCGCGGCCCGCCACACCGTCAGGAACGTCTCCTGCAACACCTCCCGGATCAACTCCGGATCCCGGCACCGGCGGCGCAGACGCAGCACCAACCACGACGCGTTACGCGCATACAGCACGTCGAACGCCCCGCGGTCACCCTTCCCGACAAGGCGCAACAGCTCCTCGTCGTCCACGTCCATCACGCAAGGTTAGGACGCATCACTCGACGAAACGGTTCTCTGCGCCGCGCCACACGCCTCGCGGACACCGATGACGGTATCTGTTCTCTACGCTGCTCCCATGGCAGCGTGTCCCGAGCTGACCAGGCCGGACCCCCACGCGGGGTCCGGTCACGGTCTCTCCGGGGCAACCCCGGGGACGCGACACTCACCTCGGCACCACACCACAGGTGCGTCGGCGCGCTCCGCGAGCCTGTGCACCCGCACGACCGGGCATCGTCGGGACACGCTGCCACCATCGGCTCGGTCGTGACCACCATTCACGCCCTGGCCACCGCGCTCGCCGACGCGTTCCTCGCCGGCGACGGCTGGCGTCGCGCCGATCTCGTCGACCAGGGTGGGCTCGTCCTCGGGATCCGGCGGCGTTGGCTGTGGCCGGTCGCTGACGCGGTGCTGGTCGTCTACCCGCGCCCACCCACCGACCGGCCACGCGAGCTGGCCACGTTCCTGAGCACCCTCGAACCGCTGCGCGCGGCAGTCGCCGCCGCCCGCCAGCACCAGCGGCCGATCGTCATCCACGCGCGGCCCGTGACGCCGACCCGCACCGTCCGCCGACCCTGGCACACCCCGATCATCGACACCGTCGGCGACCTGGCCGCGATGCTCGACCTGAGCATCGAGCACCTCGACTGGTACGCCGACCGACGTGCCATGAACCGACGCGCCACCGCCCACCGGCTGCACCACTACCACTACCGCTGGACCGACCGGGGCCGGCTGATCGAGGCACCGAAATCGCGGCTCCGCGCCCTACAACGCCGGCTCCTCGCCGAGGTCCTCGGCCCCATCCCGGGCCACCCCGCCGCCCACGGCTTCGTACCCGGCCGCTCCGCACACACCTTCGCCACCACCCACACCGCACAGCCGGTCGTCGTCCGCATCGACCTGCTCGCCTTCTTCACCCACATCCCCGCCACCCGCGTCCACGGACTGTTCCGCACCGCCGGCTACCCCGAACCCGTCGCCCACACCCTCACCGGACTGTGCACCACCCGCACCCCGCACCCCGTCCTCCGCCAAGCACCCACCGACCTACCGCACCGGGCGGCCCGGCTCACCGCGCTGCGCACCGGCCACCTGCCACAAGGCGCGCCCACCTCACCCGCGCTGGCCAACCTGTGCGCCTACCGACTCGACCGACGCCTCACCGGCCTCGCCGACGCCTTCGACATCACCTACACCCGGTACGCCGACGACCTCGCCTTCTCTGGCGGCCTCACCAGCCGCCGCATCGACGACCTGATCGCCGCCGTCACCCACATCGCCCGCGAGGAGGGGTTCCGAGTCCATCCAGCCAAGACACGCGTCCGTAGCCGAGCCGACCGGCAACTCCTCGCCGGACTCGTCGTCAACCACCACCCCGCCACACCACGCGACGAATACGACCAGCTCCGCGCCATCCTGCACAACGCCGCCCGCACCGGCCTCGCCGCGCAGAACCGGACCGGCCACCCCGACTTCGCCGAATACCTAATCGGACGAGTTCTCTGGGTCGGTCATCACCATCCGGCACGCGCGGCCAAACTCGCCACCCTGCTGGCCCACGCGCTCGCGGCACCGTAGACTGACGCGGCACGGCAACTTCGCCGGATCTCGGCAAGAGCACGTCGGATCGCCCGAAGCATGGCCTGAGCAGGACTTACGCCCGTTCTGCTGATCTTCGGCAAGCGAGCACAGCGACGCGCATATGCGACCTACTAACGTGAAAACAGAATAGGAACCCGCAGGTAGTTAGCCTCTGGATACAGATAGAGCGTCGTCTTAGGAAACCGTTGCTCCATCTGAGCTACGAGGGCGCGAGTCGTCAGTCTAACGACCTGCGCGTTGACCCGCGTTGGTAGGGAGTGACCCCCGTTGACCTGCGTCCTCCCGGTCGGCCGGCTCGACTGATGACCACACGTGGACCACACGGTCGGGCCGCCGGCCATGATCGTTTAACCTTGATTGACCCGAACTGGCACCGATCGCCAAAGTGGCATCCGCTGGAGAGCACACACCGCGCACATCATCCCAGGCAGAGACGTCGGCCCGGGGCGGATAGGAACGCGCGATCCGCGTAGTGGCCGTGTTCACGTCCGATCGCGGCTATCGCGGACTCGGCTCGTCGATCATGCGTGGTTACGAGCGGCGCGGGTGCGTAGGTCGGCTCACCCGGCGGGGTCGATCCAGTCAAGGCCGCCGGCCCCGTCGTTCAGCGGCCCGGACCCAGTTCCGCAGCGTTTCGTGGCTCATCCCGAGCTCACGAGCGACCTGGTTGATGGGCCGCTGCGACGAGCGAACCAGATCAACGGCATCACGTCGAGACTCTTCCGTGTACTTCGACGGATGCCCCAACGGGGACACCCCTTCCTCTGGACCAACGTCCAGAGGAAGGGGTGTCCACATCCCAGGGGGAAGCTCAGTTGCCGATCAGGAGGACGAGCAGGACGACCACCGCCACGACGGCCGCTATGGCGTTTAGGACCATCACGGTCGAGAGGCCGGTGGACTTCTGCCCCGAAGCACCCAACGACAGTTTGGCGAGGGTGACCGTTGGTGCCATGTACTCGAGGGTGACGACCTCCCCGTCGCCGACCGTGACGTCCGCCTGGGCACGGCCAGCCTTGCGCGGCAGAGTGTACGGCACCCAGACCGCTATCTGGTGTCGACCGGGCGTCACCGGTAAACGGTGGTCGCCCCACCCGGTGACACCCCCGGTCGACGCCGTCGACCAGCAGGCGGGGCTTCGCGGTCCGGTAGAGGAAGGCCGCGGGCGGATGGGTCAAGCTGATCGACACCGTGCCCGTCCTGACCGGATCGCCGGAACCCGGGATCCGCTGGCCGCAGCCACGGTTGTTAGGTCCACGCTCCGACAACGTGACTCCTCCCTTTCCTCTTGGTACGGACGGATCATTCCGATTGCTTCCGGAGCAGCCTGTTCGCGGCCGACTGGAACCGCGGTACGCCGAAAATGGCACGCAACAGGTAGACAACGGTGGCGAAGGCGAGCAACGCCTTTACCGTCCACTCGACCATCTCGACCAGCCGAACTGCGGTCGCCCAGGCCCGGTGTACCGGGCGACCGTAGATGCAGTCCGCGTTGTCCGAGCCGGAGCACGCCTCGCGGAACTCGACGTCGTTGCCGGCGTCGCGCGGGGTGACGATCGAGTGGCGCACGACGGCCTCCACGACCCGACCGTCGTCCGTCCGCACGACCACCTGGCACTCCCACCAGTACCCGAAGCCGTTGACACTCACCGGACCCGCCCGCCGGCACTCCCCTACCTGGGCGACCGCCGGCCGCTCCTTAATCGAGCTGATCTCTCCGGTCCCGCGGTACAGGCTCTCGACTGTCGCGAACGCGAACCCCGTCACGACCCAGCCCAAGGCCAGCAAGACCGCCACCGCGAGCTGACCAAGCCGACCCCACACGGGCCCAAGCCGTTCGTAGGCGGCGCGTTGCTTCGCCTGAAGAGCGGCCTGGTCAGCATCCGGCGGATTGGTAACGAGAAACCTCCTCCAAGGAGCGGCCCGATCATATTCTCCGGCTTGAAGACCCGACCCGCGGCGGCTCCGGCCAGGCTGCCACCAGCGGCTCGGTGGCCCGGTCGTCGTTGTCGCGGCTCAGGTCCGTCGGGTCGTGGAAGACGACGTCGACGTCCCGCGCCAACGAGGGGTCGAAGCCGTCGCCGTACCGCTCGCTCCAGACGAGGTCGCGGATGGTGCCGGCGCCGATCCAGGCGTCCGGCAGGCAGGAGTCCCGCACGACGCCCAGCACCAGCCACGGGCTGCGCTGGACCAAATCCCGCAGTTCGTCTTCCCGCATCGGTTCCCCCCGTTTGCCGCTGTTGGGATTCCTGGTCAGTCGAACAACCGGCCCACGAGAGCGCCTTGGCCGGACTGCAAGACGTGCGCCGCCCGTATCGGTATCCAGAAGCATTCGAATCGAGTGGGCTCCTGCTCGCCGTCGTGGTCCTCTTGGCTCGCCCACCGTTCGGGCGTCGGCCCGTGCAGCGCCAGCTCGAAGACGTGCCGACGTTGGATCTCGAAGCGGAGCGGGCTGATGTCGTACTCGATCTCCCCCAGCTTGCGCACCATGGTGAAGCCGGTCAGTCCGGTCTCTTCGCGGGCCTCGCGCAGCGCCGCGTCCGCCGGGTCCTCACCCGGGCGGACGCTGCCGCCCGGCACCTGGATGCCCACTTCCTCGTAGCTGAAGTCGGTGTGCCGGAAGACGAGCAAGTGCCCGTCCCGCACGACGTAGCAGAGAACCTTGTTGGTAATCGTCTTCTCGGGCATGGCGCCTTCCTCCTCTCATTCCTGGTGCGTCTGCCCGGGGTCTGGCAGGTGCGGATCGGGCAGGCCGAAGATGGCTTCCTGGGCCGCTCGGGCGAGGGTGGCCTGGGCGGTGGCGGGTAGTCCGAGCCTGTTCCAGTGAAAGATCACATGCAATGCGATTACTGCCCGTAGGCCACGGGTGAGTCTGCCCCTCTCCCGTTGGCGGTGTAGGGCAGTGCCCGCATTCGCGAATGCGGTGTGCCAGTTGCCGGTGGTGCGAGGTGCGCCGAGCAGCAGGCTCCGAACGTCTCCGGTGAACCTCTCCCACCTGCGGGCATCGGTTCTGGGTGCCTGGTTGAGGTGTGCTGCGCGGTGCTCGACGACTTGTGCCCATACATCACCTTGCTCGTTGAGGTCCAGCCCTGCTGCGCGCATCAGGGCGGTGCACAAGATCAAGGAGTATTCGCGCCGGTTGGTGGGGTGCTGGTGGAGGTAGGTGAGCAGGTGGCGGCTGTCGTGGTGGAACAGCACGTGGGCGGTGGCCATGGCGTCGTGGCCGCCGAACGCATGGGTTTCGGGTTCGTAGATGTCGCCGGTCCAGTTGGCCCCTTCGGTGAGTAGCCGGCGGGCCAAGTCTCCGCTGTCTGGGCTGTTTGTGGGCAGGTAGCGGATGCGCCAGGCGCCTTTGCGGATGAACCACCAGCACGTGATCAGGCCGGCGGTCTCGGCGGCGGCAAGCACTCGGCTGAGGTGGGTGACCGCCTGTTGCTCGCGCTCCCGGGCGGCCTGGCCGGGGTAGCTGATGTTGACCTGGTGCCAGGGGGTGTGGTCCACGGCGGCTCTTTCGTCAGGTGAGGAGGAGACAGGCGTCCCAGGCGGTGGCGGCGGCGGTGACGAGGTCGGCTCCTGCCTTGCCGTTGAGAAGCCCCTCGGGCTCGTTCGGGGTGGGGGCGGTCTGCCGGTGGAGATCTTCTACGGCAGCCAGAGGTATCGAGGTGAGGGCGTCGGAAGCGATCCGGCGGGCGGTAGCCAACAGTCCGCCGGTGCCGTGACACAGGCCTCGGTCGGTGAGCCGCCGGAGTTGTTCCGGGTCGGTAACGCAGGTGGTGAATGCGGTCTCGGCGCGGTGCTGGCGGGTGGTGTCATGCAGGGCGTGTGCGGCGAGTTGTTGGGCGCGGGCGATGCCGGGGGTGCCGTAGCACCAGGACGGCCGCAGCGGGGTTTGCTGGGCCGGTGTTGCTTGGTGCAGGTCGGTGAGGGTGATGGTTTGCGGCCACCAGATCGTGCCGTTGGTGTGCTGCTGCCAGGCGTCCAGCCATCGGCTGATGCGGTTGATCGCCGTGGTGTGTCCGGCGACCGTGATGCCGTCGCGGAGGGTGAGGGCGAGCAGAGCCAAGGGACCGGTGATGCCGTGCGCCATACCGAAGTTCGCGTGACCACCCAAGGGCGGTGGCTGGCGGCGTTCGGACCCGTTCCAGCACCACCAGCCGGGCAGTTCGTCGCACGGTTCGGTGAGCCGGACGAGGTAGTCCAGGACCTGGCGGAGCAGGTCGTGATTGCCGAGCCTGCGCAGGACGACGCCGAGCCCGGTCAGTCCGCGGATGAGGTCGTACTCGGCGTAGTGCGGCTGCTCGTGTCGATCGATGCGGCGGTGGGCGGCGTCGAGCCGTCGGCGGGTCACCGTGGCGGTGCCGTCGGCGGTCGCCGCTCGCGCCTCGGTGAGCCCTGGATGGTCAGTGGTGGCGAGGACGAACGCGAGCGCGGGAGCGCCGTAGAAGAGGCTGGCCCCCTCGGCGATGCTCACGCCACCGCCGGTAGCGTCGCGCAGCGCCCCGTACGCTGCTGGCCGGTTGCCGGTTTCCAGGCGCAGCAGGGCAATGCCCGCCGCGCCGTCGGCGAGGGATTGTCCCGCGGTCACGGCTTACGCCCGGCGAGGGTGGTGCGGGCGATGGTGCGGGCCAGCCGCAGGCAGTGCCGTTCGGAGGCGGGGTCGACGCCGATCATGCGGGCGTGGTGCAGGTGCAGCAGGTCACCGAGCACCTCGTCGGGGTCAAGTCCGTCATCGGCGACCAAGGAGCGGTAGGCGGCCAGCGCTGCCGCGAGTTGCTCGTCATGGACTGGGCGCTGGGCGTGTTCGAGCTGGGCGGGGTCGAGGCGGGGGCCGGTCCGGTGGGCGACGTGGGTGGCGAGCCAGCGCCGCCCGTCGCCGGTGAAGCTGTCAGCGATAGCGATCATCCCGGCGGCGGTGGCGGCCTGTCGGTCGCCGGTGAGCCGGTGCAGGGCGGCGTGCGAGTCGGCGGCGAACACCCGCTCGGCGGCGGCTATGGCCGCCGCGCCGCCGTAGCGGGTTTCGGGGCGGTACGGGTGCAGGCTGTAATCGTGGACGACGGCGTCATCGTGCAGGCGCTGCACCCAGCCGGCGAGATGGCGGGTGGTATCGGCGAACCCGTCGGTGTCCGGAAGCGGGATGCGTAGCCGCAGGTGCGGCTCGGGGTGGGGATACCTCAGGAACCACCAGCCGACTGGAAGGTGGCCGGCCGGGCGGTGGGCGAGGTCGATCAAGATGTCATCGAGCCGACCGTGTAGGTGTGCCTCGATCCACCGTGACTGCCCTGGCCAGTGCTGAACAGTGGTGGCTGGTCGGGCTGGTCGGGCTGGTCGGGCTGGTTGAGCGGCCGGCGCGGGGTGGGTGAGGGTGAGCAGGAGTTCGGCGGGGCGGCCGTGGATCCAGCCCGCTGGCCCTGGAGCTTCGGTGATCACGGTGCGGGGACGCCGGTCGAGGTGGTCGCGTAGGACCGCCAGGTGGGCGGGGTTGTCCAGGTCAAGGCGTAGGCGTATGTCGTCATCGCCGACCAGGACCTGCTCCGGGATGTGCCGTTGGAGGCGGTGTCGTCGCCAGGCGACACACCACTGCGCCCATGCTGTCCCCTGAGCGGGAAGCGCGGTGTGGTCGACGATCCAGCGGGCGGGGTGCACGATGGTGGGTCCGCGCCGCAGGCGGGGCAGGAATGGCAGGTCGCTGGCGTGTCCCCAGTCGAACCGGCTGCACGGTGCCGTCCACGCGGCCCAGATCTCGGCCAGGAACCGCATCAGCGGCTGCTGCAGTGTGGGCAGCAGCACGCTGTTGAACAGCAGCGGTTCGACAGGCTGACCGGTGGCCGCCGATACCAGCCACAACCGGCGGCCATCGCCGGTTACCGCCAGGTCCTCGATCGTGTACGGCGGTGCCGGGTGGAAGTCGCCGACAGGGAGGACTGGCAGCAGCTCGGGCGTCCGGGCTACTGCGGTGAGGCGGGCGTCAAGGGGTGGTCCGGACAGCTGCAGCGGGGCCGCGCCGGGCAGAGCGGTCGGCAGATGCCGGTAGACCTGCTGGAATCCGGCGAGTTCGGCGGGGGTGAGCAGGTGCAGGAACCGGGCCGCGGCGACCCCGGCGTGGCGGGATCCGCTGAGCACCGTCAGGGCGAACGCGCCGCGGTCCAGGTCGCGCGGGGTGTCGGCGGCGAGGGCGAACCGCAGTTCGGTGTGCGGAATCGGCGGCCGGTCGTCATTCCCGCGCAACCGGTCGATCAGCGCGTCGTCGAGCCCCACCTCGGCGCAGTCGTTGAGTGCGGCCTGCTGCGCGAGCTGTCCGAGCAGCCGGTCGCGGGCGGTGAACAGCGCTGGGGCGTGGCGAGTGGATCCCCGGTAGCCGGCCGGGAAGCCCAGCACGTTCAGCACGTCACGGATGGGAACAGCCGCTCCTGGACCCCATCGCTCGATGAACGCGTTGTGGTACTCGGCCCATCCGGGGGTAGGTGGTGGCGCTACCGCCACGAGCGTGGATGCGGCCCGCTCCGCCTCGTGCAGGACCGGCGGGGGCAGGGTCACGGCGATGTCGGCACGGAGGTCGACGGCGGTCCGGCTGCCCGGCTCCGGAATGACGCAGTGGCGGGCGACGTGGGCGGCCGGGTCGGTGGCGGTCATGGGCGGGCGCAGGGCCGACAGCAGCACCCCGGTGTGAACCAGTTCGGCCAGCAGCCGCTCGGCGTCGGCGATGCTGGCGGGTCCAGCGATCGTCTCGGCGAGGTCGGCGAACCTGACCGGGGACCGCGCCGCCTGGATCGCCGCCCGGATCGGGCTGGTCAGGCGGACCTCGACGTCCCACCGCCGATCGTCGCTGGCGTGGGCACAGGGCAGCACCCACCTGTCGCCGCGCCGGTATCCCAACGAGTTAGTCGCGACGGCGACGGTGCGCAGGGTGGCCAGGTCGTGTTCGGCCCGCGCGGTGTGCTCGGCGATGAACTGACCGTCCGAGCGGGAGACCACGCGATGAGCCTCGCCCAGACGGACAGCCGCGCGCGCACCGAACTGGACCGGGGCGACACCGGCGAACATGCCGAACGGGGTCGCACGGGTGGTCCAGCGCAGCAGGTACCGGACCACTGACTGCACCACGCGCCGCAGTCGCTGCTGAGGCATCGGCTCACCGCTCAGCGCGCGTTGGATCTGGCCGGCCAGCTGCGGCGCCGCGCCGGTAACGGCTGCCGCGAATCCGGGCAGCGTCCACGCCTTGTCCAGCCACTCGCGCCACTGATCCGGATGACCGTGGGCCGTGTCGGGCCAGGCAGGCAGAACGAGGCCCTTGGGGTAGGCGGCGATTCTGATCAGCGCCGCACCAGCTGCGGGAACCATGATTACCACCGAATCGACGGGCCCGGCGCGCTCGACGCCGGGCCCGATCCTGAGAGAACGGAAGGGATCAGTTGCCGCCGTCACACTTCGTGGTGCAGGCGTTGGAGCCGGTGTTGCCGGAGCCGCACCCGTCGTCGGTGGCGGTGGCGTAGCCACCCGCGGTGGGGCCGGCGTCGACCAGGCTGACGTCCAGGGCGAACTCCGAGGTGTCGGTGTCGTTCACGTGCTTTCCCTTCTATGCGGGGGTGAAGGTGAGGACGAAGCGGCTATGCCGCTTGTCCAACACCGTCCCGGCCGGCAGGTCGCCGTCGGGAGTACCAGCGGGCAGGATGTGCAGCACCGGCGAAGGGCTGCCCGAATCCAGCCACGCGCGCATCTGTCCGACCATCCGACCGGCCGCCGACGCAGCATCGGACCCATGCGCACAAGCACCCAGGTCGAACATGTCGTCGTCGTTCCAGCGCAGCGTCGAGCGGTAGCAGAATGCACCGTCGGTGAGGGCGGCCGGTGTGCCAAAGCGCCACGCCGGGGCGACGACACCCGCATCCACGGCCACCTGCTGAGCCGTGAGAACAACGAACTGCTGTCCCGCATCGGTGATGCGGGTCGCCAGCCACAGGTCGAGGTCAGCCAGGACGGTACGAGGCGGCAGGCTCACCCCGGCCCATGCCTGCGTCTGCGGCTGCGCCAACAGCTCACCGACGGCGTGCCGGTTGACCTGCCGGTCCTCGTCCAGCCGCAGGTGCACCCCGTCAGCGATGTCGACGTACCGCACCTCATGCGCCCCGGCACCCTGCATCGACACGAACCCGCACAACCGCTGGCTGTGACTGACCAACCGGTCCCCCACCCGGCGCATCGCCCATGAGCGGGTCATCCCGAACGTCCGTAGCGGCACGACGAGCGTTCCGTTCTCGGCGAGCTGCGCGGTCCAGGCCGGTGAGATGTCCCAGGCGCCGACCGTGACGATGATCAAGTCATAGGAGCGGCCCGGGTTGACCGGTTGCTCAGCGTCCGCACACACCACGGCCACGTCGTCGTAACCCGCCGCGGTGAGGCAGGCGGTGGCCCGGTCGGTCACCTCACGATCGATGTCAACGGTCGTGACCGAGCCCGACGGGCCGACCAGCTCGCGCAGCAGCGCGGCGTTATATCCGCCGGAACCGATCTCCAGGACGTGCCGGCCGGCCAACCCACCGTCGACGGCGTCTGCGGCCTGACCGAGCATCTCCGCGATGAGCCACGGCGCCGACACCGAACTGACCGCCTCGTCGCCGATCCTCTTGGTCACCACGGCCTGGTCGGCCCGGTACGCCTCCGTAAGCGCGGCATCCGGAGTGAACAGATGACGTGGCACGGACCGTAGCGCTGCCTCGATCTCAGGCCGCAGGATCAGCCCTTTCTCCGCGTGATCAGCGACGAGCTGATCGACCATTGCGGCATGGAGGTCCTCGCCGCTCGCCGTGTCGACACTCATTCAGGTGTTCTCCCTTTCCATCAGGGCCTCCCGATCGGATGGCCCGCCGTTCCGCTCTTCTCGGCTCAACAGAGCCTCAAGCCGCTGACTCGCCAAGTCCGATGGGAGTCTGAAGTCGATGTAGTGCTCTGGTCGCAGGTTGCGTCCTGCTGGCGTACATGCACGCCGCTCACATGCGCGGACGTTCTTGGGAGGGCCTTGCCTGAGGCGGCAACGCCGAGGGCGCAGCCCGTGTAGCGCAAGATCACAGTCGCGAGGCGGTCTCCTGCTCCGCTGCAATCTCCCAGGCTCGTTCAACTCAGGGGCCAACCTGACGATCTGGAACCTGCCGACCACCGCCGGCTGGCCGGTGGCGTTGATGGGGCCGATGCCGTTCACGAGGAGGCCTCATCGAGGCTGGTGGCCGTGGTGGTGCTGACGCGGTAGGCGTGGGTGTGGCGGGCGGGCCAGCCGAGGAACCGGTCGAACATGTCGGCGGCGCTGCCCGTGACGCTCGGGTTGAGCCGGTGCAGGTCGTCGATCGCGTCGTGCAGGCAACCGGCCAGGTAGAGGAACAGGCTCACCGGCACATCGCGGTACTCGGCCAGGAGCGCGAGCTTCGCTGCGCCGCAGGGCCACGGCTGCCCGCAGCGCCGACACAACCACAGCGGACGCATCGGCAGATGCTCCGGCAGCCCAAGCCGGTCCGGCACGATGGGGCGTGCGCCGTCGCTGGTCATCGGCGGCCAGGCTTCCGCGTCTGCTGCTCGAACACCGTCCGCCAGACATGCGTCAGCAGCGGCAGATCGGCCACCGACTGCTCCACCGGCTCGACCCGATTCGAGAGGTCCCGGGGCAGCTCGCCCGTGGCGGCGTACCGCGACACATACACCGTCATGGCCGAGCCCCGGCCGGTGCCGACGTCGGTGTGCGGTGGGTTTGCCGGTGCACCGGCCCCACCCCACC
>NZ_JBEXFP010000067.1:0-33189 GCF_040606825.1 Micromonospora sp. NPDC005367 | reverse complement strand
GCGCCCCGCCGCCCGGGACCACCCCGGTGCGCACGCCCGGGTCCGATCGCTCGCCGGGTGCGGCAGGCGGCCGGTCAGCGGCCGACGGGCAGCGGGCTCGGGCGATCCGGCGACGGCGGGGGTGCGGCCGGGGTGGCTTCGCCGGCACCGGCGCCGGCCGTGTCCGCCGTGGCGTCCGGGTCGATCACCTGCCGGTTCAGGCTCACCTGAGCCAGTCCGGTGCCACCGACCCGGATGTCGTCGTACGCCTCGAGACGGTGGTTCGGGCCCAGGTAGAGCACCGACATGGCCAGCGGTGTGGGTTCCTCGCCTTCCAGCCCCCGCAGGCCCGCTCCGCCGGTGGAGCCCTGCACCGCGAGCCGGCTGCCGGGCCCGCCGTCGGGGCCGGGCAGCATGCGGACCTGCCGCTGGTGGGTGTGCCCGGCGAGGATCAGCGGCGCCGTCCCGGCGAGCGGCTCGGCGGACGCCGGGTCGTGCACCAGGGCGATGTCGACCGGGACGCCGGCGGCCCGAATGGTGTCGGCGAGTCGCAGGCCCGAGCCCGGGAGGCTGGTCGCCCCCTCCTCCCACGGGCCGGCCTCCTGCTCCTGCTTGTCCGGCGTGAATCGGGGGTCGCCGATGCCGGCGATACGTACGCCCGAGACGCTGGTGATCGAGTCGTCCAGGACCACGGCGTTCGGCTGCCCGGCGACGGCCTGGGCGGTGCGGGGCGAGTCGTGGTTGCCGCGGATGTAGACGTACGGCACCTTGAGCTGGCCGATCATCGACACGTACGACGTCTCCGGCTCGCTGCCCCAGTCGGTGAGGTCGCCGGTGTCGATCACGAGGTCGATGTCGAACTGCTCGACCACGGTCTTGATCACGGGCCAGACGGACGGGTTGAGGTGCAGGTCGGAGACGTGCAGGATCCGGGTGGTGTCCGCCGCCGCCTCGTAGACGGGCAGGCTGGACATGGTGCTGTAGAGCTTGCTGACGTTGCCGACGAGTCGTTGCAGCTGATCGGCGTAGCGGGTGTAGTCGTCGGCGATCCGGCGGGCGTCGCCGACCAACGCGGGCGCGTTGACCAGGAGCCCCTCGTAGCGTGGCTCGGCGACGGCGCTGGGTCGTACGGTGAGCGCGGCCGCGCCGAGCGCGCCGCCGGTGACGGCGAGGGCGAGGGTCCCCGCCCAGGCGGTCCGGCGGGTGGAGCGGAAGGTCAGTGCCGCGAGCAGCATGGTGACCAGGACGGATACCGCGATCGTACGCAGGCCCAGCCGGAGCAGGGCGTCGCGGATGTCGGCCGGCGCGGAGGCCCCGGCCGCGGCCAGCCCACCCGGTTCGTGGATCAGCGCCTCGGCGCGCTTCTGGTCGAGCGAGTCGAGGCGGGCGGTGAGCCGGGCCGGTCCGGAGTGGCTGTCCAGGAAGAGCGAGCCGAGCGGTGGCACGGCGATCTCGCTGCCGCCGTTGGTCGACGGGCTGAGCTGGAACTGCACTCGCAGTGGTCCCACGTCCCCGGTGACCCGGCCGCCGAGCGTGGTGCCGCCGATCACGCCGGCGAGGGTAACGATGATCATGGCGAGGGCCACCAGCCCTCGCCGCGCCCAGCGGGCAGCGCCTCGCGTCACGGCTCCCCACCCCTCCCCCAGGTCCGAATACGTGCAAGGATGCACGCATTCGTGGCGACCAAGGGTACGCCGCACGACCGGCGACTGACGAGCGCCAGCGCGACCGCCCGCGGCGCGAGCTGCGAGGACCTGCAACAAGTGGCCGCCGCCGCATTGCGGAACTGGCCACCGGCCTGACCGGGCGAGGCCCGCGACCGGGTCGTGGGCCGATCACCTCTCGGGGCTCAGGGAATCGGACGTCCTCCCCGCTTCCGGGCGCGCACGGTGGCCCGCGCGTTCGCCTTCTCGATCGCCTGGACCAGATCGTCCTTCCCCAGGTCCTGCGGGGCCTCGATGCCCACCCGGCGAGCGACGTCGTCGAGATGTTCCCTGCTCGCGTTGGCGTCCACACCTCCGGCGGTGGGGCGGCTGCTCTCCCGGGACGCCGGTGTGCCCAACTCCGCCTGCGGATCGGACGGCCCGGGGCGTTCCTTGGGCTCCCAGTGGTCGCCCACCTTCTCGTGGGTGTGCTTCAGCGAGGCGTACGCCGTGCGGTGCGCCCGCTCCCCGTCGTCGTAGGTCTCCTCGGCCGACTCCAGCGTCTTCTTGTACGTACGCACCGCCTTGTCGTCGGAGCGGGCGACGGTCGACGGCACGTCGTCACGCATCTGTTCGGCCTGCTCATGCTTGTCCGGCAAGGTCACACCCCGTTCCGCCCGTCGGCCTCGGGGCCACGACCGCCCCCCAGCGCCTGGCGGGCGGCCGCGGACCCGGCCGGCACCACCGCGCCGGCCGTCGCGGAGACGGCCTCGCGCACCTCGTCGGCGACCCGGGCCGAGTTGTCGCCCGCCGCGCTCAACTGCTGCAGTCCGAGCCGCCCCAGTACGGCGGCAGCGGCGAGGTAGCCGGATGCCAGGCCCGCCACGGCCAGCCGCCGGGGCAGGAAGGTCTCAAGCATGCGCAGCACGGTGGTCGACGCGGCGCCCACACCCAGGATGAGACAGCCGCCGGCCGCCGCGAGCAGGGCGATGCCGGCGCCGGCCGGCCGGGCGGCCTCGGTGAGCTGGCGCCGGACCGAGCCCATCTCGTCGCGGACGACCTCGGCGATCTCGTCCGCGAAGCGTCCGGCGGGGTTGCCTGTCCGGTCGCCCCGGGCGGGCTGGTCAGAAGATGCCGCGCCTGCCATGGTGTCCTCCCCGCTGCTCGCTGCCAACGCGGCTTGGTACCCGCGTTCCCCCGCGGCACACCGGAAAGCTCACCCGGAGCTGGGGCCGCCACGACCAGCGGATCACCATCAGGGTGGAATCTGCACCCGTGCCATCATTGCCGCATGGTCACGAACGTGCTCCGCGCGAGTACGTCGACGGGCCCGGAGACCGGGCTCGTCGAGAGCCTCGCCGCGTTGAGTCGGACCCTCGTCGGCATCACCACCCGCGCCCTCGCCACCCTGGACGTGGACGTCACGCTGTCGCAGTATCGGGCGATCGTCGTGCTCGCGTCCCGGGGGCCGCTACGGACCGTCGATCTCGCCGCGGCCCTGCACGTCCATCCGTCGACCGCGACCCGGACCTGCGACCGGCTGGTGCGCCGGGGTCTCGTGGCCCGGCATCCCGGTGCCACCGACCGGCGGGTCTCCTGGCTGGCGTTGACCACCAGCGGGAAGGAGCTCGTGGGTGAGGTGATGCGGCGGCGGACCGACCAGATCCGCGAACTGGTCGGCAGTCGGCGGACCGAGTCGGCCCGGGACCTCGCCGAGTTGGTCGAAGCGCTGGTCGTCGCCGCCGGCGAACCCACCGAGCGGCAGTGGTGGCAGCAGTGGGAGCGCTGCACGGGGCCGTCGCTCACCCCGAGCGAACACACGGGGTGAGCGACGCCGCCGGGGTACGTCAGTCGGAGCGCCCGAGCGGATGGCGCAGTCCGTACCGCGCGACGATGCCGTCGAGCCAGTCGGGCGTGCCGTAGGTGAGGCCGTACTTCGCGGCGAGTTCGCCGAACTCGGGTGTCTCGCGAATGCTCATGCCGGGCCCCGGTTTCACGGAGGTGAACAGCTCGCCGAGTTTCCGGAAGTAGGTCTCGAACCCGCCTGGTGTGATCACCTCGATGATGCGACCCGGCACGCCGCCCGCATTCCACATGGCGTGCATCTGGCCGCGGGGTTTGGTGATGTAGCCCCCGGGCCCGAGGACGACCTCGTCGCCGTCGGACCGGAACCCGATCTCACCTTCGAGCACGATCGAGTGCTCGTCCTCGCGGGTGTGGCGGTGCGGCATGGTGATCGTGCCCACCGCGAACGGATGCTCCACGATGGCCACCTGGCCCCCGTTGTCGCGGCTGTGGAGCTTGAAGACAGCGCCGAACCCGGGGATGTCGGCCGACTCGCCGCCGCCGGGTGGCACCACCTTCAACTCGGGTGCATTGCGCACGTCCATCGAGATCTCCTCTCCTTCACCAGGTCTTCCGCGCGCTCCGGTCGGTCGGGTGACCGGGGTTCGCGGCGTCAGCCACGTGGCGTCGCCTTCTCGGCGAGCCGCTCGAACTCCGCTCGCGGGAGAAGGCCGGACACCAGCTCGCCCGCGACGAGCCAGGTCGGTGTCGCCCGTACGCCGAGGCGCGCGCCCAACGACTCGGACTCGGCGAGGAAGGCCAGTGCGCTGCCGTCGTCGAGCGCGGCCCGCAGCGCGTCGAGATCGACTCCGACCTCGGCGGCGTGCCGCTCGACGACCGTCCGGTCGCCGATGTCCTCGCCGAGTTCGAAGCGCGCGGCGAACAACGCCCGGTTGAAGTCGCCCGACACGTCCGGCCGGTTGCGGCGGACCCATTCGGCCGCCGTCAGTGCCTTCCGGGTGTTGGGCAGCCGTCGCGGCCAGTTCAACGGCAGGCCGGCCTCCGCCGCTTCGCGTTCGAGCGCCTGATACATCGGTGCGGTCCGCGGTCCGGCCTCGACGCCCCCGTCGGGGATCTCGGGGTGGATCTGGAACGGAAGGTGTACGACCTCCAGGCCGCGTCGTTCGAGGATCTCGTTGCGCTGTTGTCCGACGTAGCAGAACGGGCAGATGAAGTCGAACCAGTGCAGGACGGAATTGCTCGGTTCCACGTCAGCCCCTTGCCTTCGGGAGCCGGTCGGTACGGCTCCGCATGTTTCGTTACAGCACCTGACTGTAACTCTGCATGATCCGCACGCCCACTCCGGCGGCCCGTCGCGTCAGTGCTTTGTGTTACAGTCGCTGCTTGTAACGTAACTTGCGCCGTACGACGACTGTCGCTGCCCACGAGGTGAACCATGGCTCGAGCCCGACCAGAGGGCGAACCGGACCGGGACAGTGAAGCGGGCGGGAGCGAACGCGCGCATCCCGGCGGCCGGCCCCGGGACGCCGCCATCGACGAGGCGATCATCCTGGCCACCCGGAAGCGCCTCGTGCGGGACGGCTACTCGAGGATGACGATCGGTGACATCGCCGCCGACGCCAAGGTGACCCGCCCCACCCTCTATCGCCGCTGGAAGAACAAGTTCGACCTGGTGGTCGACGCGCTCGACTACGGCTTCCGCAGGCAGCGCGACATGCACACCGTCGACCTCGCGGAGCTGGAGCCGCGCGCCGCGCTCGTGGAGGCTGTCCGCCGGCTCGATCCCGCCTACTCCAACCCGGACGCGATGGTGCTGATGGGCAACTTCGCCGGCGAGGCGGGCCGCACGCCGGACCTGCTGGAGATCCTGCGCGAACACGCCGTCGAACCCCGGGTCGCCCTCGTCGAGGAGGTGCTGAAGCAGCTGCGGGAGCGACGCGCGGTCAGAGCCGACATCGACACCCGCGGAATCGCGTTGATGTGCTTCGGTAGCTACTTCGCCGCGTTCTATGCCGGAGAGTCGACGGCGGCGCTCCCCGAGCGCGTGGTGGCCACGCTGTGGCCGGCGCTCGCGCCGGACCAGCAGGGCCCCTGATCCGGTCCGGGTGGGCGGGCTGCCGTCA
This sequence comes from Micromonospora sp. NPDC005367, assembly GCF_040606825.1. Lineage (NCBI taxonomy): Bacteria > Bacillati > Actinomycetota > Actinomycetes > Micromonosporales > Micromonosporaceae > Micromonospora > Micromonospora sp. NPDC005367. The sequence goes on along the minus strand of NZ_JBEXFP010000067.1, from coordinate 27,638 downwards.
CCCGCGAGACTGCCGGCGCCGGAGACCGTCGATGGCGAGGTCGAGGGCCGCCTCGAGGTGGTCGACCCGTCCGGTCGAGAGCAGCAGCAGGACGCCGCCCTGGAGGCCGGCCAGCATGGCGGCGGCCGCGCGTCCGGCGTCCACCTCCGCGGTCATCTCGCCGGTCGACTGCATGTGCCGGATCCCGGCGGCGATCGCCTCCTGCCAGCGCCGCATCAGCCCGACGAGCACTGCCCGGGCAGCCGGTGCGCGGCGGCCCGCCTGGCCGAGCAGACCGTTGAGCGGGCAGGTGTCGCCCTGCTCCTGGTAACGCGAGATCACCCGGTCATCCCGCCACGCCTGCCAGGCCGCCCAGGACGTCAGGTCTCCGAGCATCGGCTGCTGGTCGGCGAGCACCTGGTCGGCCTCATGCTCGGCCACCGCGAGCAGGAGTTCCTCCTTACCGCCAGGGAAGTAGTGGAAGAGCTGGCTCTTACTGGTGGCGGTGCGGGCCATCACATCCTCGAGGCGGACCTCGTCCACGCCGCGCTCCCGTACCTCGGTGGCCGCGCCGGCGACGATCCGCGCTCGGGTCGCCTCGCCCTTGCTGGTCAGCGAGCGCGTCAAGTGGCCTCCTCGGGTCGTGCTGGTCGACGGTATCGGCACGGGGGCCCTGCCGTCCCGCGGTGGGCGGCACCCTCCGCGGGACGGATCGTCAGCCGACCGGCTGGGTGGCGCCGTTGATGATCGGCGGGGCGTACCCGGCCGGCTTGTCGCCGATACCCAGGCCCGGGCTCACCATCCACGACTGGTACTCCGGCGTGAACATCGAGTACGGGAGCGGCAGCGATTCGGCGCTGGCCTGCTCCAGCCGGTCGCGCAGCTGCGGCGGAATCTCGAAGTCGAGCGCGGCCACGTTGGCGTCCACCTGCTTCGGGCCGCTCGCCCCGATGATCACCGAGCCGACGGCGGGCTGGGTGGCCACCCAGTTGATCGCCACCTGGGCCATGCTCCGGCCCAGCTCGGTGGCGACGCCGTCGAGCGCGTCGATCACCCGCCAGTCGTGGTCGCTGACCGGACGGCCGTTCGCGCCGTCCGTGCCGAGTCGGCCCGTGCCCGCCAGGCCGTCCGCCGTCCGCCACGTCCTGAGGCCCAGGCCCAGCGACTGCGCCATCGGCAGGTATTCCGGCTCGATCCCGCGCGAGAGCATCGTCTGGTACTCCGGTTGCCTTGTCCGCCAGATTCGTGGCCGGCCCGGTCCGGACCGCCGGACCGAACTGTGGCGCGGCAAAATTGGACCTGCAAGTCCAAAGCTGGATACTGATCGGCCGGCACTGCGCCTGGCGTTCCCGGACGGGCCGTTGCCTCCGGGGACACCGGCGGCGGCCCTGACTGCCCGGCAACGGCGGCTCGTCGAGGTGCTGAGCCGCTCCCCCGAGCCGTGGCTCATCGACGGGCAGGACTTCGGCAACGTCGCCATACTCGTCGCCGAGTACGGCCTGCCGGACAATCGCGAGGCACTGACCGCGTACCACACGGCGTCGCAGACGCCGGGCACCGACCAGCCCGACCGGTGACACCCGTCGGCTCGGTCGAGGCGGGCGAGGCTGGACCCACCTGCTCCTACCGGCTGGGGCCGGCGCGCAGGTCCTCCTCGATGCGCGCGGCGGTGGCGAGCAGCGGCGGCAGCAACTCCTTGCGGATCGTCTCGGACGAGCCGCGGCTGGCGTGGGCCGAGACGTTCACGGCGGCGATCACCGACCCGTTGTCACCGCGGATGGGCGCGGCCAGGGAACGAAGTCCCTCCTCGAGTTCCTGGTCGACGATCGCGTACCCCTGCGCGGCGATCTTCTTCAGCACGGTGCGCAGCTTCGCCGGGTCGGTGACGGTGCGGCGGGTCAGCGGCCGCAGTTCCGCCTCGGCGAGGTAGTCGTCCAGCCAGTCCGCCGGTTGCGCGGCGAGCAGTACCCGTCCCATGGACGTCGCGTACGCGGGAAAGCGCGTACCGACGCTGATCCCCACCGTCATGATCCGCTTCGTGGGGACGCGAGCGACGTAGACCACCTCGCCGCCGTCGAGCACGGACACCGAGCAGGACTCGTGGACCTGCGCGACCAGCGCCTCCATGTGGGGCTGCGCGACCTCCGGGAGGCTCAGGCTCGACAGGTAGGCGTACCCGAGTTCGAGGATCCGCGGGCGCAGCGAGAAGAGCCGGCCGTCGGTGTGCACGTACCCCAACTCGACGAGGGTGAGCAGGAACCGGCGCGCGGCGGCCCGGGTCAGCCCGGTCGTGCGGGCCACGTCACTGAGCGTGAGCTGGGGATGCTCGGCGTCGAAGGCCCGGATGACGGCGAGCCCGCGTTCCAGCGACTGGACGAACTCCGGAGATCGTGCGGTCTCGTCGGTCAGCGAGCCCTTCGCGACCTGCACCGGCCGGTGGGCGGTCGCCGCGTCCGAGCTCGCGGTCCGGGTGGCGGCGAGGGGAGGTTGAAGCCGGCTCACTGGTCCTCCTGCCGCAGGGTCTCCCGGGCCACCTTGAAAGCCCGATTCGCCGCCGGTACGCCAGCGTAAACGCCGACCTGGAGCAGAACCTCACCGACCTCCTCCGGCGTCAACCCGTTCCGCAGTGCGGCACGTACGTGCATGGCGAGTTCCTCGTCGTGGTGCAGGGTCGCGAGCACGGCGAGGGTGACGCAGCTGCGGGTACGCCGGTCGAGACCGGGCCGGGTCCAGATCTCCCCCCAGGCGTAGCGGGTGATGAGGTCCTGGAAGTCGGCGGTGAACTCGTCGGTGCCGGCGACCGCCCGGTCGACGTGCGCGTCGCCCAGCACCTGCCGGCGTACCGTCATGCCTGCCTCGTGCCGATCGCGGTCGTCCACAGTCACCACTCCTCGTCGAAGTGCTCCAACAGCAGCCGGCACACCCGCTCGGGTTGCTCGACGTTGGCCAGGTGTGCCGCCCGTTCGACGACGGCCAGCCGTGCGTGCGGGATCCGCTCGACGATCGCGCGGGCGTGTTCCACCGGCGTGGCCGGGTCGTCAGCTCCCGCGACCACCAACGTCGGCGCCTCGATCCTGCGCAGGTCGTCCCGCAGGTCCATGGTGGCGATCGCCGCACAACACGCCGCGTAGCCGTCCGCGGGCGTGGCGGCGAGCATCGCCCGGTGCGCGTCGACGACGTCCGGTCTCCTCGCCGCGTAGGCGGGGGTGAACCAACGTGCGACCACCGCGTCGGCGACCGCCGCGACGCCGTCGGCGCGTACCGTCGCCGCCCGATCGTGCCAACCCTGGGACGGGCCGAGCGACGCGGACGTGCAGAGCAGCGCCAGCCGCCGCAGCCGGTCGGGCGCGTGCGCGGCGAACCACATGCCGACCATGCCGCCGAGGGACAGACCCGCGTAGTCGACACGCGCGGCTCCGAGGTCGTCCAGGAGCCGCAGCAGTTCCCCGCCGAGCAGGTCCATCGTGTACGGCCCGACCGGCATCTCCGAGCGGCCGTGGCCCAGGTGGTCGTAACGGATGACCCGGAACCGCTCGGCGAGCGCGGCCATCTGCGGCGCCCACATGGCGCAGGTGGTGCCGAGTGAACCGCCGAGCAGGAGCACGGGGGCGTCGGCCGGCCCGTCCACGATGATGTGCAGGCGGCTGCTCACGACTGCGTCCCCCGGTGGGCGGCGAGCGCGCGGTCGACGAACCGGTCGGCCGACCCGAGCCAACCGCACGGGTCGAGGGCCTCGTCGATCTCCTGCTCGGACAGGTGGGCGCGGATGTCCGGGTCGGTGAGCAGCGACTCTCGGAACGGGGACCGGTTCGCGGCGCGGGCGACGAGGTCACCCGCCGCACCACGGCCGAGAGCGGGCGCCAGGCGCGCGGCGACCGCCTCGGCCAGCACGAGCCCGCCGGTCGCGTCGAGGTTCGCCCGCATCCGCTCGGGACGAACCTGCAGCCCGTCCAACATCCGGGCGCACCGGGCGGCGGCGCCGCCGGCGACGTGCAGCAGGTCCAGCAGCGGTTCCCATTCGGCGTGCCAGTCACCCGCCGCCCGTTCGTGTTCCTGAACCGCGGCGGTGAACAGGGTCGCGACGAGCCCCGGGCCGCGCCGCGCCGCGGCGGTGACGAGGACCGAGTCGACCGGGTTGCGCTTGTGCGGCATCGCTGACGAGCCACCCCGCCCGGGTCCGCCCTCGGCCACCTCACCCACCTCGGTCCGGGCGAGCAGGCCGACGTCCACCGCGACCTTGCCGGTGGCCGCGAGGAGCCCGCCGAGGGCGGCGGCCTGGTCGAGCACGGGCTGGCGGCGGGTGTGCCAGGGCAGCGGGCTCGCGGCGAGTCCGAGATGCGCGGCGTACCGCTCGGACACCGCCGGACCGGCGGATCCCAGCGCGGCAAGTGTGCCGACCGCGCCGCCGAGCTGCGCCGGCAGTGCCGCCCGCGCCCGGAGCGACCTGGCCCGCGCCTCGAGCAGTTCGACCAGCCAGCCGGCGGCCTTGAGCCCGAACGTGGTGGGCGCCGCCTGCTGCCCGAGCGTCCGGGCGACCAGCACGGTGGCCCGGTGGGTGTCGGCCAGCCGGGCCGCGGCGTCGGCGGCGGCGTCGAGGTGACGCAGCAGCGGCTCGGTCGCCCGCCTGGTCACCAGGGCCAGCGCGGTGTCGAGGATGTCCTGGCTGGTCGCCCCGAGATGCACCCAGGGTCGGGCGTGCTCGGGCACGGCGGCGGTCAGCTCGCGTACCAGCGGCGCCACCGGGTTGCCGGTGTCGTCGGCCGCCCGACCGAGCGACGTGGGGTCGTACCGCTCGGCGCGGCACTGGGCGGCGATCGCGTGGGCGGCCGACGTGGGCACGACGCCGCAGTCCGCCGCGGCGCGGGCGAGCGCGGCCTCCGCGTCGAGCATCGCCTGCAGCAGGGACGTGTCGGTGAGTTCCGCGTCGACGTCCGGGGTGCCGGAGAGCCCGCCGAGCAGCGTGTCAGACCGCGAAGAAGACGGTTTCATTCTCGCCCTGCAGACGGATGTCGAACTGGAACCCGTCCGGCGCGGGGCCGGCGAGCAGCGTGCCGCGCCGTTTCTCCTCGACGCTGCCCAGCACCGGGTCGGTGGCGTTCGCCGGTTCGTGCGGAAAGTAGAGCCGGGTGACGAGGCGGTGCAGGAGTCCACGTGCGAAGACGGACAGCGTCAGGTGTGGTGCCTCGGTGGCTCCGTCCGGGTCGGGCAGCGGTCCCGGTCTGACGGTCAGCAGGGCGTACCTGCCGTGCGCGTCGGTCTCGCTGCGTCCGAACCCGCGGAAGCCCGGCACGGCGGGTGGCCGGGCGCCGCGGGGGTCGTCGGGGTGGTCGAACCGGCCGTCGGGGTCGGCCTGCCAGCTCTCCACCAGCGCGTCGACCACCGGCGCCCCGGTGCCGTCGAAGACCTGGCCGCGGATCCAGAACGCGCCCGGCGTGCCCTCCGGTACGACGTACGGGCCGTCGGGCCAGCGCAGGCCGAGGTGCAGGAACGGCCCTACCGTCTGCGCGGGGGTGACACCCAGCCGTTCAGTCATCGTCGTCCTCGTCCTCGAAGGGGGTGCTCTCCCGGCCACGCAGCACGATGTCGAACTCGTACGCCGGCGCCCACTCGGGTACGGTGCCGGCGTGGTCGTACCGGGCGATCATCCGCTCGCGGGCCTTCGGGTCGCGGACCGAGTTGAAGATCGGGTCCTGGAAGAAGAGCGGGTCACCCGGGAAGTACATCTGGGTCACCAGTCGCTGGGTGAACGCGCGGCCGAAGAGCGAGAAGTGGATGTGGGCCGGCCGCCAGGCGTTGTCGTGGTTGCGCCACGGGTAGGCGCCCGGCTGCACGGTGACGAATCGGTAGCGGCCCCGCTCATCGGTCAGGGTCCGGCCGACCCCGTCGAAGTTGGGGTCGAGCGGCGCCGGCCAGTTGTCCACCGGGTGGCGGTAGCGTCCGGCGGCGTTCGTCTGCCAGATCTCGACCAGCGTGTGTGGCACCGGTCGGCCGTCGCCGTCGAGGACCCGGCCGTGCACGATGATCCGCTGGCCCTGCGGCTCGCCGTCGTGCTGGCGGGTCAGGTCGTGGTCGAGCTCGCCGAGCCGCCCCTCGCCGAGCAGCGGACCGGTGATCTCGGTCAGCCGGTGCGGCAGGTAGGTCAGCGGCTGCCGCGGCGCGCGCACGGCCGTCGACTTGTAGCCGGGGCTGAGCAGGGGTGGGTGCGCGTCGACGTCGTCACGCCGGTACCGCGGCAGGACCAGGCCGCTACCGGTCTGGTCGACGGTGTCCTGGGTCATGTTCGTCTCCCTGTGAGCGGGGTCAACGGGCTGCCCTCTTGGTCGCCTCCAGCGCCCGCAGCACTGTCAGTTCGCGCCCGGTCGGCGGGTCGCCCGTGGCCAACCGCTCGGCGACGGCGAGGTCCCAGCCGGTGCCCGCCCGTACCTGCTCCACGCTCACGCCTGGGTGCAGGCAGGTCAGGGTCAGCTCGCAGCTGACCGGATCGGGTTCGAGCACGCCGAGGTCGGTGATGACGACGCGGGGGCCCCCGCCGCGCAGCCCGAGTCGTTTCCGGTCCCCCGGCCCGCTGCCGTAGCCGAACGAGGTGACGAAGTCGACGCGCTCGACGAACGTCCGCGGGTTCTGTCGGACGATCACGACCACCTCACCGCAGGAGGCGGCGATCTCCGGAGCGCCGCCGGCGCCGGGCAGCCGGACCGCCGGGTCGTCGTAGTCGCCGCCGATGACCGTGGTGTTGAGGTTGCCGTACCGGTCGAGCTGTGCGGCGCCGAGGAACCCGACGTCGATCCGCCCGGGCTGCAACCAGTAGTTGAACACCTCCGGCACGGAGACCACAGCGTCGGCGGTGTCGGCCAGGACACCGTCGCCGATGGACAGCGGCAACCGGTCCGGTTTCGCGCCGAGGCAACCGGATTCGTAGATGAGGACGAGGTTCGGGGCGTGGCTGGCGCGGGCGAGGTTCGCCGCGGTGCTGGGTAGTCCGATCCCGACGAAGCAGGCGGTGCCGTCGCGGAGCTGCCGGGCGGCGGCGACGGTCATCATCTCGTCGGCGGTGTAGCCGGGGCTCACGCGCTCGCCTCGGCCTTCAGCACGTGCCGCGCTATCCAGGTCCGGAAGGCGTCCCGGTCGCGGCCTATCTCGTCCCATTCGACGTAGAAGTCGTTGTCCCGGACGGAGTAGCCCTGGGCGTAGGAGGGGTGGGAGCCGCCGGGCACCTCGGCCACCGCGGTGACCGCCCAGCCGGGCAGGACGACCTGCCCGGGTACGGGGTCGAGTTCGTCGACGATCTCCTCGACGGTGACCAGCGACCGGTGCGCGGCGAGCACGGCCTCCTTCTGGACTCCGGTGATGCCCCACATCTGCACGTTGCCCGCGCGGTCGGCGCGCTGCGCGTGCACGATCGTCACGTCGGGGCGTAGTGCGGGAACGGCGGTGAGGGCCTGCCCGGTGAAGGGGCAGGTGATGGCGCGGATGTTGGTGGTGTGCCGGGGCAGGTCGGTGCCGGTGTAGCCGCGGAGGACGGCGAACGGCAGCCCGGAGGCTCCGGCCACGTAGCGGTTCGCCATGCCGGCGTGGCTGTGTTCCTCGAGTTCGAGCGGTCCCGGCCAGGAGTTCTGCACCGCGTCCCGGAAGCGGTGCAGTGATCCGACGCCGGGATTTCCGCCCCAGGAGAAGACCAGGCGCCGGGCACAGCCGGCGCCGATGAGCTGGTCGTAGATGACGTCCGGGGTCATCCGTACCAGGGTCAGGTCGCGTCGTCCCTGGCGGATGATCTCGTGTCCGGCGGCGAACGGGATGAGGTGCGTGAAACCTTCCAGTGCCACCACGTCGCCGTCATGGACCAGCTCCGCGACGCCGTCGGAGAGCGAGACGAGCTTCGCCATTGGCCTCACCGCCTCCTGCGGTCCGGGAATGGTCGACTGTTCGCTATGCGGACTGCCGTACTTATATCGAACGTAATGCCCACCGACGGTTCCCGTCAACGATGACCGTCCACACCGGACTCGGGTCGTCGGACCGGGGGCAGAAATGTCGCGACGACCCGTTGACGTGAGGCAGGTCACGTGCCAACGTTCCAGATGAGAACAGCCGTTCGGCTAGCGAACATCCCCTCGGAGGTCTCCCCGCACGGAGGCCCACCACCCCCCGGTCCAAGATGGACCGCCGGACGCGGGAGTACCTGCATGCGCCGTCTTGTCATCAGCGCCATCACCGCCGCGGCCCTGCTCACGGCCACCACGGCCTGCGGCACCTCCGACGACGCCGGCGGCTCCGGCGCGCAGGCCGGGGGCACCACCAAGGTCAAGGTCGGCGCCATCCCGATCGTGGACGTGGCGCCGCTGCATCTCGGCATCGAGAAGGGCTTCTTCGCCGAGCAGAGCATCGAGGTCGAGGTGGTCAACACCACCGGCGGCGCCGCCGCGGTACCCGGCGTCGTCAGCGGAGAGTTCGACTTCGCCTTCGGCAACGTGGTGTCGCTCATCGTCGCCCGCTCGCAGAAGCTGCCGCTCAAGGCGATCGCGGAGGGCAACTCCTCGACGGGTCAGCAGGGCAAGGACTTCGGCGGGATCGTCGTGCCGAAGGACAGTCCCATCACGACCGCCGCCGAGCTCGCCGGCAAGACCGTCGCCGTCAACAACCTCAAGAACATCGGCGACACCACGGTCCGCGCCTCGATCCGCAAGGCCGGCGGCGACCCGTCGTCGGTCAAGTTCGTCGAGCTGCCGTTCCCGGACATGCCGGCGGCCGTCGACGCGAAGCGGGTGGACGCGGCCTGGATCGTCGAGCCGTTCTTCACCGTGGCTCAGGACCAGGGCGCCCGGGTCATCGCGTCCAACTTCGTCGACGCCGCGCCGAACCTGACCATCGCCGCCTACTTCACCACCGAGAAGACGATCCAGCAGAAGGCGGACCTCACCAAGCGCTTCACCGCCGCGATCGAGAAGTCGCTGAAGTACGCCCAGGAGCACCCGGACGAGGCACGGAAGGTGCTGCTGACGTACACGAAGATCGACCCCGCGGTCGCCGAGAAGATGACCCTTCCGGCCTGGTCGGGACAGATCAACCGGGAGTCCGTCCAGACGCTGGCCGACCTGATGCTCACCGACGGCCTGGTCACCGAGAAGGTCGACGTGGCGGAGCTGCTTCCGTGACCTCGGCGGCCACCCGCGCCGCGCCGGCCCGGAGCTCCCGGGCCGGCAAGGTCGGTCGGCTGACCGGAGGCAACGCCCTGCTGGGCGTCGTCGGCTTCGCCGCGTTCCTCGCGTCGCTCGAAGCGGTGCCGCGCATCGGCCTGGTCTCGGCGGACTACCTGCCTCCGATCAGCCGGATCGGCACGGCCCTCGTCGAACTCGTCGGGGAGGCCGAATTCTGGACGGCTCTCGGCGACACCGTCCGCGGCTGGTTCGTCGGGCTGTCCATCGCGGTGCTCCTCGGGATCACCGTCGGGTTCGTCATCGGCACGCTCCCCGTGCTGCGGGAGTTCACCGCCTCGACCATCGAGTTCCTCCGGCCCATCCCGTCGGTGGCGCTCATTCCGCTGGCCGTCCTGGCCTTCGGCACCGACCTGCGCTCCGTGCTGCTGCTGGTCGTGTACGCGTCGTTCTGGCAGGTCCTGGTCCAGGTGCTCTACGGGGTACAGGACGTCGACCCCGTCGCGAGCGAGACCGCCCGCACCTTCGGGCTGGGCCGCTGGGCCCGCACCCGGTACGTCACCTGGCCGACCGCCCTGCCGTACGTGCTCACCGGGGTTCGCCTCGCCGCCGCCGTCGCGCTGATCCTGGCCATCACCGCCGAACTCGTCATCGGCGCCCCCGGCCTGGGCAACGAGATCGGCGTGGCGCAGTCCGGCGGCGCCGTCGCCCGGATGTACGCGCTGGTCGTAGTGACCGGGCTGCTCGGCGTCGCGGTCAACCTACTTGCCCGGCGACTGGAACGATGGCTGCTGTCCTGGCACCCGTCGCTACGGCGGGAGGTGGCCGCTTGAGACTCGCCGGCCGCGTCACCCGCGCCGTCGCGGCGGCCCTCGCGCTGCCCGCCGCCCTGCTCGCCCTCTGGTGGATCCTCACCGCCGACAGTGAGAGCTACTACCTGCCACCGCTGTCGGAGATCCTCGCCGCCGTCGACGACGTGTGGCTGCGCACCGACCGGCTGAGCGTGGACGTCCTGCCGAGCCTGCTGCGCCTGCTCGGTGGCTTCCTGCTGGCGGTGGCCCTGGGCGTGTCGCTCGGAGTCGCGATCGGGTCGTCCCGCCGGCTTCGGGCCGCCTGCGAGCCAGTGCTGGAGTTCCTGCGGGCGATCCCGCCACCGGTGCTCGTGCCGGTGCTGATGCTCTTCGCCGGGATCGGCGACACCATGAAGGTGCTGGTGATCCTCTCCGGTTGCCTCTGGCCGATCCTGCTGAACACCGTCGAGGGCGTGCGCGCCGTCGACGAGGTGCTCGTGGAGACCTCCCGCTGCTACGGCCTACGCGGGCCGGCCCGGCTGTGGCACCTGGTCGTCCGGTCGGCGAGCCCGCAGATCGTCACCGGACTGCGGCAGGGCCTGTCGATCGGGATCATCCTCATGGTCATCAGCGAGATGTTCGCCGCCAGCAACGGCCTCGGCTTCAGCATCATCCAGTTCCAGCGCACGTTCGCCGTCACCGAGATGTGGACCGGCATCCTTCTGCTCGGCCTGCTCGGTTTCCTGCTCGCCACGCTCATGCGGGTGTTCGAAAAACGCGTCCTCAGCTGGTATTTCGGCCTGCGCCAAGCGCAGCGAGGTGGGAGTCGATGAGTGCCATGAGCCAGACGCAGACAGCCGCCGGCCCGCGGACCGAGATCCTGCTGGACGTCCGCGGGGTACGCAAGGTGTACGAGGGACGCGGCCGCTCGGTGGAGGCCGTACGCGACCTGACCTTCACCGTCGCCAGAGGTGACCTGGTCTGCGTGGTCGGCCCGTCCGGCGCCGGCAAGACCACGCTGCTCAAGTGCATCGCCGGCCTGCTGGCGCCGACCTCCGGCGAGGTGGTCCTCGAAGGCGAGTCGGTCGACGGACCGCCGCCGGGCATGGCGGTGGTGTTCCAGGAGTACGGTCGCAGCCTCTTCCCCTGGATGACCGTCCGGAAGAACGTCGAGCTGCCGCTCAAGCAGAAGAAGCTGCCGAAGGCACGCCGGGAGGAACTGGTCCACCAGGCGCTGAGCGCCGTCGGACTCGGCGACGTGCACGGCGCGTACCCGTGGCAGCTCTCCGGAGGCATGCAACAGCGGGTCGCCATCGCCCGGGCCATCGCGTACGAGCCGCACATCCTGCTGATGGACGAGCCGTTCGCCGCCGTCGACGCGCAGACCCGGGCCGACCTGGAGGACCTCGTCCGCTCGCTGTGGCAGCGGCTCGGCGTCACCACGCTGTTCGTCACACACGACATCGACGAGGCCGTCTACCTGGGCCGGCGGGTGCTGGTGCTCTCGTCGTCGCCGACAGTGGTGCTCGACGACGTAACCATCGACCTGCCGGCACAGCGCGACCAGCTCACCACCCGTTCGTCGGCCCGCTTCACCGAGCTGCGCGGGCACGTGTTCGAGCAGATCCAACGGGCCAAGCAGCGCAGCGGAGCGTCGGTGGTCGAATGAGCAGCGTCCGCGAGGCCACCCTCGACGTCCTGCGACAGTGCGGGATGCACCGCGTCTTCGCCAACCCGGGCTCCACCGAGGTGGCCTTCCTCGCCGACCTGCCGGACGACCTGGAGTTCGTCCTCGCCCTGCACGAGGGGTCGGTGGTCGGTATGGCCACCGGCCACGCGATCGCGACCGGCCGCCCGGCGTTCGTCAATCTGCACACCACCGCCGGGCTCGGCAACGCCGTCGGCGCGCTCGCCACCGCACGGGTCAACCGGGCTCCGCTGGTCGTCGTGGTCGGCCAGCAGGACCGTCGTCACCTGGCGCTGGAACCGTTCCTCGCCGGTCGCCTCGACGGGCTCGCCGGGCCGTACCCGGTCTGGGTGAACCAGCCGGTCCTGGCACAGGACGTGCCGGCGGCGGTGCGCCGGGCGTGGCACGAGGCGGTCCAGCATCGCGGCCCCGCGATCGTCGTGGTGCCGATGGACGACTGGTCGGCGCGGGTCGACCCGGCTCTCGGGCTGGCCGCGCCGAGGACCGTACGGCGTGCTAGGTCGGCGTCCGGGCCGGCCGCGGACGAGCTGGCCGGCCTGCTCGACGACGCGGCGAATCCGGTGCTGGTGGTCGGCGCCGGTGCCGACGACCGGGCCACCTGGAACGCGCTGGTTTCGCTGGTGGAGCGGCTCGGCGCGCCGGTCTGGCAGGAGGCGTTCGGCGCCCGCGCCGGCTTCCCGCAGGACCATCCGCGGTTCGCGGGGCACCTGCCCGCCGGCCGGTCCCGGCTGCGATCCGTGCTCACCGGGCACGACGTGGCGCTCGTCGTCGGCACCGGCGCGTTCCGGCAGTACCCGTACGAGCCGGGGCCGCTGGTGCCGGACGGACTCACCGTGGCGGTGGTCTCCGACGACCCGGACGAGTTGCACCACAGCCGGGCGGACCTCGCCGTGCTCGCCGATCCGGCGACGCTCTGCGCGGCTGTCGCCGACCGGATCACGCCCCGGCCGGCGGGCGCGGCGGTGGCCGCGGTACACCCCGAGCCGGTCGATCCGCCCGCCCCCGGCGAGCCGATGCGGGCCCGGCACGTGTTCGCCGCGCTCGCCGAGCGGCTGCCCCGCGACGTCGTGCTGGTCGAGGAGACCCCGTCGACCCGGCCCGAGCTGCACCGGCTGCTGCCCGCCCGGGAGCCGCGCGGGTTCGTCAGCGCGGCCATGGGCGGCCTCGGTTTCGGGCTGCCGGCCGCCGCGGGACTGCGCATGGGTGATCCGACTCGGCCGGTCGTCGCCGTGCTCGGCGACGGCTCGTCGCTCTACGGCATCCAGGGTCTGTGGAGTGCCGCCCGGTACGGCTGCGGAGCGCTCTTCGTGGTGCTCTCCAACGGCCGGTACGCGGTCATGGACCGGCTCGCCGATCGGGCCGGTGGGAAGGCACCCTGGCCCGCCTTCGACGACGTGTCGGTGCACGGCCTGGCTCAGGCCCTCGGCTGCCCGGCCCGCCGGGTGAGCGACCACGCGGACCTGCTGGCGGTCCTCGACGAGGTCGTCCCGACGCTTCCCGGTCGCGTCGAGCCGCTCCTGCTCGACGTGCCCGTCCGTATCGAACGAGGTTTCGAACCCTGACCCCTTCGGCGCGGCAGCGCGCCCTACCCGAGAGGACCGCCATGACACTGCTCGACACGGCGACGTGGCAGGGCATGCTCTACAGCGACGGCTGGGTGGAGGCGGCCGGCGGCACCCGGGCCGTACTCTCGCCCGCGAATCGGGAGGAGATCGGCCGGATCGGGGTGGCGAACGCCGGCGACGTGGCGCGTGCCTGTGCGCGGGCCGCCGAGGCGCAACGCGCCTGGGCCGCGACCAGCTATCTGGAACGCGCCGCTGTTCTGCGCCGGGCCGGGCAGTTGTTCGCCCAGCACGCCGCCGGGATCGGCGAATGGCTCGTACGCGAGGCGGGGTCCATCCCGCCGAAGGCCGGCGTCGAGACCGACACCGCGGCGCAGGAGTGCTACGAGGCAGCCGCGCTCGCGTCGCGGCCGCTGGGCGAGATCCTCGCCAGCGCTCAGCCGCGGCTGAGCCTGGCACGCCGGTTGCCGGTCGGTGTGGTCGGCGTCATCGCGCCGTTCAACTTCCCGCTGGTGCTGGCGATCCGTTCCGTCGCTCCGGCACTGGCCCTGGGCAATGCGGTGGTGCTCAAGCCGGATGCTCGCACCGCCGTCTCCGGGGGCGTCTCGATCGCACGTGTCTTCGAGGAGGCCGGCCTGCCCGCGGGGTTGCTGCACGTCCTGCCCGGTGAGGCCGACGCGGGCGAGGCGATGGTGGCGGACCCCCACGTACGGGTGGTCAGTTTCACCGGTTCGACCGCCGCCGGCCGCCGGGTCGGCGAGGCCGCCGCCCGTCACCTCAAGCGGGCGCACCTGGAGCTCGGCGGCAACTCGGCGCTGATCGTGCTCGATGACGCCGACCTGGGCCTCGCCGTCTCGGCCGGGGCCTGGGGGTCGTTCCTGCACCAGGGGCAGATCTGCATGACCACCGGCCGGCACCTGGTGCACGAGAGCGTCGCCGAGAGGTACGTCGAGCAGTTGGCCGAGAAGGCGGACCAGCTGCCGGTCGGTGACCCGGCCAAGGAACAGGTGGCGCTCGGACCACTCATCGACGAGCGGCAACGCGACAAGATCCACACATTGGTCACGGCGAGCGTCGACGCGGGTGCCCGTCTCGCCGCCGGCGGAAGGTACTACGGGCTCTTCTATCGCCCGACCGTGCTCGCCGACGTCGCGATCGATTCACCGGCGTACGCCCAGGAGGTCTTCGGCCCGGTCGCACCGGTGATCGCCTTCTCCGATCTGGACGAGGCCGCGACCCTGGCCGGGCAGACCGAGTACGGGTTGTCCCTGGGCATCCTGAGTCGCGACGTGATGAAGGCGATGGCACTGGCCGAACGCATCCCCAGCGGGATCGTGCACATCAACGACCAGACGGTCAGCGATGAGGCGGTGGCGCCGTTCGGCGGTGTCGGGGCGTCCGGCACCGGCTCCCGGTTCGGCGGGGCGGCGGCCAACATCGAGGCGTTCACCGAGACGCAGTGGCTGACCGTGCAGGGCGACATCACCCGGTACCCGTTCTGATGTCGGGTGACGGGGAGACGTCCGTGGCGGGCGGGGCAGGCGTCTGACGATGGTACGCAGCCAGTCGCATGTGGGCGACCACCCGGCCAGGACCGGCCCGCCGGGTCGGCCGGCCGGGCCGCTCACCCTGCTCGGCATCGTGCTGCTGGCGCTCAACCTGCGCGCGGCGATCGCCGGCCTCGCTCCGCTCCTGCCGGACGTACGGCTCGACCTGGGGCTGGGCAGCGGCACGGCCGGGCTGCTCACCACCCTGCCGGTGCTGTGCTTCGGGCTGCTCTCCCCGGCCGCCGCGCTGCTCGGAAGCCGGGTCGGCGTCGAGCGAGCGCTGCTGGTGGCGATGCTCGGCATCGTCGTCGGCAGTCTGGTGCGTACGGCACCGGGGATCTGGTGGATGATCACCGGCACCGTACTGATCGGCGCCGGCATCACGGTCGGGAACGTGTTGGTTCCCAGCGTCGTGAAACAGGACTTCCCGCAGCGGCAGGGCTCGGTCACCGCCCTGACGACTGCCGCGTTGACCGGCGGTGCCGCCCTCGCGGCGGCCGTCACCGCCCCACTGGCCCACGGCGGGTGGGGCTGGCGGGGCGCACTGCTCGTGGTCGGCGCACCCGCGGCGGTCGCGGCGGCCCTCTGGCTACCTCAACTGCGCCGGCGGCACCGCGCGCCCACGCTCGCGCGGAACGTGACGGCACTCCTGCGCTCCCCGGTCACCTGGGCGCTCGCCACGTTCATGGGGATGCAGTCGCTGACCTACTACGCGATGCTCGCCTGGCTACCCACGCTGCTGCGCGACGAGGGCGTCTCCGCCGCCGACGCCGGCTGGGCGCTCGCCCTGTTCAATCTGCTCGGCATCGCCACCGCGGTGCTCACTCCGGCGCTCGCGACCCGATCGCGCGACCAGCGCGGGCTCGGCCTGCTGGTCTGCGCCACCTGGGCGGTCTGCCTGCTCGGGCTGCTCGGCGTGCCGGCGTTGTACCTGCTCTGGGCCGCGGTGGGCGGCCTGGCGCAGGGTGCGGGGATCGGTCTGGCGCTGGCGCTGCTCGTGCTGCGGGCCCGTACGCCGGAATCGGCCCGCGACCTGTCCGGCACGGTGCAGTCCGTCGGTTACCTGCTGGGCGCGACCGGGCCGCTGCTCGTCGGGCTGCTACGGGACGGCTCCGGCGGTTGGGTGCTGCCGCTCGGCGCCCTGTGCGTCGCGGTGGTGGTGATGGCGGTGGCCGCGCTCACCGCCGGACGCGACCGGCAGGTGTGACGCGGCCGCAGACGCGAGCGACGACGACGACGACGAAACGCGATCAACGACGGCACGCGGCCGACGACGGCACCGGAACATCGGACGAGGAGGACACGAAGGATGCGTACCCAGGTCGGCATCGTGGGAGCGGGACCGGCGGGACTCATGCTGTCGCACCTGCTGCACCTGCACGGCATCGAGTCCGTGGTGCTGGAGTGCCGCAGCCGGGAGTACGTCGAGCACCGGGTTCGCGCGGGAGTTCTCGAACAGGGTTCGGTGGATCTGCTCCGCCGCACCGGGATCGCCGAGCGGCTCCAGCGGGAGGCGATGCGGCACGAGGGCATCGAGCTGCGCTTCGACGGGGAGTCACACCGGGTGCCGATGACGGAGCTCACCGGGCGGGCGATCACCGTTTACGGGCAGCAGGAGGTGGTCAAGGACCTCATCGCGGCCCGGCTCGCGGCCGGCGGTTCGATCCTCTTCGAGGCCGAGGCCGTACGCCTGGCGGGTCTCGACTCGGATTCGCCGGTCATCCACTTCCGCCGCGACGGACGGGACGAGCAATTGCAGTGCGACTTCGTGGCCGGCTGCGACGGGTTCCACGGCGTCAGCCGCGGCGCGGTGCCGGACGGGGTGCTACGGACCTACGAGCGGACGTACCCGTTCGCCTGGCTGGGCGTGCTCGCCGCCGCTCCCCCGGCGGTGGACGAACTCGTCTACGCCAACCACGAACGGGGCTTCGCCCTGTACAGCCTCCGATCGCCCGAGATCTCCCGCCTGTACCTTCAGGTCGCCCCGGACGAGGACATCGCCGCGTGGCCGGACGAGCGGATCTGGGCGGAGCTACGTACGCGGCTGGAGACCGTCGCGGGCTGGTCGCTCAACGAGGGGCCCGTCCTGGAGAAGTCGATCACTCCGATGCGCAGCTTCGTGGTCGAGCCGATGCAGTGGGAACGGCTGTTCCTGGCCGGCGACGCCGTCCACATCGTCCCACCGACCGGAGCGAAGGGCATGAACCTTGCCCTCGCCGACGTCGCGCTGCTCGGCGACGCCTTCGCCGCCTGGTACGGGCAACACCGGACCGACCTGCTGGCGGGTTACTCGGCCGCCGCGCTGCGCCGCGTATGGCGGGCCCAGCACTTCTCCTGGTGGATGACCTCGATGCTGCACCGGCTGGAGAAGGACGACCCGTACGAGGCGAAGCTGCGGGCCGCGACGCTGCGGTACGTCGTCACCTCGCCCGCCTACGCCACCAGTCTGGCGGAGAACTACGTCGGGCTGCCCGAGGTGTGAGCGTCGCCCCGTCACCCGCCTCCGCCCTCTGAAGCCGGCGTCCTCCCGCTGGACGTGCGCCGGGATCCCCCGCCCGGCCCGGCCGTCAGCTCACGTGGTTGCGCCACGTGTGCCGGGGCTCGTAGCCGAGCATCCGGCGCGCCTTGTCGATGCTGAGCAGGGTCTCGTGCTCGCCGAGTTCCTTACGGATCTCGACATCCGGGTAGACCTCGCTCATGAGGTCGGCGCTGGACCTGCTCATGACGGTGTCGGCGTTGGCGATGATGAACACCTCGGCGCCGGGCCGGTCGTACGCGAGTGCCCGTTCGACGGCCTGGGCGCCGTCGCGAGCGTCGATGTAGCCCCACAGGTTCCACCGGCGCAGGCGAGGGTCCGCGTCGAAGGACGGGAACCGGGCGTAGTCCTCGACGTCCATCACGTTGGAGAACCGCAGGCCCAGCATGGTCAGCTCGGGGTCCCAACGACAGAAGTGCCCCGCCATCTCCTCCTCGAGCGCCTTGTTCAGCGAGTACGTCGACTCCGGGCGCGGCGCGTACTCCTCGTCCACGGGCGCGTACGGCGGCGGGGTGTCGAACGGCAGGCCGAGCACCGTCTCGCTCGACGCGTAGACCACCCGCTTGATGCCCGCCGCCCTGGCGCCGGCGAAGACGTTGTACGTCGCGGACGAGTTGTTGGCGAAGGTCGTCGCGTTGGGCAGCAGCCCGGGGGCCGGGATCGCGGCCAGGTGCACGACCGCGTCGACAGTGCCGCCGTGTTCGTCGGCGCCACCGAGAAGGGCCTCCAGCACCTGCCCGTAGTCGGTCAGGTCGGCTTGGAGGAACTCGCCGCCGACGTCGCGGGGGTCTCCCCCGGCGGCGCGGTCGACGGCGAGCACGTCGACGCCCACGTCGCGTAGGTGCGCCACCACGGCGCGTCCGAGCTTGCCGGTGGCCCCGGTGACGACCACGCGCCTGGGAAGTGCGGTAACGGGAGCAGGGTGGGTCATGGCGCCATCTTTCTCCTGCGGCCCGGCTCACCCGCTGCCGGGTCCGGCCCACCCGGTCGGGGGGGGGTCGCCGCAGGAGGGTCGCCGGCGGGTACGCACGCTGTCGCCGGGCGTGCGCGGATCAGGACGTGATCGCCTTCGCCCAGGGCGCGAGCAGTCGCTCGAGGCCGGCCATCAGGTAGAACAGGACCGCGCCCATCACGGCGAGCATGGTCAGCGCGGCGAAGGCGAGCGGGGTGTCGGCGGACTGGCCGGAGCTGGCGATCACCGAGCCCAGTCCGGCCTCCGGGTTGATCACCTCGCCGATGATCGCGCCGATGATGGCCAGCGAGGTCGCCACCTTCAGCCCGACGAAGAGTTGCGGCAGCGCCCACGGAAGCCGCACCTTCACGAAGGTCTGCCACCAGTTGGCGGAGAGGGAGCGGGCGAGTTCGCCGAGGTCGCTGGGGGTCGAGGTGAGCCCGGCCATGGTCGAGACCAGGATCGGGAAGAAGCAGAGCAGGACGACCATCACGACTTTGGTCTCGTACCCGAAGCCGATCCAGACGAGCAGCAGGGGCGCGAGCGCCACCTTCGGCACCGCGTTGATCCCGGCGATGAAGGGAAGGGTCATCCGCTCGACCGTCCGGGACGCGGCGAGCAGGACGGCGAGCAGGAGCCCGCCCACCGCGGCGATCCCGAACCCGATGATCGTTTCGAGGAAGGTCACCCAGGCCTGCTCGGCGAGGTAACCGGGGAGCCGGAGGAACGCGTCGACCACGTCCATGGGCGCGGGCAGGAAGAAGGGGTCGATGTCGAAGGCCCAGGTGACCAGCCACCAGAGGGTGACCGCCAGGACGGCGCCCAGCGCGGGCAGGCCGACGCTTCGCCAACGCTGCGACGGTGCGAGGTTGTCGGTCACTCAGGGCTTCACGAAGCTGAAGTCGACCACCTGCGACGCTTCGAGTCCCGGCCCGATCAGGCCGGCGCTCTGAAGTACGGCGATGGTGCTGGCCACCCGTGCCTCGTCCATGAACCCGATGGGCGCGCCGTCGGCAGGGCGGACGTGCGGCGTCATCACCTCGATCTCGCTCCTGCCCGCCGCCATTGTGTAGGTCGGCTTCACCTTGTTGAGGATCGTCGCCGCCTCGTCCGGATGCTCGATGCTGTACGCGAGCCCCTTGAGCACCGCGGTGGTGAACCGCCGCACCAGGTCCGGGTCCTTCTCGATGAGCGCCGGAGTGGTGATGACCGCGTTGCCGAACAGGTCCTTCAGATAGTCGCTGTACGGCAGGATCACGACCTCCTTCTTCGCGGCCGTCTCGAGAGCGCCGCGACTGAGCAGGAAGGTGCCGAGGGCGTCGACCTTCCGGCCCGCCATGAGCCCGTTGAGGGCGGTCGCCTGCACGCCCTCGATCTTCACGGTCGCCGGGTCGAGTCCGGCCAGCTTGGCGTACGCCGGAAAGAGCAGCTCGGTCACCGAGCCGGCGCCGGTCGCCATCGTCTTTCCCTGCAGGTCCTTCGGTGTGGTGATGTTGGTGTCCCTGGTGGTCATCACCGAGATCAGCGTCTGCTGATGCACGGCGGCGACCGCCCGCCAGTCGGTGAACTCACCCTTGCCGGCCTGGATCACCGCGCCGGTGAAGTCGAGTGCCGCGAACTGGACCTGACCGGCCTTCAGCGCGGTCAGGTTCTGCTGGTTGCCGGCGCCCTCCTTGATGTCGACCTCGATGCCGGCCTCGGCGAAATAGCCCTTCTCCTTGGCCACCCAGGCGAACGCGTCCCGGCCCACGGCACCGAACGCGGTGATGTAGGCGACCTTGTCGGTCTCCTTGCCGGCCGCGTCGTCGTCGCCACCGTCGGAGCCGCCGCAACCCGTCACGGCGAGAGCCGTGGCCAACAGCGTCGCCACGACTGCGCGAGTGCGCCTGATCATCCATGCCTCCAGCTTCGAGCGTCGGCGGGCGGCCCCGGCACACCCGCGCCGGCGGCATCCGGAGGGGCCGGCGCGACTCGCGTCCGGGACCCATCGATCGGGAAGCGTAGATGACCCGGATCACAACTGTCACCGCAGAGATCCGCCAGATCGCTGCGGATCGGCTGCTACACAAAGGCTTTGGGCAGGTCATTGCATCGTTGACATTGGATGGCCGGGCCGGAATCCTGTCAGCAACGCGACGCCATCTCGGCCGAGCGGCTTCGGCTCCGCGCGCCCGACCGGCCCGTCCGGTCGCCCGGCGTCGTTCGTCCGGTCCGGGCCGACCCCTGTGGCGCACACCCGAAGGAGCCGCATGTCTGCGCACCCCGCCCCGTCTTCGCGCGCTCGCGCCCTGGTCTCCGGGGCCTACGACACACACGTGCACGTGGCCCCCGATGTGATGCCGCGCCGGATCGATGACGTGGACCTGGCGCACCGGTGCGCGGAGGTCGGGCTTGCCGGCTTCGTCCTCAAGTCCCACTACGTGACGACCGCCGAACGGGCCGCCGTGGTCCGCAAGGTGGTGCCCGACGTCGACGTCCTCGGCGCGATCACCCTCAACGGCGCCATGGGCGGCATCAACCCGGCCGCCGTCGAGGTCGCCGGACGGCTGGGCGCCCGGATCGTCTGGCTGCCCACTGTCGACTCGGGCAACCAGCGTCGCAGCACCGCCACCGACCTGCCGGGCGCCAAGCCGGCGATGTGGGGCGCGTTCCAGGCCGGCCTGCACGCCCAGGGCATCGTCCCGGACGTCGTCGAGGTGGTCGACGACGAAGGCGTGGTGCTCGACCGCGTACGCCAGGTGCTGAGGGTGGTCGCCCGGCACGACATGGCGCTCGCCACCGGGCATCTGAGCGGCGTCGAGATCCTCGCCCTGGTCCGGGCCGCAAACGCCGAGGGGGTACGCCGCATCGTGGTCACCCATCCGGAGTTCACGTCGCAGCGGTTGCCGCTGGCGCAACAGCGGGCGCTGGCCGACGCGGGCGCGCTGCTGGAACGCTGCTTCACCACGCCGCACACGGGCAAGGTCGCCTGGGCGGACCTGTTCGCCAACATCCGGGCCGTCGGCGTGGAGCACTCGGTCCTCTCCAGCGACCTGGGGCAGCCGTTCAACCCGCCCGTCGAGGACGGCTTGGCCCTCTTCGCCGACCGGCTGCTCGAGGCCGGCTTCACCGAGGATGAGGTTCACACCATGGCGGTGGTCAACTCGCGCCGGGTGGCGATGCCGAGGGCGGCGGTGCCCGCATGACCGCGCGACGGATGCTGGTGGTGGGCGCGCACTCGGCCGACTTCGTGTGGCGGGCCGCCGGTGCGGTCGCCAAGCACACCGCGGCCGGGGGTGAGGCCATCGTGCTGGCGCTCTCCTACGGCGAGCGGGGTGAGTCCGGCGAGCTCTGGAAGGAGCCGCACCAGACGGTCGAGAACGTCAAGCGGTTGCGGCACGCCGAGGCGGAACGAGCCGCGGCCGCGGTCGGCGCGACGTTCGAGGCGTTCGATCTGGGCGACTACCCGCTGCGGATCCGGGACGAGGACGTCGACCGGCTGGCCGGGCTGATGCGGGAGTACGCCCCGCACGTGGTGCTCACCCACCCGGACCGCGATCCGTTCAACCCCGATCACCCGGTGGCGCACGCCACGGTGGCGACCGCACGGCAACTCACCGCCGGCGCCGGAGTGTCCAGCGGGTTCAAGACCGCCCCGCCCTCGCAGTTCCTGGTCTTCGAGCCGCACCAGCCGGAGCTGTGCGGGTTCGTTCCCACCGTCTTCGTCGACATAACCGACGTGATGCCGGCCAAGCAGGAGGCGATGGCGGCGATGAGCGCCCAGGGTTACCTCCGCGAGTACTACACGCAGCGGGCAGATCAACGGGGCAACCACGCCCGCCGGGTCACCGGCGACGCATCCGTCCGGCAGGCGGAGGCCTTCCAGCGGCTGATCCCGAATGTGGTGGGTTCGCTGTGAGCGGGACCGGTGACGCGTCGGCCGCCGTGGACCCGGCGGTGATCGCGACGCTGGCCGCGGCCGGGGTGGCGACCGTCTACGAGGCCGGGGGCCGGCGAGGTCTGATCGACGCCGATCTGGTGCGGATCGTGCCGGGCACGCGGGTCGCGGGCCCGGCCCGTACGGTCCTGTGCGGTCAGGACGACAACCGGACCGTGCACGAGGCGATGACCCGACTGCGCCTCGGCGAGGTGCTCGTACTCACGATGCCGCGACCGGCCCCGGTGGCCCTGGTCGGCGAGCTGCTCGCCACCCAGGCCAAGGTGGCGGGCGCGGTCGGCGTGCTGGTGGACGCCGCCGTACGCGACGTGGACGAGCTGCGGGAACTCGGCCTGCCGATATGGGCCCGGTGGACCCGGGTGCGTGGGGCCACCAAGCGCGAACGGGGCGCGCTCGACGTCCCGGTACTGGTGGGCGGCGCGACCGTCGACCCCGGGGACGTCGTGGTGCTCGACGCCGACGGGGCCGTGGTCGTGGCGCGGAGCGGCGCGGCCGACGTGGCCGCCGCGACGCGTGCCCGGATCGAACGGGAGACGAGTCTGCGAGCCCGGCTCGAGGCCGGCGACCACAGCTACGACCTGCACGGTATGCGGGCGGAGGACGAGCGAGCCGGGTGACCGGACGTCACCCGCGTCGGTCGCGGTCCACCGGTCGGTTGCCAGCTTCGACCTGCAGACCCGCGGGCCGCTCTTCCAGCTCGAGGTCAACTGCCTGCACCACTGCCAGTTCGTCCATCACCACCACTCGCTGGAGAGCGTGATGCTCTTCCCCGCGCTGCGGCGGGCGAATCCCGATCTGGGCGGACGGTGGACCGACTCGAGTCCGACCATCGCGAGGTCGCCGATCTGCTCGACCGCATCGAGGAATCTGCTCGAGCACCTCGACTTCGAGGAGACGTCCGTGATTCCCGCCCTGCGCGAGATGCCATCCCTGGGGTGACACCGGCGGAAGCTCACCTTCGGTGCCCGCCGGTTCCGCTCCGGCGGCCCTGACGGCGGCCGGCATCGGGCCGGGGTCGTATCGCCGGTCGTCGGAGCACGATTCAGCCAGCACCGGGTCCCGCCCCGCGCCCCCGGGTCCAGGTGCTGCTCAGCCTGTCTTACGAAAACCTTTTCGGCAAGAGGCCTGTCAGGTAACACCCAGGCGACCTGGAAGGCGTACTGTGGACCGCTAAGCTTGATATCGATTCCGAAACAGCACGTCGAAAGGGTTTCGATGGCAAGGCATCGCACGCAGGCGGTGACGTTGAGCGACGTCGCACGTCTGGCCGGCGTCTCCGTCGCCACCGCCTCGAAGGCGCTCAACGACCGCGGTGAGGTCGCGCCGGCGACGCGGGAGCGGGTGCTCAGAGCGGCGAGCGAGTTGTCCTTCCAGCCCAATGCGCTCGCGCGCGGGCTGATCTCCGGCCGCACCCGCACCATCGGCCTGCTCACCGACGAGCTCGGCGGCCGCTTCTCCATGCCGATCCTGCTGGGCGCGGAGAACGCGCTCGGCAACGAACAGATGTCGGTCCTGCTCTGCGACGCGCGCGGCGACGCCATCCGCCGCCAGCACTACATCCGGACGCTGCTCGCCCGCCGGGTGGACGGGTTCATCGTGCTGGGCGACAGCAACGACATCCGACCGTCGTTGACCCGCGACATCCCGGTCCCCGTCGTCTACGTCTACGGCGAGTCCGCAGACCCGGACGACGTCTCCCTACTGGCCGACGACGAAGGTGGTGCCCGGCTCGCCGCCGAGCACCTCGTGGCGCTGGGCCGGCGCCGGATCGCCCATGTCACCGGACCGCACAGCTACCGGGCGGCCCGCGACCGGGTCACCGGGCTGCGAGCCGTACTCGAGGAACACGGGCTGCCCCTGGCCGGCAGGGAACCGTTGTACGGCGAGTGGTCGCAGCGCTGGGGCCGGCAGGCCGCCCACATACTGCTCAGCGCCGATCCCGACGTCGACGCCGTCTTCTGCGGCAACGACCAGATCGCGACCGGGGTCGCGCAGACACTGCTCGACCTCGGGCGTCGCATCCCCGACGACGTGGCCATCGTCGGCTACGACAACTGGGAGGACTTCGCGACCGACTGCCGGCCGCCGCTGACCACCGTGGACCTCAATCTCGAGCAACTCGGGGCGAGCGCGGTCATGCACCTGTTCTCCGCGCTCGACGGCACACCGTCGCACGGCGTCCTCCGCCAGCCCTGCCGCCTGGTGGTGCGGGAGTCCACCGGCCCGTCCGCCCCGCCCGGGCAACGGCGTCCGCAACCGTTGGACTCACCGCGGAGGCAGCCGTGAGGTGGTCGCCGGCGCGGCACGCGAGTGAGATACAACCGCCGTGACGTTAGAGTGATCCGGGACATCGAGCAGAAGGTAGGACCAGGTGCCGCCGGGAGGCTTACCGAGTCAGGCGGGGACCGGCAGCGTGAACCGGCCCCGTGCCACCGTCATGCGTGACGTCGCGCGGCTCGCTGGAGTGTCACACCAGACCGTCTCCCGGGTGCTGAACAACCATCCGAACGTCCGGCAGGAGACCAGAGACCGCGTCGTCCAGGCCATGGAGGCGCTCAACTACCGGCGCAACCTGGCCGCTCGCACGCTGGTCACCCGACGATCCGGGGCGCTCGGCATCGTCGGCTTCGAGAGCACCCTGTTCGGTCCGGCCTCGATGCTGTATGCGATCGAGGACGCCGCCCGCGCCGCCGGATACTTCGTCAGCGTGGCGACGGTTCGCAGCCTCGACCGGCAGTCCGTGCTCGACGCCGTCGACCGCCTCGCGCAGCAGTCGGTCGAGGGCATCATCGCGATCTCGCCGAAGCCCGCGGTCACCCACGCGCTCGTACAGGTCGCGCCGGTTCTGGCCTGCGTGGGTGTGGGCGGCGGCGCCGGTGACGACAGTGTCCCGACGGTCCGGGTCGACAATCGGGTCGGCGCGGCGCTCGCCACCCGGCACCTGCTGGACCTCGGCCATGCCACCGTGCACCATGTCGCCGGTCCGGCGGACTGGCCGGAGGCGGTGGAGCGGGTCGACGGCTGGCGCGACACCCTGTACGCCGCCGGCGCGGTCGTGCCACCGGTGCGGCCGCAGGCGTGGGATGCGCGATCGGGATACGAGCAGGGCGAAAGGCTCGCCACCGACCCGACCGTGACCGCGATCTTCTGCGCCAACGATCAGATCGCCCTGGGCGTGCTGCGCGCGCTCCAAGAGGCGGGTCGGCGCGTGCCCGAGGACGTCAGCGTCGTCGGCTTCGACGGCATGCCCGACTCGGAGTACTTCCTGCCGCCGCTGACCACCGTTCGTCAGGACTTCGCCGAGCTGGGCCGACGCAGCATCGACATGCTGCTGGGCAAGATCGACTCGACCGGTCAGCCGACGGAACACATGCTGCTCTCTCCCGAGCTGGTCCGGCGGGCCAGCTCCAGTCCGCCCCGGGCGTGACCGGGTCGGTTCTGCTGCCGCTCTCCCTCACACAGACAGCGGAAGCTCGTTGCGGTGCAGCCGGAAGGCGTCGACGGCCCGGGGGTCGACCGCGAGTCGCAGGTCGGGCAACTCCTGCGCGATCCGTTCGAACATGATCCGGCTCTCCAGCCGCGCCAGGTGAGCCCCCAGGCAGAAGTGGATGCCGTACCCGAACGCGATGTGTTTGCGGACGTCGGCGCGGTGGATGTCGAATTCGTGCGGCCGGTCGAAGACCGCGGGGTCACGGTTGGCGCCCCACAGCGACAGTCCCACCCGGTCGTACGCCGGGATCCGCCCACCACCGATCTCGATGTCGCGGAAGGCGAAGCGGGGCGGCACGATCTCGACCGGTCCACGGAACCTGAGGGTCTCCTCGACGACCGCAGCCGCCAACGCCGGTTGCTCCCTCAGCGCCTGCCACTGGGGCGGGTGGGTGAGCAGCAGCCGGATGCCGTTGACGATCAGGTCGACGGTCGTCTCCTGCCCTGCGATCAACAGCAGTTGAACGAGGGCGACGAGTTCGTCACGGTCGAGCCGTTCCGCCTGGTCCTCCATTGCCACCAGCTCGGACATCAGGTCGTCCGCCGGATCCGCACGCCGCCGGGCCGCCAGGTCGTCGAGGTAGGCCGCGAACTCGACGGTGGCCGCCGGCCCGTCGGGACCGGCCGAGACGATCGCGGCCGACCAGGCGCGGAACCGCCACCGGTCCGGCTCGGGTACGCCCACCAGTTCCGCGATGACGTTCACCGGCACCGGGTCGGCGAGGTCCGCCACCGCGTCGATCCGGCCGAGCCGCCGTGCGTTCGCGACGAGCCGGCCGGCCAGAGCGTCGATCCAGGGCTCCAGCCGGGCCACCGCGCGTGCCGTGAATCCGCCGCTGACCAGTCCACGTAGCCGGGTGTGGTCGGGCGGGTCCAGGTTGATCAACTGACGCGCCTCGATCCTGGCCACCTCGTCCTGATGGTTCGGGGCGGGCCGGTGCGGAACGGGGCAGTGCCGGTGGACCTCGTGCCCGATCGCCGGATGGCGCAGGCCCGTCAACACGTCGGCGTGTCCGGCCACCACCCAGAGCCGGTTCCCCGCCGGGTCGACCTGGAGCACCGGACGCCCGGCCTCCCGGACCCGGTCGTAGAACTCGTGCGGGTCATCGCGGACCGCCGGGTCCCACAGCTCCGACACGGCGAACGTGGCGGCCACCCTGCCTCCTCGATTCGAAGGTCCGTCCGCCACGGACATCGCACTGGCGTCGGTGCGGCAGCGGCGGCCGCGGACGGGCAGTGTGGACACTCCGCGACCCCGCCCGGGCAGGCGAGTTTAGCGTTAACATAGATATGTTTCGGGGTCGTGTCAAACATCGAACCTACTGCATCGTAGGGATTGACGGCCGCTTAAGTGAACGCTCACACTCCCAGCAACGACGTCTCGCCGGGGGAGGCGCGCGCACCACTGGCGAGGCCGTTCGCGACGCCGGCTTCCACGGATCTCGCCCCGGCAGCCAGATAGAGGAGCCTCGATGCGATAATTGCGGTCCGGCGGAGAACGTCGTCCGCCCGGACGACGGCGACCACTCACGACCCGGTGGAGCCCGCGGTCGCCGTACCTCCCGCGCGACCGGGCTCGAGATGCAGCAGGAACCCCGGATGACCGGCGGCACCGGGCCGCCCGCATCGAACACGGCGCAGCGGGAGGTCCGCTACCGACCACAGATCTCGTGCCGATCCCGCCGCTCGAACAAATGCCAGGGCGAGGCGGTCGCCGATCCACTGGCCGAACCCGACCACCCCGAGCCGGCCAGGCGCCCCGCCACCGACGCGAGCCGAGACCAACTGAACCCGCGATCCAGACCCACCGCGCAGACCCCCGCCCAGGTGGTCTGCCCACACCCTCACGCGGAAGGACGATCTTCAGTGGCCCAATCCGACAAGCCCTCCGTCAATCGCCGTCAGCTGCTCCAGGCATCGGCGGTCGGCGCCGCCGCAGTGGCCGGTGTCGGCGCGCTCCCGGCCGCGGCCGCCGCGGCACCGCC
>NZ_JBEXFP010000066.1:0-33991 GCF_040606825.1 Micromonospora sp. NPDC005367 | reverse complement strand
GCGGGCGTGGGCTTCGAGCCCGCGCCCGCCCCGGGCCGTTGTCGTAGCGAAGATCGGGTGAAGCGATCGGCCGGGATACGAGTAGCGCCCACCCGGGCGTGGCCGGCCGGAACGGCGTCTCTTCGAGCCGCCGGAGGGCGGGAACCCGACGGAAAAGCCCGGTCCGCGCGAACGCGGACCGGGCTTCGTCGTACGAGGGTCAGCCCTTGCCGGCGTGGCTGGCGAGCTGGTCGAGGCCGTTGATGATGCCGCCGGCCAGGTCGCCGAGGCCGAAGGCCGCCACCATGGAGAGCGCGGCGAGCCTGGCGTACGTGTCCGGGATGCGCTTGCGTGCGTGCCGGCCGGTGACGACCTCCAGCCGCCGCTGGTTCGGCGACACCGCGATCAGCACCGAACGGTCCGGCTCGGCGAGCTGGCGGTGCAGCCGCTCCGCGTGCTCCCGGATCGGCTCGTCGAGGCCGCCGACGAAAACCGAGAAGACGAGACCGGTGCCCTGGTCGGCCAGACGGAGCGCCTCGTCGATGCGCAGCAGCTGCCGAGTCGAGAACGGGCCGTCCAGCACCTCCGGTGGGTTGCCCCTACGGACCTGCGCCTCACCAACGGTCACTTGCGCCTCCGGTTCCACCGGCCGGCGTCTCACGGCCGGCCTGCTCCTGCTTTCGGCTGGTCAGCGCCGGTGCCAGCGCGCCGGCGGCCAGGGCGGTGCCGGCCGAGTCGGCCAGCTGCTCCGGACGGCCCAGGAACCAGACCGGAGTGAAGTCGAAGGGCCGGCCCGGCCGGTAGCGCTTGGCGCCGCCGCCACCGCCATTGCCGCGGCTGGCGGCGTACGCCAGGCCGCCGATCACCAGTATGGCTGCCGCCGGGATGCCGACGAAAACCAGCAACGTGTCGGTAACAGACAATCCCAACGCCCCCAGGCGGAAGAAGAGACCTCAGGCATCAAGGTCGGTGGACAGGTTCAAGGCGTCAACCGCCCGACTCCGCTGCCATTCACGTTAGCGGAGTCGGCGGCCCGCCAGATCGCGGGGTGCCGATCCCAACCGCCACTGGAGTTCTCCAATTCCGCAGCGGTAGCGATCAGCCGCGCGTCGTCACCGTACCGACCGGTCAACAGGATGCCCACGGGTAGTCCCGCCCCAGTCGTCCCTACCGGCAACGAGACGGACGGCTCTCCCGTGACGTTGAAGATGGCGCAGTACGGCGAGAACCGGCGTTGCCGGTCGAAATCCGTCGCCGGGTCACCGCCGGAGGTGAACCAGCCGACCGGTGCCTGCGGGGCGGCGAGCGTGGGGCAGAGCAGCAGGTCGCAGCCGGCGGTACGGCGAGCGCCGAGACGCACCTGGGCCTGGAGTTCGCCGAGCGTGGCGGAGAGCATGCCCGCTGAGACCCCCGCGCCCCGGTCGCGCAGGAACCGGGTCAGCGGCAGCAGTTCGCTCTCCCGCTCCGGCGGCACCGGGGAGAGCGCCAGTACGTACCAGACGACCTCGAAGAGCGGCCACGCCGTGGGCCCGAGCGGCGGCGGCACGTCGACCACCTCGTGACCGGCGGCGGCCAGCAACTCGGCGGCCCGGTCCACCGCGGCGACGCAGTCGGGGTGCGCCGGCTCCTCGGCGAGCATCGGCGCGGTGAACCGCCCGATCCGCAGCCGACCCGGCGCGGCGGCGCGGGCCGCCGCGAGGTAGCCCCCGGGCGGCGGGCCGGGCGACAGGTAGGGCTCGCCCGGCACCGGCTGCGCCAGCACGTCGAGCAGGGCGGCGACGTCGGTGACCGTACGCCCGATGGGGCCGTGGGTGGGCAGGCCGAACGCGCCGAAACCGAGCGGGCCGCCGGAGACCACCCCGCGGCTGGGTTTGTAACCGACCAGCCCGCACAGCCCGGCAGGGATGCGCAGCGAGCCGCCGCCGTCGGAGCCCTGCGCCACCGGCACCAGCCCCGCCGCCACCGCGGACGCCGCGCCGCCACTGGACCCGCCGGCGGTGTACGAGAGGTCCCACGGGTTGCGCGCCGGAGGCGCCACCAGACCCTCCGAGTAGAGCGAGCAGCCCAGCTCGGAGGTGGTGGTCTTGCCGAGGCTGACCAGGCCGGCGGCCCGGATGAACCGGACCACGTCGGCGTCGACGGGTGGCACGAAGTCGGCGAAGGCGGCCGAGCCGAAGGTCGTCCGCACCCCGGCGGTCAGCGTCAGGTCCTTGATGGCGGTCGGTACGCCGTGCAGCGGCCCGCGCTCGTCGACCGGTACCGCGTCGGCGGCCCGGGCCGCCTCCCGGGCCGGCTCGGCGGTGACGGTGACGAACGCGCCGACGGTGTCACCGAGCGCCGCCACCCGAGACAGGTGGTGCTCCACCAGCTCCACGCTGGACAGCTCGCCACGGGAGATCGCGGCGGCCTGATCCAACGCGGTCAGGTCGTGCAGCTCGGCCATGTCCTCATCCTGCCCGCCCGCGTGCCGTCGGGCGCGAAAGACACGGAAGCGTTTGTCCGAACCGCGCCCCCGCTGCCGGACGAGCCGACCCCGCCCGCGGCCCGGGCAGCACGGTTCGGATCCGTCGACGGCGCCGCGGGTGCGGGACCCTGGGCGTCGCGGGCCACGAACGCGAGTCGACCGGCCGGCTAGCGGCCGAGGAAGCGCAGGGCGTTGCCGGACAGCAGCTTCTGCCGCTGGTCGGCGCTGAGGAAGTCGGCCCGGTGGACCACCTGCCCTACCGGTCGCTCGCCCAGCGGGTACGGGTAGTCGCTGCCGACCAGCACCCGGTCCTCCCCCACGGTGTCGACCAGCAGCCGCAACGCCGCCGGTTCGAAGACCACCGAGTCGACGCAGAACCTGTCGACGTACGTGCTGGGCGGGGCGGTGGAGGCCCCGCGCACCAGGTCACCGCGCCGGTGCCAGGCGTTGTCGGCGCGGCCGAGCCAGAACGGGAAGCTCCCGCCGCCGTGCGCGAAGCAGATCCGCAGGCTGTCGGGCACCCGGTCGAAGACCCCGCCGAGGATCAACGCCAGCACCGACAGGTGCGTCTCGGCCGGCATGCCGGCCAGCCAACGGGCCATCCAGCGGTCCAGTCGAGGCCCGCCCGGCATGTCCCACGGGTGCACGAAGACGGGGGCGCCCACCTGGGCGCAGTGCGTCAGGAACTGCACGATCCCGGCGTCGTCGAGGTCCCGGTCGCCGACGTGGTTGCCGATCTCCACCCCGACGTGCCCGGCGGCGAGGCAGCGGTCCAGCTCGGCGCAGGCGAGGTCGGGGTCCTGCAACGGCACCTGGCAGAACGGCACCAGCCGTCGGCCGCCGGCGGCGGTCACCTCCAACGTGAGGTCGTTGAAGATCCGGGCCACCTTCGCCGCCTGGTCGGCCGGCCGGTCGTAGCTGAAGAAGACCGGCGTGGGCGAGACGACCTGCACGTCGACGCCGTCCGCGTCCATGTCGGCCAGTCGGGTCGGCGCGTCCCAGCACTCCGCGCCGACCGGCCGGAACTCCGTCTCCCCCACCATGATCATGGCGGCGCGCTCGGAGTCGATCCGCAGCCAGGGCCAGCCGGACCCGCCGCACGCGGCGGCGAGGTCCGGCCAGCCCTTCGGCACGACGTGCGTGTGCACGTCGACCACCGGTGCGCGCATCAGCCCTTGCCCGGGTGCAGCGCGCCGCAACCGGCGCAGGTACGCGCCTTCTCGTCGACGTAGAACGCCTGGAAGACCGGGGGCAGGTCGGCGGCGATGTCACGCACCTGCAACTCGACCTCATGCACCTTGTGCCCGCACTCCTGGCAGTACCACTGGAACTTCTCGCGCGTGCCCTCCTCGCGTACCCGCTCCACGACCACACCGATCGAGCCGGCCTCCGGACGCTGCGGCGAGTGCGGGGTGTTCCGCGGCAACATCCACATCTCTCCCTCGCGCACGTGCACCGTACGCGGCCCCTCCGGGAGCATCAGGTTGATGTGCATGTTGCCCTTGACCTGGTAGAAGAACTCCTCGTACGGGTCGACGTGGTAGTCGGTCCGCTGGTTCGGGCCGCCCACGACCATCACGATGAAGTCGTCCCGGCCGGGGAACATCTCCTTGTTGCCCACGGGCGGCTTGAGCAGGTGCTGGTTCTGCGCGATCCAGCCCGGAAAGCTGAACGGCTCGGCGATGTCGCTCACGACTGACCTCCTGAGGGAAGAAGGGCCACGGCTTGAATCTCGATGAGCAGGTGCGGGTGGGGCAGCTGGTGCACGGCGACGGTGGTCCGGGTGGGGCCCGTGGCGTCGAAGTACTCCGCCCACACCTCGTTGTAGCCGCCGAAGTCGTTCATGTTCACCAGGTACGACGTCACCTGGACCAGGTCGGACAGCTCGGCGCCGACCGACCGGAGCAGATCGGCGATGTTCTCGATGACCGCACGTGTCTGCGCGCGGATGTCCAGGTCGGTGGTGCCGAACTCGTCCACCGCCACGCCGGCGAAGGTGTTGTCCGGTCGCCGGGACGACGTACCGGAGACGAAGACGAAGCCACCCGCGACCTTGACGTGCGGGAACGCCCCCCGCGGCACGGCCTTGCCTGCCACGACGCGCGCCGCACCGCCGCTCATGAGGCGGCCCGCAACGAGGCGGTGCCGAGCTTCTCGACGACGGCCCGGACATGCGCACCCGGACGCAACGGCACGGCGGCGGTCGCGGCGCCGGCGAGGAACAGCCAGCCCTCGCGCAGCCGCACACCGTGCCGGCCGGCCAGCCGGATCCCCTCGTCGAGGGCACGGCGCGGGTCGCCGAGGATCGCCGCGGTCGAACCGACCTGCGCCACCCGACCGTCGATCTCCAGCAGCACGCCCAGGTTCTCCAACCCGTCCGGCACCGGCGACCAGGGGCCGACCACGAAAGCCGCGGCCGACGTGTTGTCGGCGACGACGTCGGGCAGCGAGAACGTGAAGTCGGCGTACCGGGAGTCGATCAGCTCGATCGCCGGCGCGACCGCACGGACCGCGTCGGTGAACTCGCCGATCGGCTCGCCCGGCTCGGGAAGGCGGTCCAGCAGGAACGCCACCTCCGGCTCCACTCGCGGGTGGATGTATGCCCCGGTGTCGACCGTGCCGCCGTCGGGCACCCGCATGACGTCGGTGAGCCGGCCCCAGATCACCTCGTCCACGCCGACCTGGGCCATCTTCGCCCGGCTGGTGAGCCCCATCTTGAGCCCGACGAGTCGCTCCCCCCGGTCCAGCCGGCGCTGCAGTAGCGCCGTCTGCACCGCGTACGCGGCGTCGACGTCGAGACCCGTCTCCGCGGCGAGCTGCCCGATCGCGGTGGCGGTGTCCGCGGCGAGGCCGAGCCGCTCGGCGATCCGCGCGACGTCCGGACCGATCATGCTGACTCACCCTTCGTCCGTACGGCCCGCCGGCGTGGTTCGTTCCTCGCGTTCACTTGCCCTCCCGGCCGGCGAGGTCCAGTGCCACGTCGACGATCATGTCCTCCTGGCCGCCGACCATCCGGCGCCTGCCCAGCTCCACGAGGATGGAGCGGACGTCCACCCCGTACTTCGCCGAGGCACGCTCGGCATGGCGCAGGAAGCTCGAGTAGACGCCGGCGTACCCGAGCGAGAGCGTCTCCCGGTCCACCTGCACCGGCCGGTCCTGCAACGGCCGGACCAGGTCGTCCGCCGCGTCCATCAACGCGAACACGTCGCAGCCGTGCTTCCAGCCGTGCAGCTCGGCCACCGCGACGAAGACCTCCAGCGGGGCGTTGCCGGCGCCGGCGCCCATGCCGGCGAGTGAGGCGTCCACCCGGACGGTCCGCCCGTACGACGCGTCGGGCCCGGCCGGCCCGGACCCGGTGATCCGGCCGTGCTCGACCGCCGTCACGCTGTTCGCCACGCCGAGCGACAGGTTGTGGTGCGCGTGGATGCCGATCTGCGTCTCCGGCTCCAGCACCTGCCGGTACGCGTCGACCCGCTCGGCCACGTCCGACATCAGCAGCCGGCCACCGGAGTCGGTGACGTAGACGCAGTGCGCACCGTACGACTCCATGAGCTTGGCCTGGGCGGCCAGCCCGGCCGGGTCGTTCATGTGCGACATCATCAGGAACCCGGAGACGTCCATGCCGTTCTCGCGGGCCCAGGAGATGTGCTGGGCGGAGATGTCCGCCTCGGTGCAGTGGGTGGCGATCCGGACGCTGGTCACGCCGAGCGCGCGGGCGGCCTTCAGGTCGGCGATGGTGCCGATGCCGGGCAGCAGCAGAGTGGTCAGCTTCGCGTCCGTCAACGCCTCGGCCGCCGCGGCGATCCACTCGGCGTCGCTGGCCGCGCCGTGGCCGTAGTTGACGCTGGAACCGGCGAGCCCGTCGCCGTGGGCCACCTCGATGGCGGCCACACCGGCCGCGTCGAGCGCCGCGGCGATGGTGCGCACCTGGTCGACCGTGTACCGGTGGGCGATGGCGTGCATGCCGTCGCGCAACGTCACGTCCTGGATGTACAGCTCGGTCACGCGGTCACCTCACTGTTCATGGCCGCGGAGCCCCGCTCCGCCGCACTTCCCCCGCTCACGGCCACCCCCGTGGCCACGGCTTCGCGCCGGGCCACCAGCCGTTCGGCGGTACGTAGCGCCGCCGAGGTCATGATGTCCAGGTTCCCGGCGTACTCGGGCAGGTAGTGCCCGGCGCCGGAGACCTCCAGGAAGACCGATACCTGCAGGCCGAACAGGTGACGACCGAGCGACGGCACGTACGTGTCCACCCGGTCGAACTGCACGTCCTGCTTGAGCCGGTAGCCCGGCACGTACTCCTGCACGGTCGCCACCATCTCCACGACCGAGGCCGCGATCGCCTCGGTGTCGGCCTCCGGATCAGCGCAGAGGCAGTAGACCGTGTCCCGCATCAGCAGGGGCGGATCGGCCGGGTTGAGCACGATGACGGCCTTGCCCTGCTCGGCACCGCCGACCACCTCGATGGCCCGGGCGGTCGTCTCGGTGAACTCGTCGATGTTCGCCCGCGTGCCCGGGCCGGCCGACCTCGAGGAGATCGAGGCGACGATCTCGCCGTACGCCACCGGCGTCACCCGGCCCACCGCCGCGACGATCGGCACGGTGGCCTGCCCGCCGCAGGTGACCATGTTGAGGTTGCGTTCGTGCAGGTGCTCGTCGAGGTTGACGGGCGGCACCACGTACGGGCCGATCGCGGCCGGGGTCAGATCGATGACGGTACGCCCGTGCGCGGCCAGCACCGCGTCGTTGCGCCGGTGCGCGCCGGCCGAGGTGGCGTCGAAGACGACCTCGACGTCGGCGAACTCCGGCATCGCGACCAGCCCGTCCACCCCACCAGCGGTGGTGGCCACACCGAGCCTGCCTGCCCGGGCCAGGCCGTCGGACTCCGGGTCGATGCCGGCCATCGCCACCATGCGCAGGCTGTCACACAGCCGCAGCACCTTGATCATCAAATCGGTCCCGATGTTGCCGGAGCCGATCACCGCCACCCCGACACTCATCGCGCCAACCTTCCGTTCACGACCGCGGGGCTCAAAAGCTCACTCACCGGTCACCGTCCTTTGTGAAGCAGGTGCGTACCGAGCCGAGGCCGGAGATCCGCGCCTCGTAGGCGGCACCGGGCGTGACCGGCACCATCGGGCCGAGCGCTCCGGAGAGCACCACGTCGCCGGCGCGCAGCGGGTCGCCCGAACGGGCCACGGTGCGTGCGAGCCACTCCAGCGCGTGCAGCGGATTGCCCAGGCAGGCCGCCCCCGCGCCGACCGAGACCGGCTCCCCCGCCTGCTCCAGGACCATGCCGCAGAGCCGCAGGTCCACGTCGGAGAGACGACGCGGCGTGGCGCCGAGCACGAAGAGCCCGCTCGAGGCGTTGTCGGCCACCGTGTCGACGATGGAGATGTCCCAGCCGGCGATCCGGGAGGCGACGATCTCGATGGCCGGCAGCAGATGATCGACCGCGCGGATCACGTCGGCGGTGGTGATCCGCTCGTCGGGCAGGTCGGCCCCGAGCACGAAGGCGACCTCCGCCTCCACCCGGGGCTGGAGCAGCCGTCCCATCGGCACCTCGACGCCGTCCGGGACCGCCATGTCGTCGAAGAGCACCCCGAAGTCCGGCTGGAAGACGCCGAAGCTCTCCTGCACCGCGCGAGAGGTGAGCCCGATCTTCGCCCCCACCCGGCGGTGCCCCTCGCCGAGCCGCTGCCGGGTGTACACCTGCTGCACCTGGTAGGCCGACTCGATGTCCCCCTCGGGCAGCAGCCGTCCCCGCAGCGGCGGGCACGGCTTGCCCTCCTGGTGGGCACGCACGAGTTCACGGCTCGCCGCTTCGATGTCGAAGGTCATGCCTGCTCCTCGATCCGTACGGTGGCGCCGAAGTGAATCCTGCCCGGGGCGCCCGCTCGCGGTTCCCCGCGGAGGAACCGGATGGCCTGCCCGCTCATGCCAGGTCCACGCAGACGTTGGTGAGTTCGGAGTAGAAGTCCAGCGAGTGGATGCCGCCCTCGCGGCCGATGCCGGACGCCTTCACACCGCCGAACGGGGTGCGCAGGTCGCGCAGGTACCACGTGTTCACCCAGACGATGCCGGCGTCGAGCCGGGCGCCGGCGCGGTGCGCCCGGCCCACGTCCCGCGTCCACACCGTCGCCGCGAGGCCGTAGTCGGTACCGTTGGCCAGCGCGTACGCCTCCTCCTCGTCGTCGAACGCCGCCACGTGCACGACCGGCCCGAAGATCTCCTCGCGGTTCGTCCGGGCGTCCGGGCTCAGCCCAATCAGCACCGTCGGCTGCACGTACGCCCCGCCGTCGCGGGCGTCCCCGAAGCGCGGTGTGCCACCCCCGGCGAGCACCTGCGCGCCCTCGGCGCGGGCCAGGTCGTAGTGGCCGAGCACCTTGGTGCGGTGCCCGTGCGAGATCAGCGGCATGGTGGCGGTGGCCTCGTCGGTCGGCCAGCCGTACGCCAGTTCGCCCGCCCGCTTCGCGAGCCGTGCGGTGAACTCCTCGAAGACCGGCCGCTGCACGTAGATGCGTTCGGTGCAGAGGCAGACCTGCCCGCCGTTGGTGAAGCTGGAACGCACCGAGCCGGCGACCGCCGCGTCCAAGTCGGCGTCGGCGAAGACCAGCCCGGCGTTCTTGCCACCGAGCTCGAAGCTGACCGCCTTCACCCCGTCAGCGGCGGCGCGCATGATGGCGCTGCCGGTGGCCGATTCACCGGTGAACGTGATCGCGTCGACTCCAGGGTGCCGGGTGAGGTGCTCTCCCGCAGAGTCCGGCCCGAAACCGTGCACCAGGTTGAACACCCCCGCCGGTACGCCCGCCGCGGCCATCACCTCCGCGAGTAGCGTCGCCGAGGCAGGGGTCTCCTCACTGGGCTTCACCACCACCGTGTTGCCGCAGGCCAGGGCCGGCGCCACCTTCCAGGTGAGCAGCAGCAGCGGCAGGTTCCACGGCACGATGACGGCCACCACGCCGACCGGTTTGCGTACCGCGTAGTTGAGCGCGCGCCCACCGGTGGGGGTGACGGTGGTGAACGACTCGGTGGGCGCGGTCGCGACGATCTCGGCGAAGGCCCGGAAGTTCGCGGCCCCGCGCGGGATGTCGAGCGTACGGGCCTGCGAGATGGACTTTCCGGTGTCGGCCACCTCGGCGGTGACCAGGTCGTCGAAGCGGCGCTCCAACTCGTCGGCGACCCGGCGCAGCACCTCCGCGCGCTCCCGCTCGCCCATTCGGCCCCAGGGGCCTCGCAGCGCCGCCCGCGCGGCGGTCACCGCGTCGTCCACACAGGACGCGTCCGCCTCCGCCACCTCGAACACCGGGTCGCCGGTGACCGGGCTGGCCTTGGTGAAGCGCCGCCCCGAGTCGACGAACTCACCGGCGACGAAGTTGCGTAGCAAACCCGGCCCGTCCGGTGCCCGCCCGGTCATCAGCCGGGGATCCCACATGACGGTCATCGACGCCTCCCTCGGCCGAGCGCCGCGCCGACGGCACCGACCAGCAGGGCCGCCGCGCCCGCGGCGACCACACCGAGCGCCTGATGTTGCCGGCGCACCCGACGGACCACCTCGGCGTACGGGGTGGTGGAGAAGGAAACCAACTCGTAGCGGGAGACGTACCGGCCCGGCAGCGCCCGCTCCAACGCGTGCTCGACCTTGCGGCCGAGCTGGAACAGCGGCGAGGCGACCTTGTCCCGCATCTCCACGAAGTTCGCCAGCGCCATCCGGGCGATCGCCTCGGTGTCGTCCTGCCGGCGCTGCTGGAACAGCGGCAACGCGGCCGTCCAGTCGTCGCCGCACTCGTCCAGGCAACGGTCCAGCTCGACCACGTCCTCGAACGCGCAGTTCGCGCCCTGGCCGTAGAACGGCACGATGGCGTGCGCCGCGTCGCCGAGCAGGCCCACCCTCCCGGTGGCCTGCCACGGCGTGCAGCGAACCGTGCCGAGGACACCTACCGGGTTGTGCTGGTAGTCGTCCACGAGGTTCGGCGCGAGGGGGATCAGGTCCGGGTAGTGCTCGGCGAAGTGCCGCTCGATCGCCGCCGGGCTGCCCAGCGAGGCGAAGGCCGACGTGCCGTGCGTCGGCCAGAAGAGCGTGCAGGTGAAGGAGCGGTCCGGGTTCGGCAGCGCGATCATCATCGAGGTGCCGCGCGGCCAGATGTGCAGGGCGTCCGGATCCAGCGCGAAGTCGCCTCCCATCGGCGGGATGGTCAACTCCTTGTAGCCGTAGTCGAGGAAGTCCAGGCTCTCCTCGAGCAGCCCGTTGGCGAGCAGCTGACCCCGTACGGCCGATCCGGCGCCGTCGGTGCCGAGGACCACCCGGGCATTCGCCGTCACCTTGCCCTGTGGGGTCTCGAACGTCATCTCGCCGGTTGCCGGGTCCAGGCCGACCAGCCGGTGGTCGAAGGCGACCCGTACGCCGGGCAGCGCGGTGGCCGCGTCGAGCAGGGCGTTGTTCAACGCGCCCCGGCTGATCGAGTTGATCGCCCGATCCCCGGAGGCGCTGTAGGACTGGAACTGCGGTTCGCCCGCCACCGGGTGGATCATCCGGCCACGCATCGGCAGGGCGTCGGTCATCACCTGCTCGTCGAGGCCGATCCGGCGCAGCGCGTCCAGGCCGCGCTCGGAGAGGGCCAGGTTGATCGAACGGCCGCGCTCGACCCGGCCGGTACGCGGATCGGGCCGCCGCTCGTAGAGCGCCACCTGGTGGCCGCGCTGGGCCAGGAAGCAGGCCAGCAGGCAGCCGGCCAGCCCCGCGCCGACCACCGCGATCTCGTCGTGTTCCGGGCTCATCGGGTCACCTCCGCAACGGTCGCGGCCAGCGCGTCGGCGACCCGCCAGCAGTCGTGGTACGTGGAGTAGAGCGGGACCGGGGCGAACCGGACGATGTCCGGCTCCCGCGCGTCGGCGATCACGCCGTGCTCGTGGCGCAACCGCTTGCTGAGCTCCGCTGCGCTGCCTGCGGCGATACGTACCGACAGCTGGCACCCGCGCCGCTGCGGATCGCGCGGGGTGACCACGGTCAGCGGCCGGTCGGCGCTCACCTCGTCGAGCAGCCGTTGCAGGTATCCGGTGAGGTGCAGGCTCCGCTCGCGCAGCGCCGGCATGCCGACGGTGTCGAAGAGTTCGAGCGAGGTGCGGACCGGCCCCATCGAGAAGATCGGCGGGTTGGAGACCTGCCACGCCTCGACGGTGGCCGGTGGCCGGGACACCGGGGTCATCTCGAACCGGGTCGCGGCGTCGGTGCTCCACCAGCCCTCGAAGCGGGGCAACGTCGGGTCGCCGAGGTGCCGCTCGTGCACGAATGCCCCGGCCAACGCGCCCGGCCCGGAGTTCAGGTACTTGTACGAGCACCAGGCGGCGAAGTCCACCCCCCAGTCGTGCAGGTGCAGCGGCACGTTGCCGGCGGCGTGCGCGAGGTCCCAGCCGACGATCGCGCCGGCGGCCCGGCCGGCCGTGGTGATCGCCGGGATGTCCAGCAGCTCGCCGGTGAGGTAGTTGACGCCGCCCAGCAGCACCAGCGCCACCCGGTCGCCCGCCGTGGCCAGGTAGTCGGTCACGTCCTCGGTGCGCAGGGTGTCCTCACCGGGACGGGGCCGCAGCCGGACCACCGTCTCGTCCGGGTCGAGCCCGTGGAACCGGGCCTGGCTGCGTACGGCGTAGCTGTCCGACGGGAAGGCGCTGTCCTCGATGACGATCCGGGTACGTAGCCCGGCCGGTCGGTAGAAGCTGACCATCAGCAGGTGCAGGTTGACCGTGAGCGAGTTCATCACCACGGTCTCCGCCGGCCGGGCGCCGACCAGTCGCGCGGCCGGTTCGGTGAGCAGTTCGTGGTACGGCAGCCAGGGCCGCTGCGCCTCCAGGTGCCCCTCGACGCCGAGCTGACACCAGGCGTCCAGGTCGGCGAGGAGCTCCTCGCGGGTGGCTCGCGGCTGCAGTCCGAGCGAGTTCCCGGCCAGGTAGGCGGCCTCCGGGTAGCGACCACCGTCGGCGGGAGGAACGTGGAACAGGTGGCGGTGCCCGGGATCGGTGGCGTCGAGCTGACGGGCCTCGTCCTCCGGCGCGGTGATCCGGGGTGGGACGGAGTGAGGGGCGTTCATTCGGTTACTTTCTCTGCTCTCGTTCACATGCTGGTGCGGGCCGACCACAGCTCGGGGAAGACCACCCGGGCCATGCTGCGCTGCAGCCACGCCAATCCGGCGGAGCCGCCACTGCCGACCTTGGCGCCCATCGTCCGCTGCACGGCCTTGACGTGCTGCCAGCGCCACTCGCCGAACTGGTCGGCCACCTCGGTGAGCGCCTCGCCGAGCATCCGGAGGTGGTTGTCCGGCGCGTTGTCGGCGTAGATCGCCACCCAGGCCGACTCGATCTGCGGGTGCGTCTCGTGCTCGACGCTGACGTCCCGGTCGAGCACCTCGGCGGGGACGTCGAAGCCGTGCCGGGCGAGCAGCGCGACAACGTCGTCCCAGAGGCTCGGCACGGCGAGGGTCTCGCGCAGCTCGTCGTAGACGTCCGGGTGCCGGCGGAACGGCCGGATCAGCGCCGGGTCCCGGAGGCCGAGCAGGAACTCCAGCTGCCGGTACATGGCGGACTGGAAGCCGGACGCCTCGCCGAGCAGATCGCGGAACCGGTTGAAGTCGGCGGGCGTCATCCAGCGCAGCCCGCGCCAGGCCGCGTTGAGCGCCTCCAGGTGCAGGCCGGCCCGGCGTAGCGGCGCGAGCGCGTCCCACACCTGGTCGGCGCGGATCATCGCCTGGGCCTGGAGCAGCTCGTAGCGGGTCAGCCCGAAGTAGAGCTCCATGATCTGGGTGACCATGAGGAAGGACATCTCGCCCGGGTCGTCGCTGAGCGGTTGTTGCAACTGGTGCAGGGTGCTCGCGTGGGTGTACACGTCGTAGGGCACCCGGCCGGCGAACTCCAGAGTCGGCTTGCCGCCGGTATGTGCCGCCTTGGCCGCCCGCTGCTGCGGCGTGACCGGGCGTACCGCCGAGGTCAGCGTCGGGCTCCGCAGCTCCATCTGCTCCACCTGTCGTCTCCTTCGAACCGGATTCACAACATGATGTCGCGGGTGGTTCGCCCGATGGAATGCCTGATTGACGGCACTTCCGAGAGTCCGCCTCTCGAACGAAAGGCATGAGGGCCCTTCCGATTCAGGAACGTAAGATCGGCCAATGGACGACATGGACTGGACGCTGCTACGGGAGTTGCAGGCCGATGCGCGCCTCTCCTTCAGCGAACTCTCCCGCCGTGTGCACCTCTCGCCGCCCGCGGTTGCCGAGCGGGTGCGTCGGCTGGAGGAGTCGGGGGTGATCACTGGCTACCACGCGCACGTCGACCTGCGCCGGGCCGGACGCACCGTGGGCGCGCTCATCCAGATGAATTGCTACGGGCCGCGTTGCATCCTCAACAACGAACAGGTCGCCGGGTGGCCGGAGATCCTGGAGATCCACCGCATCACCGGAGACGCCTGCTGCGTCCTGCGGGTGGCGGCCGGTTCGATCGTCGAGTTCGAGCGCGTGATCGACCGGCTCGCCCCGCACGGCCAGCCCTCCAGCACGATGATCCTCTCCACCCCGCTGGACTGGCACCCGATCACCCCGCTGCCCGGACCGGCCGGACCGGAGGCCGACCTCCGCCGCCGCTGACCGGGCTCGTCACCGCACGGTCGCCGGACGTCCCGTCCGATCCGCCCCGGGTTTGCCGGCAGACCAGAGGGAAAGCACCGCGGGTCGACCCAGCAGGACCGGTGCACCGGTGCCGGGAGGGAGGATCATGCGGGGTCAGCGACCGGACGGTGGTGTGGTTCCCGCCCCGTCGACCATCAGCAGGCTGCTCGGGGCGTTCGCGCTGATCGCGGCGTTCGTCCTGGTCGGCGCCGCGCCCGCGCGGGCGGGCGAGAACGTGTTCGTCGAGGTCACGCCGAACAGCGTCCAGGCCGGCGAACGGGTGCAGATCCGGGCCAGTTGCGACAACAACAACCGGCAGGCGCAGGTCGAGTCGGACGCGTTCGGACGAGTGACGGTACGACCGGACAACGGGTTCCTGACCGGCTCGGCCACCGTGCCACGGGACAAGCAGCCCGGTGACTACCCGGTCAATCTGCGCTGCCCGAACGGGAACACGGCGTCCGCCATGCTCACCGTGCTGAACATGGCCCAACCGAGCAAGGGCCCGGCCACCGGCGGTGGGGGCACCGCCACGGGCGGGCGTACCGGCACGATGCTGCTCATCGGCGGTCTGGCCGCGGCCGGCGTCGCGGTGGCCCTGGGCATGCTGGGCAGCCGCCGTCGCGGAGCCGGTTCCTGATCCGGGGGCACCATGGCCCGCTCAACGGCAGGGCGGAGGCGGCCGGATCGGAACACGTTCCGGACGGCCACCCGGTCGGCGCTGCGCGCGTCCAGCCGGCTGACGGTCCGGGCCTCACGCCGACTTGGCCGGGTCGCCCGGCACACGCTCTCCGCCGGAGTCGCCACCGCCGATTCTGGGACCGCGCCGCTGCCGGCCCCGCCCGGACGCCCGCGAACGCGACACCGGCTCGGGGTGGCCGGCGGGCCGGGACTTCCGGTGATGCTCGTCGCCGCGCTGATGGTGCTGATCGTCGCGATGCTCGGGGTGGAACGGGTGACCGGGCTAAGCGTTCTTCCGGACCA
Source organism: Micromonospora sp. NPDC005367 (assembly GCF_040606825.1). NCBI lineage: Bacteria > Bacillati > Actinomycetota > Actinomycetes > Micromonosporales > Micromonosporaceae > Micromonospora > Micromonospora sp. NPDC005367. Next base: position 18,913 of record NZ_JBEXFP010000066.1, on the reverse strand, counting down.
GCTCAGCGCGGGTCTGCGCCCGCCGCCGAAGAAGTTCCCGGTACTCCCGGCGAGCCCACCGGCGGAACTCTCGATCAGCACGATCGACCTGCGCGCCCCGGTGCACAACGTGGGGATCGCCCCGGACGGCAGCATCGGCGTGCCGGAAACCAGCCGGGCCCAGGAGGCCGGCTGGTACGACCAGGGCCCCACCCCAGGCCAGTACGGTCCGGCGGTGATCGTCGGGCACGTGGACACCACCAGCGGGCCGGCGGTGTTCCACCACCTGAAGGACCTGCGGGCCGGCGACCGGGTGGAGGTGACCCGGGAGGACGGCACCGTGGCGGTCTTCGAGGTGAACTCGGTGCAGCGGTTCGACAAGAACGAGCTGCCGGTGGACGAGGTCTTCCGCGACTTCAGCCGCCCGAACCTGCGTCTCATCACCTGCGGTGGCCGGTGGGTCGGTGGGGCGACCGGCTACGCGGACAACGTGGTGGTCTTCGCGTCGCTGGTGAAGGCACACCGGTGACGCGCGGCGGCTCAGGCCGCCTCGGGCTCGCGCAGGTCGAGCCAGTCAGCCCAGCGTGGGTCGGGCGCACGGTGGCCGAGCACCCGCCAGGCGGTCCCTTTCGGTGCCGCGGGCGCCGAGTTCAGCCGCCAACCCAACTCGGCCGGAGTCTTGTCGCCCTTCGTGTGGTTGCACCGGGCGCAGGCGGCCACCACGTTGTCCCAGGCGTGCCGGCCACCTCGGCTCCGGGGGAAGACGTGGTCGATGGTCTCCGCCGGCCCGCAGCAGTAGGCGCAACGCCAGCCGTCGCGAGCGAAGATCGCCCGGCGGGACAGCCCGACGTGGGTGCGGTAGGGCACCCGCACATACCGGGTCAACCGGACCACCGACGGCACCGGGAGGGCCTCCCGGGCGCTGTGCAGGATGCCGTCACCATCGGCGACGCAGACCGCCTTCGCGGACAGGACGAGGATCGCGGCACGACGCACCGACACGACACACAGCGGCTCGTAAGTGGCATTGAGGACCAGCGCACCGGAGCCCACCGTGGGTCGTATGTCAGGCATCGCGCTCACCCTCCCGGTTCAGCGGCCACCTTCTGCACGCCGCCGACCGCGGACGGGCGCGCAGCCACCACGGTCGACGCCGGCCGGATCACCGACGTCCGTTGCGCCAATCGTCCCTGATCGGACCCCGGATTGCACGTACTAATCCGGGGTCCCTCGTGAAGCATTCTCCGGACGTGGCAGGATGACCGGTTTCGCCCCCGGCCGGACGGGGGCCTGCTTCGGCGTACCCGGCCTCGTCGCCGCCCGCCAACCGGACGATCGACGCAACCACGTCCCCGGCGTCACCCGGCGGTGGGTCGGCCACGGTCCCGCCGACGGATTGCGGTACGAATTCACCGTGACTGCCTCCGCCCTCAGGGCCCTCGCCGCCGCCCTCCCGGACGACACACCCAGCCCGGAGTGCCTGAACGAGGCGTTGTGCAACGCCGTCTGGCGGGCGACCCACTGGTCCTGGCTCGCCGAGGGCAGCTACTGGATCCTCGTCAAGCCGCTGCGGGTCATCCTGATCGTGCTGCTCGCCGTGGTCGCCCGCTGGGCGGTGCACCGCACGATCAGCCGGCTGGTCCGCACCACCAGTGACGCCGGCGTGCCGGCCATGTTGCGGCCGCTGCGTGAGCGGGTACCGACGGCCGCGACCGAGCCCGGGGAGTTCGTGCCGGAACGGCGCCGGCAACGGGCCCAGGCGATCGGCTCCGTGCTGCGCAGCCTGACCACCGCGTTCGTCTTCGGCATCGCACTGCTGATGATCCTGCGCGAGTTCAGCTTCGACCTGGCCCCGCTGCTGGCCAGCGCCGGGATCGCCGGTGTGGCGCTGGGTTTCGGCGCGCAGAGCCTGGTCAAGGACCTACTGGCCGGCCTGTTCATGTTGATCGAGGACCAGTACGGCGTCGGCGACAACGTCGACCTGGGCGAGGCGACCGGCGTGGTCGAGTCGGTCGGGCTGCGGGTCACCACGGTCCGGGACGGGCGCGGGGTGCTCTGGTACATCCGCAACGGCGAGATCGTCCGGGTCGGCAACAAGAGCCAGGGCTGGGCGCTCGTCGTGGTCGACCTGCCGATCGGCTTCGCCGGTACGGAGGAGGCCACCGCGGTACTGCGCACCGCTGCCGCCTCCATCGCGGTGGACCCGGAGCTCTCTCCGATGATCGTCGAGCCGCCCGAGGTGCTCGGCGTGGAGCAGATGACCATGGAGGGCGCGGTGATCCGGACGGTGGTGAAGACGAGCGCGGACGGCCAGTTCGCGGTCGGCCGGGAGCTGCGCCGCCGGCTCGCCGAGGCACTGGAGAGCTCCGGGATCACCGCGCAGATCGCCGCCGCGCGCCTGTTCCCCGGCGCCCCGGGCCGGCCGGCGGCCGAGGGGGAGACCGGCCGGAGCGGCGCGACCTGAGATTTTCTCGACCATCCATCGATGGAGGGGTCGCGAGCCGCCCGGCCCCTCAGGTATCGTCCGTTCGTTCAGTCGGAGATGCGACGATCTATCCGTTCGCCCTAGCCAGTTGTCAGACTATCGGGCAGAATCCGGGGCACGTTTTCCCGCCAGAAGCGTGCTACGTCCTCGCTGATCCGCAGATCTGACGAGAGTTCTTGAGCCGGCGGTCACCAGTGGCCTGCCTCCTCGGGAACGATGGAGGCGACGGTGACCGACGAGCGACCCTCTCCGGAGGGGCCGGCGACCTTCCGCGAGGTCTTCGCCCAACGGGAGTACGGGGCGGTCTTCACGGCGGGCGTACTTTCGTGGATCGGCGACTACCTCGCCAAGGCCGCGGTCACCGTGCTGGTCTACCACGAGACCGAGTCGGTCGTACTCTCCGCCGCCGCCTTCGCGGTCAGCTTCCTGCCCTGGCTGGTCGGCGGCCCGCTACTCGCCGCGCTGGCGGAGCGGCACCCGTACCGACGGGTGATGGTGGTGTGCGACCTCATCCGGATGGTGCTGATGCTGCTCATCGCCATCCCGAACCTGCCGATCTACCTTGTCCTGACGCTGCTCTTCCTCGCGACCCTGGCCAATCCGCCGAGCCAGGCCGCGAAGTCCGCGCTGCTGGCACAGATCCTCAGCGGCGACCGGCTGGTGCTCGGACTCTCGCTCAACGCCAGCGCCGGTCAGGCGGCCCAGGTCGTCGGCTACGTGGTGGGCGCCGCGATCGCCCAGTTCGACCCGGCCGTCGCACTGTTGTTCAACGCGGCCACCTTCGGCGTCTCGGCGGCCCTGGTCCGCTTCGGAGTCCGCGAGCGATCGGCGGCGCTGCACGAGACGGACCGCACCCACCTGCTCCGGGAGACCGCCGAGGGTTTCCAGATCGTGTTCGGCACCCCGGTGCTCCGGGCGATCGCGGTGCTGGTCTTCAGCTCCATGCTCTTCTCGATCGTGCCTGAGGGCCTGGCCGTGGTGTGGGCGGACCGATCCAGCGGCGACCTGGACCGGGGTCTGGCACAGGCGGTCATCATGGCGGCCAATCCGGTGGGTTTCGTCCTCGGCGGGCTGCTGATCGGGCGCGCCTTCGGCCCGGCCCGCCGACTGGTCCTGATGCGGCCACTGGCCGTGCTCGCCCCGCTGACTCTGGTGCCCGCCCTGCTCGACCCCTCCCCGGTGGTGGTCGCGCTGCTCGCCGCCGCCTGCGGCTTCGCGGTCGCGGGCATGCTGCCGACCGCGAACGGACTCTTCGTCCAGGCCCTGCCGGACGCCTTCCGCGCCCGCGCCTTCGGCGTCATGGCCACTGGAATGCAGGTGATCCAGGGGCTGGCGGTGCTGGTCACCGGAGCGCTCTCCGACCGCTTCGACCTCCCGTCCGTGGTCGGCCTGTGGAGCGCAGCCGGCGTCGTGTTGATGCTGGTGGCCACGCTGAGCTGGCCGAGTCGCGCGACGGTGCAGGCGGCCGTCGCGGCAGCCTCGGGCGGACACACCGGCGCTCGGCCCGGATCCGCCGAGGCGCCCACGACCGCCCCTGCGGGCAGCAGGAGCAACGGAGCGGGGGCGGACCTACCGGACGGCGACGCCATTGACGGCGAGCGGACGCGGCACGCCGTCACCTGAGCCCGCCCGCGGGTCACCCGCCACCGGGCGGCGGCGCCGCGAGTGCCGCCGGCACGGCGCGGCTGAGACGCAGCCGATCGAAATCTCGACCGGATCAGGTCCGTCCGTCCGGAGTCGCCACCCGTGATCCGGCGCACAGAGCGGCGGCGGTCTCCTCCGTGCCGTCGCCGGCCGAATGCCTGGCAGGATGGAACGGTGAACCCCGCAGGCGAATCCGACCGCGCCCAGCCGTCGCTGACTCTCTTCGACGCCATCGGTGGCGAGCCCACGTTCCGCAAGCTGGTGGACGAGTTCTACGCCGGCGTCGCCACCGACCCGCTGCTGCGCCCGATGTATCCCGAGGAGGACCTGGGCCCGGCGGCCGATCGGATGACCCTCTTCCTCATGCAGTACTGGGGTGGTCCGAACACCTACTCCGCGCAGCGGGGACACCCTCGGCTGCGGATGCGGCACGCGCCGTTCCGGATCGGGGTGGCCGAGCGGGACGCCTGGCTGCGCCACATGCGCCGGGCCGTCGACCGGCTCGACCTGCCGGCGGAGCACGCCACCGCGCTCTGGGACTACCTGGAGCGTGCCGCCTACTTCATGGTCAACGTGATGGAGGACCCGGCCTGAGTCACCGGCCGCGCCCCCGGCGGGGCGTGGCGGTCACGCCGTCACGGCACACCGCACCGCGTCAGGCCATTCGCCGCACCGCCCCCGGCCGCACACAGGACAGGCCCAGGGCGGCCCGGGCCCGACCAAGGCCGACCCGGGCCCGACCGAGGCCGACCGGGACCCGGCCGAGCCGCCGCCCGGGGGCGCAGGACCGCCGGGTGGGCGACTCGGAGTTCAGAGCAGGGCGCCCTCGTCGTGCAGCCAGTCCACGAAGCTCGTGGCCACCGCCGCACCACAGTCGAGCATCTCGACCAGGAGCGCGTCGTGCGCCCCGGCGCCCATCGGCACCTGCAGTTCCGCGTAGATGGGCAACTGACCACGTTCGGTCGGATCGCCCACGTACGCCTTGCAGAACCGGCGGGTGTGGTTCCACTCGTTGACCACCCGGTAGGCCCGGTCGGCCCAGTCCGGCGGGACCGTCGCGTGTGGACGGGCCCGCATGACCAGGATCTCGTCCTCCGGCCCTTCGAGGGTGACCAGCACGGCGTGCCGCTCCCACATGGCGAGCAGGTTGCCGTCACCGTCGGCCAGATAGCGCACGTCCAGCAGGTCGAGCGCGTCGCAGACCCGGCTCAGCGTGACCGGTGCGACGGTCGCCGGGATCTCGGCGAGCACCGGTCGGTCGTTGGGCTTACAGTCGTCTCCCGGTTGGCGCGGGGCCGGCGGTCCGACCCGGACGGTGCCCTCCACTGTGATCCCGCTTCGAGTTTCCGGCTCACCGCCGTTGGCGGGACCGGGGCGCCATGACCACCACGGCATCGCTCGCGCACCTCACTCCCCAGCGGATCCAGCCGCCTACCGTGCGTTGGATCCGAGGATGGACGGTACCCGGACAGCCGGGATGAGGCATCCCCCCAACGACCGCACCAAGCCAGAAGGATGAACGCAGGTCATCCGTTCGGACGAGGCGTGAGGGACGTCACGGCAAGATCCGTGCCCTTCTGCAACCAAGCAGATCCGTACGGTCCTACCAATCCGACCCATCGGCCCGCGACACGCACCTGCACGCCGGCCACCGGTCCGGGCCGCCCCGGCGTGCCCAGAAAGCCCATCCGGACGAGCCCCTGCACCAGTCGCTGCGGCACCTCCACGGCCGGGCCCGGCGGGTCCTCCGGGGTCACCACCACGGCCACGTGGTCGAGCAGGGCGTCACGCAGGGCCCGCTGCCCCACCGCCCGGCCGCCCACGCCCTGCTCGCTCGCCGTACGCAGGGTGCCCGCGGCCGTCTGCGCGATCCGCCACACCTCGTCGGCGGGCAGGACCTCCACCGGACGGCTCGCGGCCGGAGGCAGCGGCCACCGCCACTGCGCGTCCCGGCGGGGCGGCAGCGCCGAGCCGGCGCGTTCCAACTCCGCGAGCAGATCGGCGGCGCCGACCGCCACGTCGCCGGCACCCGGACCAGCGACGGTCCGCACCACCAGCACCTGCCACGGCAGGCGGGCCCAGAGCGCGATCCGGTCCGCCCCGACCGGCCGGAGTCGGACCGGCGCGGACCGGTCCAGCCGGACCAACCGGGAAAGGAACGCCCCGGCGTCGGTCAGCCCGACGATGCCGTGACCGCCGCTCGGCGCCACCGCCCGCGCCGCCGGAGCGCCGTGCGCGGCACCGACCCCGGTCGCCGCCTCCGGGCGGGTCATGCGGACCCGCCCGACGGGGCGTGGTTCAGCAGGAACTCCCGCTCCCGCTCGGTGATCCGGCGCGGCACCTGCCGGCTCAGGTCGAACGGCACCAGCACCGAGCGGGCCCGGCCGGCCAGCACCTCGCCGTCGTAGAGCTCGTAGGCGACGGTGAACCGGGAGGGCCGGATCTCCTCCACCCACAGCTCGACGCGTACGGTCGGCGCGGCCTCGGCGGTGCCCCGGTCGAGGGAGTAGTCGACCGGGCGCAGGTAGTCCACCTCGTGCCGGCGAATCACCACGCCCGCCGCGAACGAGTCCACCCCCCACGCCCGGGCACCGGCGAACATCAACGCCACCCGCGCCTCCTCGTACAGGGTGAGGAAGCGCGAGTTGTTGACGTGCCCGTAGGCGTCGAGATCGGACCAGCGCAGGGCGCAGTGGTAGACGAACCGGTCAGCCATGCTCAGTCGCGCGTCAGCTTGCGGTACGTCACCCGGTGCGGCCGCGCCGCCTCGGCCCCGAGCCGGTCGATCTTGTTCTTCTCGTACGCCTCGAAGTTGCCCTCGAACCAGAACCACTTCGCCGGGTTCTGGTCGTCGCCCTCCCAGGCCAGGATGTGCGTGGCGACCCGGTCGAGGAACATCCGGTCGTGCGAGATGACCACGGCGCAGCCGGGGAACTCCAGCAGCGCGTTCTCCAGGCTGGAGAGGGTCTCCACGTCCAGGTCGTTCGTCGGCTCGTCGAGCAGGATCACGTTGCCGCCGATCTTGAGGGTCAGCGCCAGGTTGAGCCGGTTCCGCTCGCCGCCGGAGAGCACCTTGGTCGGCTTCTGCTGGTCCGGACCCTTGAAGCCGAACGCGGCGATGTACGCCCGGGACGGCATCTCGACCTTGCCCACCATAAGGTGGTCCAGCCCGTCGGAGACGACCTCCCAGACGGTCTTGTCGCCGTCGAGGCCCTGCCGGTTCTGGTCGACGTACGACAGCGAGACGGTGGGGCCGACGTTGACGTCGCCGTCGGTCGGCTGCTCCAGCCCGACGATGGTCTTGAACAGGGTGGTCTTGCCGACGCCGTTCGGGCCGATGATGCCGACGATGCCGTTGCGCGGCAGCGAGAACGACAGGTTGTCGATCAGCAGCCGGTCTCCGAAGCCCTTGCGAAGGGTGTGCGCCTCGATGACCGTGCTGCCCAGGCGCGGGCCCGGCGGGATCTGGATCTCCTCGAAGTCCAGCTTCCGGGTCTTCTCCGCCTCGGCGGCCATCTCGTCGTAGCGGTCCAGGCGGGCCTTGGACTTGGTCTGCCGGGCCTTGGCGTTGGAGCGGACCCACTCCAGCTCGTCGGAGAGGCGCTTCTTCATCTTGGCGTCGCGGCGACCCTCGACGGCCAGCCGGGCGGCCTTCTTCTCCAGGTAGGTGGAGTAGTTGCCCTCGTACGGGTACGCCCGGCCGCGGTCCAGCTCGAGGATCCAGTTGGCCACGTTGTCCAGGAAGTACCGGTCGTGGGTGATCGCGATCACTGTGCCTGCGTACTTGGCCAGGTGCTGCTCCAGCCACTGGACGCTCTCCGCGTCCAGGTGGTTGGTGGGCTCGTCGAGCAGCAGCAGGTCGGGGGCCTCCAGCAGCAGCTTGCAGAGCGCCACCCGCCGGCGCTCACCACCGGAGAGCTGGGTCACGTCGGCGTCCGGCGGCGGGCAGCGCAGCGCGTCCATCGCCAGTTCGAGCTTGGAGTCGATGTCCCAGGCGTCGAGGTGGTCCAGCTCCTCCTGGAGCTTGCCCATCTCCGCCATCAGCTCGTCGGAGTAGTCGGTGGCCATCTGCTCGGCGATCTTGTTGAACCGCTCCAGCTTGGCCTTGGTCTCGGCGACCGCCTCCTCGACGTTTCCGAGGACGGTCTTGGCGTCGTTGAGCGGGGGCTCCTGGGCGAGCATGCCGACGGTGAAGCCGGGCATCAGCCGCGCCTCGCCGTTGCTCGGCCGGTCAAGCCCTGCCATGATCTTGAGAAGGCTGGACTTACCGGCGCCGTTCGGCCCGACCACACCGATCTTGGCCCCCGGCAGGAAGTTCAGCGTCACGTTGTCCAGCACGACCTTGTCGCCGTGCGCCTTGCGCGCCTTTTCCAGGACGTAGATGAACTGGGCCACGGTGCGGACTACCTCCGTAGGTTTCGACTGGGAGCCGGCGGGCGAGGGCACGGGCGGCGGATGCCGCCGCAGCCGCCGGCCGGGCCGGCCGCACGCCATCGTCAATCCTGACAGGTATTCGACGCCGCGCCCACATCACCCCGCCCGGGCCCACCGCCGCGTCGCGGCTGCTCCGACCCGACGGCCGCCCCGGCGTCGGGCGGGAGCGCGGCTGTTGGCAAGATCACCGGCGGGATTCGGCGAGCGTGGCGAGGGTAGGGAACTCCGGCACGGTCTCCCAGACCTCGCAGCTACGCTCAGTACGCCCATGCGGTTGATCCGCCCAGCACCGGAGGTGGCCGAACGTGACCGTCCGCAGCTCCTTTGTCGTAGTGGCGAACCGCCTGCCGGTCGACGAGGTGAGCACACCCGAGGGGCGGCAGTGGCGGCGCAGCCCGGGCGGTCTGGTGACCGCCCTGCACCCCGTCCTCGCCGAGCACCAGGGCACCTGGGTCGGCTGGGCCGGCGGCACCGGCGCCGCCCCGGAGCCGTTCGACCTGGAGGGCCTCCACCTGCACCCGGTGCCGCTGAGCGCCGAGGAGCTCGAGCGCTACTACGAGGGCCAGTCCAACGCGACGATCTGGCCGCTCTACCACGACGCCGTGGAGACGCCGGTCTACAAGCGTCGCTGGCGTGAGACGTACCGCCTGGTCAACGCCCGGTTCGCGGAGGCCGCGGCGGACGTCGCGGCCGAGGGCGCGACGGTCTGGGTGCAGGACTACCAGCTCCAGCTGGTCCCCGCGATGCTCCGCGAGCTGCGGCCGGATCTGCGCATCGGCTTCTTCCTGCACATTCCGTTCCCGCCCATCGAATTGTTCATGCAGATGCCGTTCCGCACCGAGATCCTGCGCGGGCTGCTCGGCGCCGACCTGGTCGGGTTCCAGCAGCGGCTGGCCGCCCAGAACTTCGTCCGGCTGGCCCGGCACCTGCTCGGGCTGCGCTACGAGGGCCAGATGATCCAGGTCGACGGCCGGCAGGTGAAGGCCGGGGCGTTCCCCATCTCGATCGACACCCGGGAGATGGAGCGGATGGCCGCCGACCCGGCGGTCCAGGCCCGAGCCAAGGAGATCCGGGAGGAACTCGGCAACCCCCGGACGATCATTCTGGGCGTGGACCGGCTGGACTACACCAAGGGCATCGAACTGCGCCTGAAGGCCTTCCGGGAACTGCTGGCCGACGGGAAACTGAGTGTCCCGGACGCGGTCATGGTGCAGGTCGCCACGCCGAGCCGGGAGCGCGTCGAGCACTACCAGGCGCTCCGCGTCAAGGTCGAGCGCGAAGTAGGTCGGATAAATGGCGAATTCGGCAGGGTGGGTGTGCCCGCGGTGCATTATCTCCATCAGTCGTACAGTCGCAGCGAACTCGCCGCGATGTACGTCGCTGCCGACGTCATGATGGTGACCCCGCTGCGAGACGGAATGAATCTGGTGGCCAAGGAGTACGTGGCATCGCGCGCCGACCAGGGCGGCGCCCTCGTGCTCAGCGAGTTCGCCGGGGCAGCGACCGAGCTGCGCCAGGCGTTCCTGTGCAACCCGCACGACCCCGACGCGGTCAAGGATGCCCTGCTGCGGGCCGTGCATGTCGAGAAGCCGGAGGCACGCCGCCGTATGCGGACGATGCAACGCCATCTGCGTACCAACGATGTGGGCCACTGGGCCCAGTCCTTCCTCACCGAGCTCGGTGCTCCCGAGGCGGAGGCCGCGTGAGCACCACTCTGCCCGGTGGCGTCGCCACCGACGTCATGGACCCGGAGCTGCGCACCGCGATCGGCCGGATCGCCCGGGTGCCGCAGCTCCTGATCGCCTGTGACTACGACGGCACCCTGGCGCCGATCGTCGAGGACCCGAGCAAGGCCGTACCCCTGCCCGAATCGGTGGCCGCGATCCGCGCGCTGGCCGCGATGCCGCAGACCACCGTGGCCGTGGTCTCCGGTCGGGCCCTGCGTGACCTGGCCGCGCTGTCCCGGCTGCCCAGCGAGGTGCACCTGGTCGGCAGCCACGGCTCCGAGTTCGACATCGGCTTCGTCGAACGTCTCTCGCCCGAGCTGATCGAGATCCGCAGCCGGCTGCGGGACGCGCTGCGCGAGGTCGCCGCGGCCCACCCGGGCGTACGGCTGGAGCGCAAGCCGGCGAGCGTCGCCGTGCACACCCGCGGGCTGGACCCGCAGATCGCCGCGGCCGCCATCGAGGCGGTCCGCAGCGGCCCCGCGACCTGGGACGGCGTCACCGTCACCCAGGGCAAGGAGGTCATCGAGCTCTCCGTGGTCGCCACCCACAAGGGCACCGCGGTCGACCAGCTGCGCACCCAGCTCTCCGCCAGCGCGGTGCTCTTCATCGGCGACGACGTCACCGACGAGAACGCGTTCGGCAACCTGCACGGCCCGGACGTCGGCATCAAGATCGGCCCCGGCGAGACCCAGGCCCAGTACCGGGTCGCCGAGCCGCTCGAGGCCGCCCGCGCCCTCGGCCTGCTGCTGGAGACCCGCCGGCACTGGCTCTTCGGCGAGCGGGCGGTGCCGATCGAGCGGCACTCGATGCTGGCCAACGGTCGTACCCTCGGGCTGGTCACGCCGGAGGCGAAGATCACTTGGCTCTGCCACCCGAAGCCGGACTCGGCGGCGATCTTCGCCGACCTGGTCGGTGGCAGCCCCGCCGGGCACTTCACCGTCTCACCCGAGCGGGGCGGCATCCCGCTGGGCCAGCGCTACCGTCCCGGCACCATGACCGTGGAGACCCGCTGGTCCGGCCTGACCGTCACCGACTGGCTGGACACGCCCGCCAGCGAGACCACGCCGGACGGGCCGGCCGTCATGGGTGGGGACTCGACGCTGATCCGGGTCCTCAGCGGCACCGCGCGTACGCGGATCGAGTTCGCTCCCCGGCCCGAGTTCGGCCAGGTGGCCGTGCAGCTGCAACCGCTCGACGACGGCCTGCTGGTGCTCGGCTCCAACGAGCCGATCGCGCTCTACTCCCCCGGCGTCGAGTGGGAGATCACCAGCGACGGCGTCTACGAGAGCGCCAAGGCGGTCGTCGACCTCCGCGCCACCGGCGGGCAGGTCGTGCTGGAGATGCGCTTCGGCACGCAGAGCCTGGAGCACCACCGGCTGTCGATCCACGAGCGGCAGGCCGCGGCCGAGCAGCCGTGGAAGGACTGGGTGTCGACGCTCCGGCTGCCCAGCACCGCCCGTGACCTCGTCGTCCGCAGCGCCCTCACGTTGCGCGGTCTCTGCCACGAGCCCAGCGGCTCGATCCTGGCCGCCGCGACCACCTCGCTCCCCGAGGAGCTGGGCGGCGTACGCAACTGGGACTACCGCTACTGCTGGCTGCGGGACGCCGCGCTGAGCGCCCGGTCGCTGGTCGACCTCGGTTCCACCGAGGAGGCCGAGGGGTTGCTGCGCTGGATCGACGGCGTCGTCGAACGCACCGGCGGGCACCCCGAGCGACTGCACCCGCTCTACACCGTGGACGGGTACGAGCTGGGCGCCGAGGCGGTCATCGACACCCTGCCCGGCTACGCCGGCTCCCGGCCGGTACGCGTCGGCAACCTCGCCAACCACCAGCTCCAGCTGGACGTCTTCGGCCCGGTCGCCGATCTGATCGCCGCCGTGGCCGACCTGCGCGGCTCGGTCCGGGAGACGGAGTGGCGGGTGCTGGAGTCGATGGTCGAGGCGGTCAGCCGCCGCTGGCACGAGCCCGACCACGGCATCTGGGAGGCCCGCCTCCCACCGCGGCACCACATCTTCTCGAAGGTGATGTGCTGGATGACCGTGGACCGGGCGCTGCACGTCGTACGGCAGCACGGCGGCGAGGACCGCCCGGAGTGGGTGGACCTGCGCGACCGGATCGCCGCCAACGTGCTGGAGTACGGCTGGCACGAGCACGCCGAGGCGTACAGCGTCGCGTACGGCGACGAGGACATGGACGCCTCCTCACTCTGGATCGGCCTCTCCGGCCTGCTCCCGGGCGACGACCCGCGCTTCCTCTCCACCGTGCTCAAGATCGAGGCCGACCTGCGCAGCGGCCCGGTGGTCTACCGCTACCACTGGGACGACGGCCTGCCCGGCCGGGAGGGCGGCTTCCACATCTGCACGGCGTGGCTCATCGAGGCGTACCTGCGCACCGGTCGGCGCACCGATGCCGAGGAGCTCTTCACCCAGATGATCGACACCGCCGGTCCGACGGGTCTGCTCCCCGAGCAGTACGACCCGCTCGCCGAGCGTGGTCTGGGCAACCACCCGCAGGCGTACAGCCACCTCGGGCTGATCCGCTGCGCTCTGCTGCTGGACAACATGCTCAAGCAGTAACCCGAGCAGCAAGGAACGGCGGCCGGAGGACGTGTCCTCCGGCCGCCGTTCCACACCTGACGTCGATCATGAGGTTGTCGCCGCTCGGGTCGGCGTGCCGCGACCACAACTTCAGGATCGCCACCCGCCCGGCGGGCGGAGGTGGAGCTGGTCGAGGCTCAGGGGGTCAGGGCGGTCACCACGTCGCCGACGACCACCACGGCGGGTGGACGCAGATCGGCGGCCGTGACGTCGGCGGCGACCGCGCCGAGGGTCGAGCGGATCGTCCGCTGTGCGCCCGTGGTGCCCTCCTGCACGACGGCGACGGGGGTCTGGGCGGGGCGGCCGTGCGCGACCAGGGTCGCGGAGATCGCGGCCAGGTTCTTCAACCCCATCAGGATCACCAGCGTGCCGCGGAGCGCGGCGAGCGCGTCCCAGCGCACCAGCGAGGCCGGCGAGTCCGGCGCCACATGCCCGGACACCACCGTGAACTCGTGGGCCACCGCCCGGTGGGTGACCGGCACGCCGGCCACCGCCGGCACCGCGACCGCGCTGGTCACCCCGGGCACCACGGTCACCGGCACGCCGGCCGCCGCACAGGCCAGCAGCTCCTCGCCACCCCGGCCGAAGACGTACGGGTCGCCGCCCTTGAGCCGTACGACGAACCGCCCCGCCGACGCCCGGTCGACGATGATCCGGTTGATCTCCTCCTGGGTACGGGCCGGCCCGTACGGGATCTTGGAGGCGTCGACCAGCTCCACGTCGGCCCGCAGCTCGTCCAGGAGCAGCCCGGGCACCAGCCGGTCGGCGACCACCACCTCCGCCTCGGTGAGCAGCCGCAGCCCCTTCACCGTGATCAGCTCAGGATCTCCCGGCCCGGCGCCGACCAGGGCCACCCGCCCGCCCGGGACGGCCTCCGGGCCCCGGGAGCCCACCGGGTCGGTCGGCAGTGGTCCTCCCGCCGCCAGCAGGTCGCGCACCGCGTCCCGGACGACCATCGCCCGGCGCGGATCGCCGCCGCCGAACACCGCCACGGTCACCGGACCGTGCCGGGTCACCGCAGGTGTCCAGGCGGTCGCGGCAGCCCGGTCGTCGGCGCGCACGCAGAAGATCCGCCGCTGCCCCGCGGCGGCACTGACCGAGGCCGCGGCGAGCGGATCGTCGATCGCGACCTGGACCAGCCAGGCCCCGTCGAGGTCGGCGGGGGTGAACCGGCGCTGCACCCAGCGCAGCCGGCCGGCGTCGACGTGCGCGCGCAGGGCCGGGGTCAGCTCCGGGGCGACCAGCAGCACGTCCGCGCCGGCGTTCAACAGCGCCGGCACCCGCCGGGTGGCGACCGACCCGCCGCCCACCACTACCACCCGCAGCCCGGCCAGCCGCAGCCCGAGCGGGTACGGCGCCTCGCTCACGCCGCCGCCCCCGCCGTGCGAGGGGCCACGTCGCCGGACCGCCGGCCCGGCTCGCTCCACCCGCTCACTTCTCGGCCACGCCCGCGGAGTCGAACGTGGCCACCTCGTGCAGCACCCGGACCGCGCCGGTGACCACCGGCAGGGCCAGCAGCGCGCCGGTGCCCTCACCGAGGCGCAGCCCGAGGTCGATCAGCGGTTCGAGGCCGAGTCGCCGCAGCGCGAGCGTGGCGCCGGGCTCGGCCGAACGGTGCCCGGCGACCATCGCGCCCACCGCGTCCGGGGCGAACGCCGCGGCGGCGAGCGCGGCGGAGCCGGCGATCACCCCATCCAACAGCACCGGGACCCGCCGCGCGGCGGCGCCGAGGATCAGCCCGGCCAGTGCGGCGTGCTCCAGGCCACCGACCGCGGCCAGCACACCCAGCGGGTCACCGGGGTCCGGCCGGTGCCGGTGAAGTGCGGTCCGCACCACCTCGACCTTCCGCCGGTACGTCGGGTCGTCCACACCGGTGCCCCGCCCCGTCGCCTCGGCCGCGTCGACGCCGGTGAAGGCCGCGATGAGCGCGGCGGCCGGAGTGGTGTTTCCGATGCCCATGTCACCGGTGAGGAGGATGTCGGCACCGGCCCCGATCAGCTCGCCGGCGACCCGGATACCCACTTCCACGCCGGCCCGGGCCTCGTCCCGGGTGAGGGCGGCGGTCACCGTGAAGTCCCGCGTGCCCTGCCGGACGGTGGCGCCGACCAACCGGGGCGCGACCGGGTCGAACGGGACCGCCGCAGCGCCGGAAACCGGGTCGGCGGGCGCACCGGGAATCGGGGTGGCCACGCCGACGTCGACGACGGTGACCGTGGCGCCCGCCTGTCGGGCGAACGCGTTGACGACCGCGCCGCCGGCCAGGAAGTTGGCGATCATCTGGGCGGTCACCTCCTGCGGCCAGGGGCTCACCCCCTGGGCGTGCACGCCGTGGTCGCCCGCGAAGATCGCCACAGCGGGAGCGGCGGGCAGCGGGGGCGGACAGCCGCCGGCGAGGCCGGCGAGGCGTACCGACAGCTCCTCCAGGGCGCCGAGCGAACCGGCCGGCTTCGTGAGCCGCCCGTGCAGCTCATGAGCCTCGGCCATGGCGGCCTCGTCCAGCGGCTCGATCGCCGCGATCGTGCTCTCCAGCATCATGCCTCCAGAATCTCGCCCAGTACCCGGGTGAAAGCGTCGGTGGTGGCCCGGTCCCGGACGGCCACCCGCAGCCAGTCGGGCCCGAGACCGGGGAAGGTGTCGCCCCGACGTACCGCCCAACCGCGCTCGCGCAGTCTGACCCGGACCGCCGCGGCGTCCGGCAGGTGGATCAGCACGAACGCGCTCGCCGGTCGGCCGGCGACGCGTACGCCCGGCAGGTCGGCGAGGCGTGCGACCAGGTGGTCGCGGTCGGCGGTGAGCTGCGCGGCGATGGCGCGCTCGGCCTCGACGGCGACGGGGCCGGCGCAGGCGGCGGCCGCAGCCAGCGCGGGCGAGGAGACCGGCCAGAGCGGCTGTACGGCGGCGAGCCGGGCCAGGAGCTCCGGCGCGCCGAGCAGGTAGCCGATCCGGAGCCCGGCCAGTCCCCACGTCTTGGTGAGGCTGCGCACCACAAGCAGACCCGGCAGGTCCCGGCGGGCGGCGAGCGACTCGGGCTCGCCGGGCCGGCCGGGGGCGGCGGTCGTGTCGGCGAAGGCCTCGTCGACCACCAGCACCCGTCCCGGCCTGGCCAGCGCGGCGAGGTCCCCCGCCGGATGCAGCACGGAGGTGGGATTGGTCGGGTTGCCGATCATGACGAGGTCGGCGTCGGCGGGAACCCGGGCCGGGTCCAGCCGGAAGCCGTCGGCGGCGTCGAGCAGGACCCGTTCGGCCTGGTGCCCGGCCGCCCGTAGCGCCGCCTCCGGTTCGGTGAACTGCGGATGTACCACCACCGGGCGGTGTACGCCGCGCAGCGCCTGGGCGATCAGCACGAACCCCTCGGCGGCGCCGGCGGTGAGCAGCACCTCGTCCGGGTCGCGGTGGTGCCGGGCGGCGACCGCGGCCCGGGCCGGCTCGGAGTCCGGATAGCTGGCGAGGTCGGCCAGCGACTCGGTGATCGGTCCGGCGAGCCACGGCGGCAGCGGCGCCCGCCGGACGTTGACCGCGAGGTCCACCAGCCCCTCCCCCACCTCCACGTCGCCGTGGTGACCGAGGTCGTGCTCGGGGTGAGCGGCCGGGTCGACGACGCCGGGGCGGGCCGGCTCGCCGGCGCGGAATGGGACTTCGACGCCCGGGACTGTCCCGCTCGGCTGACCACGCATGTCCGCGATCCTGCCGGGAAGGCGACGCGTGGGACAGCTGATCACGGCGTGGGCCGCGTCACCACCCATTCGCCGTACGGGCGTTTATGAATTCTTCTCATTTCTGAATCGGAAATGTCATAGCTTGACCGTGTGAGCAACCGACCCCTTGCTGCCGCTGGTCGTACCGTTCCTCTTCTCCGCGCCGGCCTCATCGCCGGCATCGTGATCGCCGCCCTCGCCTATCCCCTCGTCGCCGTCACCGGGTTGGGCGCGAAGGCCACCGCGCACGCCACGGAACACAAGAGCAGACTGCTGGCCAAAGCCCTCCCGGCGGAGACCTCGTACCTCTACGCGCCGGACGGCAAGACCGTGCTGACGATGTTCTACGAGGAGTACCGGCAGTACACGAAGCTGTCGGACATGTCGCCGAACATTCAGCAGGCCATCGTGGCCGCCGAGGATTCGCGCTTCTACCAGCACAAGGGCGTCGACCCGAAGGGCGTCGTCCGGGCCTTCGTGGCCAACGCCCACGCCAGCGGGGTGTCCCAGGGCGCGTCCACGCTGACCATGCAGTACGTCCGGATGGCGCTGCGGGACAGCGCGACGACGCCCAAGGAGGTCCAAGAGGCCACCCAGCAGACCAGCCTGCGCAAGATCAAGGAGATGCGGCTGGCGCTGGACCTGGAGAAGGAACTCAGCAAGGAAGAAATCATCGAGCGCTACCTGAACTCGGCGTACTTCGGGCACCGCGCGTACGGCATCTACGCGGCCAGCGAGATCTTCTTCTCCAAGACCCCGAAGGACCTCACCCCGGTCGAGGCGGCGACACTCGCCGGGCTGGTCAAGTCCCCGAGCCAGTACGACCCGGCGACCTCGGACCAGAAGGAGGCCACCGCGCGGCGCAACTACGTCCTCGATCGGATGTCCCAGCTGGGCTACCTCTCCCCGGACGCGGCCACGTCGGCCAAGGCCGAGCCGATCCGGCTCAAGCTCACCAACCCGCCGAACGACTGCGCCGCCGTGCCGGAGAAGTTCAACAGCTGGGGCTTCATCTGCGACTACCTGAAGAACTGGTGGAGCGCTCAGCCCGCGTTCGGGCAGAACCGGCTGGAACGGATGGACAAGCTGCGCCGAGGTGGCTACCGGATCGTGCTCAGCATCGACCCGAAGATCCAGGAGGCGGCCGAGAAGAACCTCGGGGCCGGCACCGGCAGCCCGTTCGCCAACGGCATCGTGCTCAGCGAACCGGGAACCGGACGGGTCAAGGCGATGGCGGTGAACCGGACGTACTCGCTGGACCTGAGCGAGAACCCGCCGAGCTCGAACCCGGAGGCCGGGCCGAAGGTGAAGGCGAACTACCCGAACACGGTGGCGCCGCTGCTCGGCGGCGGTGACCTGCCGGGCTACCAGGCCGGATCCACGTTCAAGATGTTCCCGATGCTGGCCGCCCTCAACGAGGGGATGCCACTGTCCACCTCGTTCAACGCGCCGCACCGGTACCAGTCGGCGATCTACGACGGGTGGGCGCCGACGAACGCGAGCGGCGCGATGACCGGCATGCAGACCATGTGGTCCGGCTTCGGCAAGTCCGTCAACACGTACTTCGTCTGGCTCGAGGAACGGGTCGGCGCGGACAAGGCGGTACACCTCGCCGAACAGCTCGGGCTGCGCTGGCGTACCGACGTCGACCGCGAGCAGGCCTCCCCGTCCAAGGTGAAGAAGTGGGGTGCGTTCACCCTGGGCGTCTCCGACGCGACCCCGCTCGAGATGGCGAACGCCTACGCGACGGTGGCCGCGGACGGCCGGTACTGCGAGGCGATGCCGGTGCAGGGCATCTTCAACCGGGACGGCACACCGACGATGTACACGACCGCCTCCGGCATCAGCCGGGAAGTGGCCAAGCCGCGCTGCCGGCAGGTGGTGACCGCCGACGCCGCCCGGGCGGCCACCGACGCGGCCCGCTGCCCGACCGGGGACACCCCGGCGCGGGGAAGCTGCGGCGGCTGGTCGACGGCGGACAGCGTGCGAGGCACAGTCGGACGGCCGGTCGCCGGCAAGA
This sequence comes from Micromonospora sp. NPDC005367, assembly GCF_040606825.1. Taxonomy (NCBI): domain Bacteria; kingdom Bacillati; phylum Actinomycetota; class Actinomycetes; order Micromonosporales; family Micromonosporaceae; genus Micromonospora; species Micromonospora sp. NPDC005367. Next base: position 332 of record NZ_JBEXFP010000066.1, on the reverse strand, counting down.
CCGGTACCACGGACAGCACCCGGTCGGCCTGGTTCGTGGGATACACGCCGGAGCTGGCGGCGGCGAGCTTCATCTCCGATCCGGACAACCCGTTCAACGCGGTCGGTGACGGCCAGTCGCAGATCCCGGTCAACGCGGTCGCGGAGACCCTGCGGGACGCCCTGAAGGGCAAACCCACCCGCCAGTTCACCCCACCCAGCGACGCCATCGTCGGCTGACCCCACCCCACCCACCCACTCACCCACCCAGCCACCACCACACCACCACCCGCGACGGTTGATCAAGAGGTTTGCGTCAGGAAATGGCCATTTCCTGACGCAAACCTCTTGATC
>NZ_JBEXFP010000065.1:0-34171 GCF_040606825.1 Micromonospora sp. NPDC005367 | reverse complement strand
GCCAGCCATAAAGACCAGCCAGTCCGGGGTAATAAATCAATTTGGCACTGGCTTATCAAGCACCCTGTTGAGTTCTCAAAGAACAACCACACACCGATCAGAAGCTCCGCTCTGCGGAACCCGTCTCGGGGCAACCGTTCCAAACTACCCGAGCCGAACTTTGCCGTCAACCTCTGTCCGAGGTGATCAACTAGTTGGCCGGACCCACGTCGACGCACGCCTAAGCTGGGCGGTCGTTGCTGTCGTGGAAACCGCAGACCGGCCGATCGCCGCTTCGCGGCAACCCGCCCGGCTCCTGCCGGCTTCAGTACTCTAGCCGGTCGGCTTCGCGTTTGCAACCCCAAATTTCGGATTGTTTCCGCACCGCCCGATCCAGTCTCGCTCGGCGTCTCCGCCACGAGCCTGGCGCCCGCTCTCGGCCGGTTTGTCCGGCCTCCCGCGTGCAGAGAGAAAGTTACGCGGACGGCCGGAAGAAGGCAAATCAACGTTCACAACTGTCCGTGGACGGCCACCCATCCGCGCGGCGGAACAGACGTGGCTGTCCTCTCCCACGCCCCCCAGGTCGACCGGATCGCACAAGCCACGCCCCGGTTCACAGGCGTGGCCGACGGGCTGTCATCTCGCGCGAAACGCCGTACGCACACGGATGACTGCCCCATACGACCCGTGTTCCCCGGTCCCCCCACGTGCCAGAGTGTCTGTCATGGATGTCGTCTCCGAGCAGTCCGCCGTCCCGCTCGCCGAGGAGGCGGTGCTCGGGCTCCTCCTGCCGTTCTGGCAGTTGGTGATCGGCGCCTTCGTCCTCATCGTCGTCGTGCTGTCGCTCGGTCGGCTGGCTCGCCGGGGACCTTCACGTATGACCACCGCGCTGGTGGTGACCGCCGCCGCGATCGCCGGCTTCGCCGTGATCGGGGTGCTGTTGCAGGGATGAGCCCCGTCAAAGCCGCCGATTGGCGAGGCTGGGGAGCTCGGCGCGGATGGTGGCGAGTCGGTCGAGGTCCAGATCGGCGAACGCCACGCCCGCGCCGTCCGGCACCTGGGTGAGCACCGTTCCCCAGGCGTCGACGACCATGCTGCGACCGAAACAGGTGCGGCCCGGCTCGTGGTCACCAACCTGGCCAGCGGCCAGGACGTAACACTGGTTCTCGATCGCGCGGGCGCGCAGCAGCACCTCCCAGTGATCGCGGCCCGTGTGCAGCATGAATGCGGCGGGAACCACCAGCACCTGAGCCCCACCCTCGGTCGCGAGCCGGCGGTAGAGCTCCGGGAAGCGCAGGTCGTAACAGATGGACAGGCCGATCCGCACTCCGTCGACGGTCACCACCACCGGCTGTTCCCCCGGCGCCACTGTCGCCGACTCCCGGTAGGAAACGCGGCCAGGGATCTCCACGTCGTACAGATGGATCTTCCGGTAGGTGGCGGCGAGCGCGCCGCTGCGGTCGAAGACCAGCGAGGTGTTCCAGGTCCGCCCCGGGTGCGGACCGGCCTCGTGGAAGGAACCGGCTATCACCCAGATGCCCAACCGACGCGCGGCGCTCGCGAAGAACTCGCTGAACTCACCGCCGATCGGCTCGGGCGTGGGCATGCCGGCAGCCGGGCCGAGGTAGTCGACGTACTCCGGTAGGAGCGCGAGGTCCGCGCCGCCGGCCGCCGCCCGCTCCAGCAGCTCCTCTGCGACGGCCAGGTTGGCCTTGCGGTCCTCGCGGGCGTTGAGCTGGCAGACGGCGACGCGCATGAGCCTCAGCGTACGGCGAGGACCGTCCCCCGGACAGGCCCGGTGCGCCGGCAAGCCGGGACACCGGGCCTGGAAACCTGGACGGAGGAACTCCAGCTAGGCGGACTTCTCCTCGCGGTCCCGGCGAGCGCGACGGCCGCTGAACTCACGCGGCACGATCGTCGGGTTGACGTTCTCGAGTACGACCTCGCGGGTGATCAGCACCCGTGCCGCGTCCGGGTTGCTCGGGACCTCGTACATCACGGAGAGCAGGACCTCTTCCATGATCGCCCGCAGGCCCCGCGCCCCGGTGCCGCGCAACATGGCCTGATCGGCGATCGCCTCCAACGCCGGCTCCTCGAACTCCAGTTCCACGCCGTCCAGCTCGAATAGGCGTTGGTACTGCCGGACCAGCGCGTTGCGGGGCTCGGTGAGGATCCGCACCAGGGCGTCGCGGTCGAGGCTGCGCACGTTGGTGATCACCGGAAGCCGGCCGATGAACTCGGGGATCAGCCCGAACTTGAGCATGTCCTCCGGCATGACCTGGCTGAAGATGTCGTCGGTCGACCGCTCGGAGACCGACCGGAGCCGGGCGCCGAAACCGGTGCCGCCGGAACCGGTGCGGGCCTCGATGATCTGGTCGAGCCCGGCGAAGGCACCCCCGCAGATGAAGAGCACGTTGGTGGTGTCGATCTGGATGAACTCCTGGTGCGGGTGTTTCCGGCCGCCCTGCGGCGGCACGTTCGCCACGGTGCCTTCCAGCATCTTGAGCAGCGCCTGCTGCACGCCCTCGCCGGAGACGTCCCTCGTGATCGACGGGTTCTCCGACTTGCGGGCGATCTTGTCGACCTCGTCGATGTAGATGATGCCGGTCTCGGCGCGCTTGATGTCGTAGTCGGCGGCCTGGATGAGCTTGAGGAGGATGTTCTCCACGTCCTCACCGACGTAGCCGGCCTCCGTCAGCGCGGTCGCGTCGGCGATCGCGAACGGGACGTTCAGCATCCGCGCGAGGGTCTGCGCCAGGTGCGTCTTGCCGCACCCGGTCGGCCCGAGCAGCAGGATGTTGGACTTGGCCAACTCGACGGTGTCCGAACCCGGCGCGCCGGCCGCCTCGGCCTGGATGCGCTTGTAGTGGTTGTAGACCGCGACAGAGAGCGCCTTCTTGGCCTGGTCCTGGCCGACGACGTAGTTGTCGAGGAACTGGCAGATCTCCATCGGCTTGGGAAGCTCTTCCCACTTCACCTCGCCGGACTCGGCCAGTTCCTCCTCGATGATCTCATTACAGAGATCGATGCACTCGTCGCAGATATAGACGCCAGGTCCCGCGATGAGCTTCTTGACCTGCTTCTGCGACTTACCGCAGAAGGAGCACTTCAGTAGGTCGCCGCCGTCACCGATCCGTGCCACCTACGTTCTCCCTGCACTCAGTCGGCCGGAGACCCGGCCATGACCCGCGGCGGCAGCGCCCCCGCCTCGTCTCGTTCACTCCGCCGGTCCGACCCAGCGAAGCGGTACAGACCCGACGTTACCCGCTGGCGGAGGTTTCTCCGACCCCCAAAACGGGTGTGTCAGAGGTCGGCCGGGATCAACGCCCCGACCGACCTCTGACCCGGTATCGGTCAGCTGGCGGCGTTGGCGGCCAGCAGGCCCTTCTTACGGCTGGTCAGGATCGTGTCGACCAGCCCGTACTCGCGGGACTCCTCGGCCGTCATGATCTTGTCGCGGTCGATGTCCTTGCGGACCTTCTCGACCGGCTGGTTGCAGTGCCGCGAGAGCATCTCCTCCAGCTGGGTCCGCATCCGCAGGATCTCCCGGGCCTGGATCTCGATGTCCGAGCCCTGCCCGTAGCCGCCCTCGGTGGCCGGCTGGTGGATGATGATCCGGGAGTTGGGCAGCGCCATCCGCTTACCCGCCGTACCGGCCGAGAGCAGCACGGCGGCGGCACTCGCGGCCTGCCCCAGGCAGACCGTCTGGATGTCCGGCCGGACGTACTGCATGGTGTCGTAGATCGCCGTCATGGCCGTGAACGAGCCACCCGGCGAGTTGATGTACATGATGATGTCGCGGTCCGGGTCGGTGCCCTCGAGCGTCAGCAGCTGGGCCATCACGTCGTTGGCCGACGCGTCGTCCACCTGGACACCGAGGAAGATGATCCGGTCCTCGAAGAGCTTGTTGTACGGGTTCGACTCCTTGACCCCGTACGAGGTGCGCTCCACGAACGACGGCAGCACGTAGCGGTTGTGCACGGCCGCGAACTGGGGCGGCAAACTCAGGTCGGTCATCGTCAGCTCCTCAGCTCAGGGTCCCGGCACCTTCCGGAACCTGGGTGGCTCCGGTGATGACCTTGTCGATGAAGCCGTAGTCCACAGCCTCCTGGGCGGTGAACCAACGGTCGCGGTCCGAGTCCGCCTCGATCTGCTCGGGGGCCTGACCGGTGTGGTGCGCGACCCGCTCCTGGAACATCCGCTTCGTGTAGAGCATCTGCTCCGCCTGGATCGCGATGTCGGCGGCGGTGCCGCCCACGCCACCCGACGGCTGGTGCATCATGATCCGCGCGTGCGGGAGGGCGTAACGCTTGCCCTTGGTGCCCGCGCAGAGCAACAGCTGCCCCATCGAGGCGGCCATGCCCATCGCGACCGTCGACACGTCGTTGTCGATGAACTGCATGGTGTCGTAGATCGCCATACCCGAGTAGACCGAGCCACCCGGGGAGTTGATCCAAAGGTTGATGTCGCGGTCCGGGTCCTCCGCGGCGAGCAGCAGCAGCTGCGCGCAGATGCGGTTGGCGACCTGGTCGGTCACCTCGCTGCCCAGGAAGATGATCCGCTCCTTGAGCAACCGGTTGTAGACCGAGTCGTCGAGGTTGCCAATGTTGTCGCCACCTCGGGCGTCAATCGCCCGGAGCGGCTTCGGTGGGATGTGCATGTCGGTCATGGCAGCCCTTCGCTCTCCGTACCGTCCTACCCGACACTAACCGCTCGGCCGGGCGGCATAGTCCCGGTCGTGGCACTGTTCGCTCACAGCGCAGCCACTGCCGGGACGTACCCGGAAAAAGGTTTTGGCCGCCACCCACCGCAACCGGTGGATGGCGGCCGCACCCGACGATCAGTGCTCGTGGTTGTGGTGCTCGGCCTCGTTGGCGGCGCGCAGCGCGTCGAGGCTGACCTCGTTGCCAGCAGCGTCCTTGATCGTGATCCGCTCCATGATCGAGGAGAGGACCTTGCCGCGCCGGACGTCGCCGTACACGGCGGGCGCCGTGCCCGAGCGCACCAGCTGGTCGTAGTACTGCTGCGGGGCCATCCCGGCGTGCTGGGCCCGGTGCACGATCTCGTGACCGAACTCGTCGTCCGAGACCTCGACGTTCTCGGCGTCGGCGACGGTGTCCAGCAGCAGCTGGACCTTGACGCCCTGGGTGGCCGCGTCGGTCAGCTCGGCGTCGATCTGCTCCTCGGTCTTCTCCTCCGAGGCGAGGTAGTCCTCCATGGTGGCGCCGATCCGCTCGAGCTGGTCGACCATGGCCTGCTTGCGGCTCGCGACCTCCTCGCGGACGACCCCCTCCGGCGCCGGCACGTCGGCAGCGGCGATCAGCTGCTCCAGGGCCTTGTCCCGGGCGGCGTAGATCTGCTCGACCTGCTTGCCCCGGGTCACCCGCTCGCGCAGGTCGTTGCGGAGCTCCTCGATGGTGTCGAACTCGCTCGCCATCTGAGCGAACTCGTCGTTGAGCTCCGGGAGCTCCTTCTCCTTGACCGTGCGCACGGTCACCGCCACGTCGGCGTCCCGGCCGGCGTAGTCGCCGCCGACGAGCTGCGTGGTGAAGGTCTTGCTCTCACCCGCCGCGACGCCGACAACGGCCTCGTCCAGGCCCGGCAGCAGCTGCTTGCTACCAACCTCGTGCGAGATGTTGGTCGCCGAGCCACCCGGCACGTCCTCGCCGTCGACGGTGGCGTGCAGGTCGATCTGGACGTAGTCGCCCTCCTGGGCGGCCCGCTCCACGGTCTTCAGCGTCGCGAACCGCTCGCGCAGGTTCTTCACCTGCTCGTCGATCTCGCTGTCGTCGATCTGGAGCTCGTCCACCGTCACCTCGACGGTGGCGAGGTCGGGCAGCGTGATCTCCGGGCGTACGTCGACCTCGGCGGTGAAGTTCAGCGAGTCGCCGTCGGCGAACTCGGTGATCTCGACCTCGGGGCGACCGAGCGTCTTCAGGTCGTGCTCACGGACCGCGGCGAGAATCTGCTGCGGGATGGCCTCCTGCACCGCCTCGTTGAGAACGGTGCCCCGGCCCACCCGCTGGTCGATCACCGCGGCCGGTACCTTGCCCCGACGGAAGCCGGGAACCTGGACCTGCTGGCCGATCTCCCGGTACGCCTTCTGGAGGCTCGGCTCGAGCTCGACGAACGGCACCTCGATGGCGAGCCGCACGCGCGTCGGGCTCAGAGTCTCGACGGTGCTCTTCACAGGCGTACTCCTTGACGGATCTCAGTTGAGTCTGGGCGTGGATTCAGCCCATCGAGTGTAGGCGAGCCGGCCGGGCGCTCCGGCAGCGCCCGGGAACCGCAGCGGAAACGGCGGCACCCGGGGCGACCCGGCCGCGGACGACAGTCGGGGTGGCGGGATTTGAACCCACGGCCCCTCGCTCCCAAAGCGAGTGCGCTACCAAGCTGCGCCACACCCCGTGGCGACGAAGAGTGTATGCCTTCGCGCCCCGGCTCGGGCCTCGGGGCACGGCCAACCCGACACTTCACGCAGTTCCACCCGCGCGTCGACGCGCCGGCACTCACCCGGTCGAGCCCGACCAGCGCCCTGCCGGCCGCACCGGCGGGGCGCGGATGGTGTCCGGTCCGGGCGTGGCCGGACGGGCGAGGTCGGGCTGAGCGGCGTCCGAGCCGGACGTCGCCCGGGCCTGGCCGGACGGGCACGACTCGCCGCGAAGCCGCGTTGTCACCCCGCAGGGAAGGCGCGACTTCGCCGCGCATCGAATCGATCTCGATACGCCTGGCGTGGCGCATCGGGTGGGGCTGCGCGCGGCACAGCGACATTGGGTAGGCTGTCGGGCGCGCCTCGCGTGTCGGGGCGTACGCGGGCGTAGCTCAATGGTAGAGCTTCAGTCTTCCAAACTGACGGTGCGGGTTCGATTCCCGTCGCCCGCTCCACCGCTCCACCGCAGGTCAGAGGCTTGCACAGCGATCACCGCCATCGGTCCGAAGATCGCAGACGGAGATCATCTCTCACCGTTTTCTCACACGGCCGATTTCGGGGCCGCTGGCGACCCCTTCAAGGCGTTCCGCAGGGTCTCCCCCGCCCCGGTCAGGGCGTCGTCCTGGCTGTGCACGTACGTCCGCATCGTGAACGCCGCGCTCGCATGCCCCAGCCACGCCGAGATCACCGCCGTCGGCACCCCGCGCAGGTGCATCAGCGTCCCGCAGGTGTGCCGAGTGTCGTGCAGCCGGATCACCGGCAGGCCCGCCCGCTTGGCGAGCGCCTCGAAGCGATCCCCGTACCACTCCGGCCGGTACGGGCGCCCGAGCTCGTCGACCACAACGTGGTCCCCGGCGCACACCTCGCCCGACACCGGGTCGGCCAACCGGCACGGCTTGGCGTACGCCTCGCCGGCGGCTTCCCGTTCCTCACGCTGCGCCAGCTGGAGCTTGGTCAGCGCGTCGACCAGGTCGTCATCCAGCGGCAGCGTCCGTCGGCCCCGCTCGGTCTTCGGCTCCTTCTCGACGATCTCCCCGGCGACGGAGGTGCGCGACCACTGGACGGTGATGGTCTTCGCGACCAGGTCCACGTCCGACCAGCGCAGCCCGAGCACCTCGCCGCGGCGCAGCCCGTAGAGAGAGAACTGCCACGCGGCGTACAGCCGCTCGCCGCTCACGGCCTGGAGGAAGGACGCGGCGCTGTCCGCCGTCCAGGTCTGCATCTCGGTCGTGGTCTGCTTCGGCCGCTCGGCCAGCTTGACCACGTTCCGGCCGAGGAAGCCCTGGGCAACGGCAGACTCGAAGACGGCGGCGAGCAGGGTCAGCATGACGTTGACGGTGCGCGGCGCGAGCTTCGTCGACCGCACGTTGCCGACGCGGCGCCCGGACGCCAGCAGCCTCGTCACCATCGAGTCGATGTCGGCCTTGGTGACCTTCTGCGCCTCCAGATGACCGATGTGGCCCCTGGCGTGCTTCAGCGAGTCTGCGTACGTCCGGCGGGTGCCTACGCCGAGGTTCCGCTTGCCGGCCAGCCAGTCATCGATCAGCTCGGCGACGGTCTTCTTGTCGGGCCGCACGAACGTGCCCTTGGCCCGGTCGGCGATGATCCGCGCCCGCTCGGCGCGGGCCTCCTTGAGCGTGTCGTAGGTGTAGGTCTTCTGGTCGCGCTTGCCGTCCGGCTTCCGGCCCACGTCGATGACGAAGCGGTACCGGGCTCGGCCGTCCTTCAGCTCGACGCGCTTGATCGGGTCACTCTTCCTGGCCACCGGACCGGCCCCCCTCCGTCCGGCCGTCGAGTCGCGCGGCGATATCCCGCGGCAGGCTCGGCAGCGCCAGCCCGTGGCGGCGCATCTCCGCTCGCAGTGTGCGCAAGCCGTCCTCAGCCGCGGCCCGCAGCTTGAAGACCATCTGCTCGAAGCTGGCTTCATCAGAGGCCAGTCGGCGGGCAAGCGGCACGGCGTTGTCCCAGTCCGAGACCTGACGCCAGTGCTGTCGCCGCAGCAGCACAGGGGCCGCGTCGGCTTCCCAGCCGATGTCTGGCCCTCCCTCGTACCACTCGTAGATGCCGGTGGCCGGGTGCCGTTCGCCGCGCCCGTAGCGCTTGCCGTACTCCTCGACCGACAGGCCGTGTGGCATCGGGCCCTCGCCGGTAAACCATGCGAGGGCCTCGTTCGGATCCACCTGGACTCCGGGCAGAAGCTCGACCAGCGGCCCCTCAGCCTCGACGGGGAAGAGCAGCAGCACTGGCGGCACTTTGAGCGCCCGCGCGAGCGCGATTAGGTCGTCGACATCGACGCGCCGCTCGCCGCGTTCGATCCGGCGTAGGCCGAGGATCGGAATCGGATGGCCGAGGCCGTCGAGCCGCTTGACCAGCTCGGTGTACGTAACGTTCCGCTCTTCGCGGAGCCGCCTCAGCTGTTGGGCGATCAACTCGCCAACCCGACCCGGTTTGATCTCTCCTGCGTCAGTCACGCTGGTCATCGTGGCATCAAAATTATGCGGACACAAGGCAGGCTTGACTCCGGCTGACACCAGAGGCAAACTAACCCCTGATCCGCATCGGATCACACCTGTATCGACATCAGTTTGATGTTCGACGCAGGTCAGTCCTGATGCCACCGATGATCACAGGAGGTTTGCCGCCATGGCCACCGCGCCGAGGATCGTCCCCGATCCCGCCACCGAGCCCACCATGGGCGTGAAGCGCACCGCCGCCGTCCTCGGGATCGGCCTTCGCACCACGTACAGGGCCATCGAGCAGGGAGAGATCCCGTCGATCCGCGTCGGCCGCACTATCGTCGTGCCCACCGCCCGGTTCCTGGAGAGGTATCCCGAGCTGGCCGCCGCCAACACCAGCGCGGCGCGGGCGGTTGCCTGACGTGAACCCCACCGGTCCCAGCCCCGAAACCGGAGCGGACCGCCTGCGCCGCCTGGTCATCGAGCGGAATCGAGAGCAGGCGGAGCACCGCCGGCCTCTGCTCTCGCCAGACCAGGTGTACATCGATGCCGTCTGGGGTTCGTCCCTGACCAGCACCCAGAAGATCACCGCACTCTGCTACGGCAACCACGCCCGCAACTTCCCGGAGCGGGATCGGGCGTGGGTGGTGTACCAGCGGCTCATGCCCCAGACCGGGATCCGATCCCGGGAGACGATCGCCAAGGTTCACACCGAGCTGGTCACCGCCGGCTGGCTGGAGACCGCCGGGCATCGTCCAGGGCACAAGCAGATCATCGTGTACCGGCTCGCGTTGCCTCCGGAAACCAGTACGGAAATCCGAACCGGTACGGATTCTGGAACCGGTACGGATTCTGGACCAGACCGGTACGGTTTTCCGCCCAACCAGTACGGAAATCCGAACCGGACCAGTTCGGAAAGTGGAACGCGACCCTCTCTCTCAGACCCTCCGAAGGACCCTCCGATAGATGGCGGCCAGCCAAAGGCTCGCCGAGGCAGCAGGGTGCCCGAGGACTTCGCCGTCACAGCAGCAATGCGCCAGTGGCACCGCGAACACGCGCCCACCGTCGACATCGCGATCGAGACGGCCAACTTCGTCGACCACTGGCGAGCCGCCAGCGGGACCAAGGCCATCAAGGCCGACTGGACCGCCGCCTGGCGCACCTGGATGCGCAACGCCCAGAAGTGGAAGACCGAACGCGCCAGCAACGGCCACACCAACGGCCACCAGACCTACCGCGACCCCGAACCGGCCGCGTACTACCAAGGGAGCCTCTGATGCCAGAGCCCGCCCGCCTCGGCACGCTTCTGCCGCACCGCCGGCCAACCCCCGTCGCGGACCTGCCCGTGGCCAAGCCCGGCGAGTGCCCAGAGCACCCCGGCAACAACGCGACCTTCTGCAGCCCATGCGCCAGCGAGCGGAAGGCCGCCAACCCCAACGCCCGCGCAGAGATGCGCGCCGAGCGGGTCCGCCAAGACTGCGACCGCCGATTCCCGCGACGCTTCCGCGACGCCCAGGCGGACCACCCGGGTGTGCTCGCCTGGATCGACCAGGCCGTCGCCGACCCGGACAACGCGCCCTCGCTGCTGCTGCTCGGCCCCGTCGGCACCGGCAAGACCCACCAGGCGTACGGCGCCCTCCGCGCCCTCGCCCCCGAGGTCACCGGCCGCGAATGGATCGCCACCACCTCGCCTGACCTCTTCGCCAGCCTTCGCCCGCGGCCCGGCGCCGACATGGAAGCCGACTTCGCCCGCTACCGGCAGGCCAGCATCCTCCTGGTCGACGACCTCGGAGCCGCCAAGAACACCGAGTGGGTTGAAGAGATCACGTACCGCCTGATCGACGGCCGATACCTCGACATGCGGCCCAGCATCTTCACCACCAACAGCACCCCGGCAGAGCTACGCGACCACCTCGGCGACCGGATCGCCTCCCGCCTGGCCCAGATCTGCACGCCCATCGTGCTCGACGGCCCAGACCGCCGCAGAACCTCGGCGGCGTAGCCATGGACGACCGCAGCTCACTGAGCCAGGCCGCGTACGCCGCCGGTGTCCACCCCATCGAGTGGGCGGTACACCTCGCCCGCTCCCAGATGGAGGTACAGGCCGAGGTCCTCGGTAGCCGAGCCGCCAACCCCGAGGCGCACCCCGGGTACCTCCTGCCCCTCACCGACGACGCCGTAGCCCGCCGCATCGTCGGTGAACTCCTCAACGCCGGCTGGCAGCCCCCGACAGAACCCTCGCACGAAGGAGACCAGTGATCACCCTCAAGCCCCTGGCATACGACTTCCCGGACCGGATGCGCGGCCTGTCCAGCGCCCAACGCGAGGTCGCCCGCCTGGAACGGTCCATGACCGTGGCCTACCGCCGACGCGACAACCTCGCGTTCGCCTACCTCGACCGCCGACACCAACGCGCCCGGCAGGTCCTCGCCGTCATCCGACAACGCGAGCAGCAAGCTGAGGACGCCCTCGCCCCCGTCCCCGGTTCCTCACGTCGCGCGGACGCCTGTACGGATACGAGCAGGACCCGCCGTGCCGACCGCTGAGGACGTCCCTGCCCGGCGGGCCGGCCGCCAGTGCGGGTACGAGCACCGCGACACGCTGATCACCGCCAACCGCGACCTGGGTGCCGCCCTGTCCCGGCTCGCCCGGGACGCCGACCCGGAAGCCCGCCGAGCGGGCGCGGCCCTGGCCGTCGAGGTGGCCGAGTTCGTGCGGGCCGCCGTGGTCCGCGCAGACCAGTCGTCCGGTCGCGCCCGGCGGGCCGCCGCCGACGTCGAGCGCGAGTTGCCGCGGCTTGAGCGGAAACTCGACCGGGTCCGCGCACACGTTCAGGCTGTGAGAAACCCGTGAGATGACCCCCTGTTTCCGCAGGCCAGGGGCACCCCGTCAGTTTCCTAACCCGACGGTTTCACCCAGACTTCCGGCCCTCGACAGGCCGGTAAGCACCACCCCCCGGGACGCATCCGGCGCCCGGGACAACCCCAGGGAGACGCCCACCCATGCCGACCATCCGTGACCGCCAGACCGCCTGGTCCATCCTGACCAGCGCCGCCGACGACGCCACCGCCGCCAGGACCAAGACCGACCAGCAGATCGAGAAGATCAGCACCTCCGACATGTACGCCCCCGACTACAAGACCAAGATGATCAAGCAGCAGCGTGACGGCCTGGAGCAGGCCACCAAGGCACTGCTCGATCAGGCCGCAAACGCCCGAGACACGCTGCTCGAAGCCGCCCGGGAACTGGACGCCCCCGCCGGGGACGCCACCGCGCAGCTGCTCGCCGAGACCCGCGCCCAGCGGGCCTGGTCCCGCATCAAGCCGCAGCTCGACGCCGGGACACACTGGTCCACCCTGCTCGATCAGGCTGTGGCCGCCCGCGACGGAGGCACCCTGGCGGCGATGCGTGACGAGCTGGCCGCCTACCTTCAGGCGAGTGGGGGCGCCGACGCCTCGGTCGACCGCGAGCAGCTGCGCCGCGCCCTGGACGTCGCCACGTTCAAGGCCCTCGGCGACGACAATGGGCCGGGCACCGCCGCGCGGCTGCGACTGCACGTCGACGCCCGGTATCCGCTCGCGGAGACCACGATCAGTCAGGCCTCGGGGGGCCGGAACCTGAACGGGGCCGTAGCCGTGGCGTACGCCCGCCAGGAGGCCGAGGCCATCGAAGCGCAGCTCGGCGGCCAGGCCGCGGGCAGCGACGCGGACTGACGGGCGTCGGAGCATCCTTGACCGCCCCGCAGCAGTCGGAGCGCCCCCGAGCGGCTGTCATCGCCGCCGGGGGTGCCTTCCTGCCCGCTCACGTCTGCGAACCCGTCTGGCGCGTCCTACGCACCGCCATCGACCGGCAACGCGCCGACGGCTACCAGATCCGCCCCGAGATCGCCGACGCCCTCGACGCCCTACGCGCCGCCGCCGTCGCTCACCTCACCGACATGTCCGCCCACGGACGTGACCTGCGGACATCCGAGGACCTTGACGCATCCTCACCATCGCCAGCGTTGCTCACCACCGCAGCCCTCGCCATACGGCTCGGCGTCACCGAACGACACGCACGCCGGATCGCCACCGCAGAGGGCATCCAGCCGGCGGCACGCAACGCCTGGCACCGAGAAGACGTCACCGCCCTCGTGGCCCGAAGGAGCTGAGCATGACCACCGAACCCGCGGCCGTTCCCGCAGCGAACGCCGACCAGGCCGTCCTCGACGGCATCGCCGTCCAGGACACCTACCAGGCGAAGGTCTTCGATGTCCGCAACGACCGGAGCCTGTCCGAGCTGGACCGCGCCGAGCAGCTCACCGCCATGTACGAGCAGTCGTCGCAGGTCGTGCAGGAGTTGTCCGCCGACTTCGACAGCCGCCGCCACGCCCGCCTCGCCCACCTCGAGGCGCAGATCCCCCGCGACCCGGGCATCACCGACGGAACCAGCGCCGCAGACCGGGCCGTGCTGCTCGCCGCGTTCCGCACCGCACTGGAGACCGCCCGCCAGCAGAACCGTGACCAGCGCCGGCAGGCTCTCGCCGAAGCCGAACGCTACGGCGACGACATGCAGCGCCGGGCAACCCTCGCCGCCGCCTGGGACGACGGCCAGGGCGACATCATCGCCGAGTGGGCCGGTGAGCATCTCGGCCCGCAGGTGTGGCAGGAGATGCAGGCGCTGCGAGAGTCCCTGTCCGGGGCGGGTCCGGACCGCGGCTGGCGCTTCAAGGCGTTCCGGGCGTTGACCCGGCCGGCGGAGGCCGCGAACCTGGACGTGCTCCGTCAGCGGGCCACACGGGATGCCGAGCTGGCCGCGCGGGAAGCACGTGCGGCCCGTCTCGCCCGCCCGGCCTACCTGGGCTGAGGGCAACCCGGCAATGCAGAGAATCACCGCAGCGAACACCGAGTTGAGCGGCCCCACCAACCACAGTGACCAGGCCGTGTGGTTCATCGCCGGCGCGGCCTACGTGGCGGACGGTCACCCGTTCGTCGCCTACGTCGAGAGGCGGGGCGGGTACACCGTCGAGCATGTCGACGCGGCGCCGCCGGAGTGGACGGCCGCCCTGGACGCGCTGAAGGCCACCGGCTCGTTCCGGATCGGCGGGCCCACCACGGACGCCGCCGCCCAGGGGCAGGCGCACATGCCCATCCCCCACCGGCCGGACTGTCCGGCCTGTGACGACCTGCTCGGCCCCGGAGTGGACGCCTGGCAGACCCGGAAGGGAGGTGCCCGCCGTGGCGCTCAAACTCGGTGAACTGTCCGTCATTCTCAAGGGCGACTCGACGGACCTCACCAAGAACGTCCGCGACGCCGAAAAGAAGCTGCAAGGCGTCGGCAACACCGCCAACCGTCAGGCAGCGGCCGTCGTACTGGCTATGCGCGACATGGAGCGTGCCTCGCGTGACGCGGGCGGCGGATTCGACCGGGCGGGCGATGCCGCGGACTCACTCGACACCAAGGCGATGGGCTTCCGCGACACCCTCACCGGTGTGCAGGACGGCGCCGAGGGTGCCAGGAAAGCCATGTCCGGCGACTGGGGCATTGAGACGTTTCTCCTGCTGGGCTTCGGCGTCGGTGACCTCGCGTCCGGCTTCTACAACCTGCTCATACCCGCGATGAAGTCCGCTGTGGGGTGGTTGAAGTCGACCAAGGTTGCCACGCTGGCGCAGGCTGCCGCACAGGGAGTCGCATCAGCGGCTACGAAGGTCGCCGCGGCTACCACGTGGCTGCTCAACGCTGCCCTGCTGGCCAACCCCATCGGGCTGATCATCCTCGGGGTGCTGGCTCTGGTCGCCGTCTTCGTCGTGCTGTGGGTCAAATTCGAGGGCTTCCGCGAGTTCTGGATAGCCACATGGGAGGTCATCAAAGACGCCGCGCTGGCGGTCGGCCGATGGTTCAAAGACACCCTTTGGGGGAAGTGGATCAAGGGGGCGTGGGACGCGATCATCGGGGCCGGCGGTAAGGCCGTCGGCTGGTTTAAGGATCTGCCCGGCCGGCTGAAAAATGCCCTCTCGAAGGTCGCCGGTTTCGTGTCGGCACCCTTCAAGTCCGGGTTCAACGCGGTCAGCCGCGCGTGGAACAACACGGTCGGCCGGCTGAGCTGGACGGTGCCGAGCTGGGTGCCTGGCTTCGGCGGAAACAGCATCTCCGCCCCGCACCTACCGATGCTCGCCAAGGGCGGCCACATCCTTCAGGCCGGTATGGCTTTGGTGGGCGAGCGCGGCCCGGAGTTGGTGCACCTCGGCCGAGGTGCCACCGTCGAGCCGCTCAGCCGCGGTGGCGGTGGTGGTGGCGGTGGTGGGCATTCGGAGCTGCGCATCACCGGCGAGCTGCGCGCCCGCGGCTCCGACCTGATTATGGTGCTGCGAGACAAAGCCCAGATCACCCCGGGCGGCATCGTGAAGCTGGTGGATGGCTGATGGCTGAGGACGCGCTCACCGTTGAGGTGGACTTCTCCGAGTGGGACGAGCTGGCCGGCGTGGTTGTCGACCAGGACGTGCACGGCTGCCTCATCGTCGAGCAGCATCCGGACGGTATGGGCCGTGTCGGCCTGTTGTACCGGCCGGGCCTCCCCGTCGACGTGCTCCGCATGCTCGGCGAGTGGGCGCTACAGCGGGTCGGCCGGTTTCTTGAGCACGGCCCGGAGCCGGACGGGTGGCAGCGCCGCAGCGACGGCGCATGGCAGCTCTGGGGCCGCCTGGTCGACCTACCCGAGCCCGACTGACTCAGAGACACGAACGGGCCGCCAGGATCGATCCTGGCGGCCCGTTCAATGCGCTACCGGTCGGTTCACCCACCCTTGTTGCACAGGTCCGCGTACGCCTCAGCCAGCGCCGCGTCCACCGTGCCCGGCGCCCACTTCTGATCGCAGCCCAGCAACGCGCGGGTCTGCGCGTCCTCGCGGCTGAGATCGGGCGCCCCATCGGGTGCCAGCTTCTGGTACACCTCGTACGGGTCGGCTGGCGCTTCCGCCGCCGGCTTGGACTCTGCTGGACCTGCCGACTCTGACGTGCCGGCAGGTGTGCTGTTGGTGTCGGTGTCGCCGCAGCCGGCCAGGGCGAGCAGCAGAGCGGAAACGGCGACGGCGGTACGAGCTCGGATCATGCCGGGCACCGTACCGCCGTCGGTCAATGGGTCGGGTCACGCCGCCCGGTACTTCTCCCGGGCCTTGTTCCACGCCCGCCGGCCGAACCGCAGCCGCTTCCCGCTGGACTTGCACCAGCGGCACGGGCGGGACAGCTTCCGGTTCTTCTTGCTGCGATGGTGGCCCTTGCCGTCGCACACCATGCAGTCTCTGAACGGCCTCACGGCGCACGACAGGGCGTAGCCGGCGAGCAGGGCGAGGATGATGCCGGTCGCGGTCAGCGTGCCTCTCACGGGGTGCCTCCTGGGGCGGTTTCGGGGGGCCGGCGGGGGTGCCGCGACCACGCGACCATCGGGGGTTTGCGCTGGCCAGGGCCGCGACCAGCGTGGTCGCACTCCCGCGACCACATTGGCTGGCGCGACCACGGCCGCGACCACTATTCGGCTTCGATCTCGCGCCGCTGCTGTGCGGCCTCGAGGCCGGTCCGGCGGGCGCCCTTCACGTTGCTGCGGCTGCCCTTCGGCTTCACGTCCTGCGACTCGACGCCGTACCGGGCCAGCGACTCACGCACCATCTCGGCCGTCAGGCCGGTGTACATCTCCGGCGCCAGCTCGGCCAGGCGCTCGGCGAGCACCGCCCACGGCAGACCCGACTCACCGGGCTGGAGCACCGCGCGCGCGTCGGCGAGCATGTCCCGCGCCTCGACCCGCTCCACGTCCTCACCGATGACGGCCTGGCCGCGCAGCTGGCCGGCGCGAGCCACGATCGCCGCGGTCACCTCGGGCTTGGGGAAGAACGAACGGGCACTGCCCGGCTTGTCCACACCGACCATCACGCCCCAACCGGCGTCAACGCCCGGCCGGTACACGGTGCCGGTCATGCCCCGCTTGTACGCCCCGGTGCCCAGGATCATGTCGTTCTCCACCTGGCCGAGGACCGACAGGCACCACCTGGTGGTGATGCAGCGGGTGATGTTCGGCGGCAGGCTGTCCTTGTCGGGGATCTGCGTGGCCAGGCAGAAGATGATCCCGAGTGCCCGCCCCCGCTTGATGGCCCGCTCACACGCCGCCGCAGATCCGGGCATCGCGGCGAACAGCTCATGCACCTCGTCGAGCAGGATGAACACCGGATGCAGCCCGGAGCCCTTCTTGGCGGCCAGCTCGGGGGTGACCTTGCCTTCCGGGGCCTCGCCGCGCTGCTTCGCCGCCAGGATCCGCTTGCCGCGCCGCTCGCACTCCGCGAGCGCCCACGTGATGATGTCGGCGCCCGTGTCGAAGGCGTCGTCGTCGACCCCGACGGCGTAGGTCGAGCACAGCGGCGCGACGTCCAGGAAGTCCCCGACGCCCTTGAACTCGGCCACCTTCAGTTCGACGGTCGGGTCGAGCATCGCGATGGTGAGCAGCGTCCTGGCGGCGTAGCTCTTGCCGGATCCGGGCTGCCCACCGATGAGGAAGTTCCGCGCGAACAGCACGGTGGTGAGCGGCCGCTGCCGGGCGTCGGTGGAGAACGGCTGCGGTTCGAACACGCTGGTCCGGGCGGTCGGCGAGGCGAGATCCCAGCGGGGCTGGCCCATCTTCGACGACGGCTGATAGCCCACCCACAGATCGACTTGGCCGGGGTGATCGGGGCCGACCTCGGGCCATACCTGGTCGACGGGCAGGCGCAGCGCCGCGGCGAGGTTGTCGCGCTTCTCCAGCAGCTGGGTGGCCACGATCGCGCCGGGCAGGTTGAACCGGGCCAGCCAGCCCGGTCCGTCCTTGTGGATGCCGGGCGGCGGGAACGTGAGCTGTCCCGGCTCCTTCACGCCGATGGACAGCGCCACGACGGCGTGACGCACCATCTCGGCGGTGAGCTTGGTGAACGCCGCCTTGGTGGTCACCCGATCGAGGATCGGCTTGTCCGCCGGCCGTCCGTAGTGAGCGGCGAGCAGCACCAGACCGGCCACGGCGGCGTACCAACCGACCGGCGGCATCCCGGCCACCGCAGCGCCGACGACGGCTGCCACGGCGAGCACAAGGCCGATTCCGACGACCCACCAGCGGGCGCCGGACTCCTTCGCCCGGGTGCGGTTGAGCGCCTGCCAGGTGTGCGGGTCGTTCTTGTTCGCCGCCTCCTGCCGTAGGTGCCAGTTCTCGCGGCCACCGACCGCCCACCACACCACCGCTGCGCTGGCCTTCCACACGCCCTGCGGCGCGTACCAGGCCACCTTGAGGCCGTACTTGGGCGAGCGGGTCACGTGGTAGATGCCGCGGTTCGTGCCGTACCTGGCTGCCCAGCGCGCCAGTGCCCGCCGCCCCTCCGGCGACCGGAGCACCGCGGGCACGATCGGGCGGGTCGGCTCGTCGCGGGACACCACGTCAGCGAACGTGGCCCGACGGTCCGGCGGGTCGACCGGCCCGCCGAGGCGGTCGGCCTCGATGATGTGCCGCTCGTCGTCGTACTCCATGGGCAGCGTGGTCACGACTACCGTCCTTCCGCCTGCTCGGCAAGGTTGCGCGCCCGGAGGGCGAGGGTGGGAAGCAGGTCGCGCCACGGCATCGTCGGCTCGACCATCTCGGACTCGATGAACGCGGCCAGGGCCCGGAGGCCGCCGGCCGAGGCCCCGAGCCGCATCAGCAGCTCGGGGCACACGGTGCAGTCGGCGTTAGCCACAGGTCACTTCCGCCGCTCGACGTAGCCGCCGTAGAACGTCTTGGATCCGTGCATCCGCTCCCCGTGCTTGTAGGCGTCCTTGTTGGCTTCCTTCATCGTTTTGCGGGCCGGGCCGCGCATGTCGTGGGTGGAGCAGCCACCCCGGTACTCGTGGTCGGACGGCTCCGGCGTCTTCTTGCTGAACAGGCCCATGACGGGCTCCTCTCGGTCGTGTCGGACGGGTGGTCAGGTCAGCGCCGGTACCAGGGGATGTTCTTCTCGGCGTCGATGACCGCGCGGTTGGCCTTCAGGTACGCCGGGTCGTTGGCGTCGTTGGTCTTGCTGCTCACCCGCGCCAGGTTCGCCCGGGCGTCCTTGTGCGCCTGGATCGCCGCCTGCTTGTCGGCCTTCGCCATTTCGGTGCTCCTTCTCGGTCGTGGCGGCCAGTCGGTCTGGCTGCCTCCGCGCGCCGCCCGGGTGATGAGCCGGGCGGCCACGGGGGCGGTCAGTCCTGCGGAGTCCGCAGCGACTTCTCGTGGCGGTACAGCTGGTCGACCAACGCGGTGGACGCCTTCCAGCGGCGCTCGGTCAGCGCCTCACGCATCCGCCGGCGGAACTCCCGCAGACTCGGCGGGTTCTCGCCACCGAGCACGGCGGCGGCGTACACCTCGGCACCGAGCAGCTCCAGCGCCTTGTCGTCGGGCCTGCCGTAGCCGTCCTCACCCGTGCCGCCAGGCGTGCCACCAGCGGTGACGGCCGCGACGGTCATCGAGTCGAGCAGCGCCCGGATGTCGTCATCGGAGATCAGACCGAACGAGGGAAGCTCGGCACTCGGCACGCTCGGCGCATCGTCGGCACGGTCCCGCAACGCCGTCTCGTACGCCTTCCGGGCGTCGTCCACCTGAGCGTGCGCCCGAACCCGGGAGCGGTAGTCCCGGGCGGTGTGCTCGGCTCCGACCGCCTCGCTGACCGCCTTGACTTCGTCGATGGCCCGCGCCACCGCGATGGCGTCCCGGCCGCGGGAACGGACCATGTCGACCTTCCGCTGTGCGTCGTCGGTGATCCGAACGGCAGCGGTCGACATGGCCATCTGCAAGGTCAGCTTGCCGAGCACGGGGATGACCGCGCCGATGACGGCCACGGGCACGGTGGTGGCGGCCAGGCCGTGAACGAGCACCGCCGCGACGGACACCGCCAGCAGCAGCCAGCCGAGCAGGGTGGGCGTACGCGAGACCGAGGCGGACCGGCGGTGCGCCCGCTCGTGCAGCATCGCCGACACCCACACCAGGTCGAACAGAGCGCCCGCGCTGTAGGCGACCCAGGTGGGCGCCTGAGTGGCGAGCAGCCCACCGACCGCGACGAGCGTCCACACGACGGCCAGCCCGGTCAGGGCGATCGGCAGGCCCCACAGGATGCCCTTCTGGGCCAGGTTGATGGCGCGACGGTTCATCGGGTCAGCTCCTTGGGACGGTCAGCCGCGACCCGCTGCGCGCGGATCTCGGCGAGGATGTCGGCGATCGGCCGGGCGTACAGCTCGGCGTCCGTGTAGCCGGCCAGCTCCGGGTAGCGGGTGGCCAGCGTCGGGCCGAACTCGGCCGCGGCGCTGCGGGTCGTCGTGTACGGGGTGCCGGTGACGAGCTCGTAGGCCCGCGCGATCAGTCGGTTCATCGGGTGCTCCCGTTGGCGGTGGGGAAGCGGAAGACGTAGCCGCAGGTGCGGTCCAGGTGCACCGGGGCGGACCCCCGGTACGGGGTGAACCCGGCCGCCGTGACGGCGGCGGTCGCGCCCTGCACGTGCTGCGGGCAGGTGTAGACCGAGGCGTCCAGCGAGCCGTGCAACAGGCCGTCAGCCGCCGAGTACACCTCGACGCGGGTGGTGGCGGGCCGGCCGCAGCCGACCCACACCATCCGCCGGCTCATCGGTCCTCACCCAGGACCCGCGCAACCAACGTCGCGAGGGCGGCCGCCAGCTCGGCGGCGACGGGCAGTTTCAGCATCAGCATGTTGTCCGCGTCGAAGTCCGGCTCGTCGGTCTCGTCCATCGGCTCGCGGTACTGCGCGACCGTCAGGTACGGCGTCCGACTGCCGTACGACTCGATGTGCAGCACGAGCCGCTCCGCCGGGGTGGTGACGTCGAGCGGTGCGGACCGGTGCAACCGGCCGTCCGCATCGTGGGGGCTGGGCGCGCACCAGCGGGGGCAGTCGCGGCGGCTCATCAGCGGCGGCCCTGACGGGCGGCGTCCAGGAGCGCCTGGCCGAGCTGCTCGGCCTGCTCCAGCGTCAACGACGCTGAGCACACCGTGTCGCCCAGACCGGCCACCTCGACGAACACCTCGGTCGGCTCGATCCCACCCGGCAGGTCCGGCGACTCGTACGCCTGCATCCGGGCGCGGATCTCGACCTGCTCGTCGACCAGGTCGCCGTGCCGGACGCTCATGTCGACGATCGGGCGGACGTGGGACCGCTCGGCGTGGTTCCCGCAGGTGCCGGGGCACCAGGTCGGGCACAGGGCCGGGTTGCCGGAGACACCCGCGTACGGGTCGCCGGGCCGCAGGCCGACGCCGCGGTCCCAGCCGGTGGTGTGGGCGATGTGGTCGAGGCTCAGCTCGAGCAGCTCGGCGACGTTCACGCCGAGCCGCTCGGCGGTGGCCTGAACGTCGGCCATGGTGGCGCCGGGCCGGTTGACGGCGTCCCATGCCTGCCGGGCCTTGTCCGCCGTCCGGGTGCTGTTCAGGACGGGGAACCGCTCGTCGGCGGGCCGGGGCCGCCGGATGGCCTGCATGTCGACGGTGGCGGCGTCGATGAGCCGGCTACCGGCGGGGACGGGAACGGATGCGATGATGCTCACGGGTCGCCTCCTGGGGCGATCAAGGGCCCGGAGCACAGGTGTTGGCGCACCTGCCGGGCCCGCTCTGGTTTTGTGGCCGGCCCAGGAGGTGGCTGCTCCCCCTGGGACGGTGCTACTGGACTTCCTTCTGAGTGGTGGTCCGGGATGAGTCTTGCATCATTTTGATGCTTGCGCAAGCCTAAATCGTGCCTGAGGCGCATCGGGTGCCCCCGTGCCTAGCGTGACCCTGATACGCGGGTCCGTCTCACGGACGTATCACGTCACAGACGGCGAGCCAGGCACGACGGGCACGGAAGGACGTCAGGCGAACGCTCCGGACTGCCCCTGACCTGGGCAGGAGGCAGCAGCGGCACACGCGGATACGAGACCTGTGCGCCTTCCAAACTGACGGTGCGGGTTCGATTCCCGTCGCCCGCTCCAACGGCCTCCGGCCCAGGTCAGAGGATTGCATCCCCCGATCCCGGGCCGGTCGGCCACTCCCCCGGCCCGATCTTGCGGGCCATCCGTGGGCCATTAGCTGCTCTGCCGCGTGCGTCGGGGGCCCGCTGGGCGATCCAGGACGGCACCACCTCGCACCCGCCTGATGGTCAACTCGACGTCCTTGAAGTCGGGGCATCACCAGCCCCAGGTCACCCCGACATCAAGGAAACGGTGTCGGTCAGCTGGACGGCCGGGGGATCACTGTCCGACCTTGATGCCCGGTTCACCGGCCATGAACTGGATGACCTGGCGGGGCTCCTGGCCCGGCCGGTCCGGTGCCCGCATCTTGCCGATCGGCAGGATCACCCGCCGGTACGTGGCTTCCAGCATCATCGCGGTCGCGGTGTACCAGGCGATCACGGCGGAGGCGATGAAGATGTAGGCGCCCACCGTCCGCCAGCCCGAGATACCGGCGATCTGACCGATCGCCTGGCAGGTGGCGCCGGCCGCGAGAGTGGCGAGCACCAACGCCAGACCGACGCTTTCCACGAGCGCGGCGAACGCGCCCGACCAGGTGATGGCGGCGAGCGCGATGAACCAGTAGCCGAGCGCCACGAAGGGGTCCGGCGGAGTCAGCGCGCCGACCGCGACGAGTAGGAAGAGCACGCCGTACGCGAGCCAGAACGCTCCCCAGATCCCGTGCATGGCGGTGGCCAGGCCGTCGCGTGCCCGGTAGGCCCACATTCCGGCGAGGAACTGGGCGAGCCCGCCGGTGAAGGCGGCGAACGGGAACAGGAATCGCGGGGTCCCTGTGTCGCCGTACCAGCCGGCGATGTTCGCCGCCACGACGAAGGTGGCGGCGGCGAACCCGAACAGACCGAGGATGGAGGGCGCGGCGACCGGCTGCAGCGAGATCTGGGCG
Source organism: Micromonospora sp. NPDC005367 (assembly GCF_040606825.1). Classification (NCBI taxonomy): domain Bacteria; kingdom Bacillati; phylum Actinomycetota; class Actinomycetes; order Micromonosporales; family Micromonosporaceae; genus Micromonospora; species Micromonospora sp. NPDC005367. The sequence continues at coordinate 11,420 of NZ_JBEXFP010000065.1, read as the reverse complement.
TGGTTGCGCCAGAATTCGAACTCACCGTCGTGCGCTGGCGCGTGGGGCACGCGAGACATCTGATCCTCCTCCTCACGACGGCGGACCCTCCGCCGGTCCGGACGGACATCGGCGCCGTCTACCCACTACGGCCGGTCCCATTCGCTATGCGGGTTGCCGCAGCGCCGGGTCGGCCGGCGCCCGCGGCGCGCTCCCGGGCGAAAATGGCTGGTCCGGGCCGGGCGGCGGGGCGAAGATCCGACGCATGCCCCAAGCCACGCTGCGCACCGCCCGGATCCGGCTCGTCCCGCTCGCCGACGAACATCTCGAGCACGAGGTGGTACTCGACGCCGATCCCGAGGTGATGCGCTACCTCGGTCCGGCGCGTACGCGGGCGGACGTGGAGTCGGCGCACCGCCTGCGGCTGGCGGCGGCGCGACGGGTGCCGGGGCTCGGCTTCTGGGCCGGTTTCGTCGACGGTGACTTCGTCGGCTGGTGGCTCCTCGAGCCGCCGGAGCGCGCCGACCAGGGCCCGGTGGCGGGGCAGGCTGAACTCGGCTACCGGCTCCTCCGCCGGTACTGGCGCCGGGGGCTGGCCAGCGAGGGTGCCCGCGAGCTGATCCGGCACGGCTTCGAGGATCTCGGCCTGACCCGGATCTTCGCCGAGACGATGGCGGTGAACGAGGGGTCCCGGGCCACGATGACCTCCGTCGGTCTGCGGTACGTCCGGACGTTCCAGCTGGACTTCGACCATCCGCTGCCCGGCACGGAGCTGGGTGAGGTCGAGTACGCGCTCACCCGCGAGGACTGGCTCGCCGGCCGGTCGACGGGGGCGGCCCGCGGCTGAGCCGAGCGACCCCGCCGGTCGACGGCACCCCCGCTGGGCCGGCAGGCTGAGCCGAGCGCCCGCCGGGCCGGCCCGGCGGCTGATCAGGCGTGGTCGTTCGGCGCGGGGCCGACGCCGAGGTCCATCCGGTAGACCCAGACCGGGTAGTCGACGTGGTTCACGCCGCCGGACAGGCCCGGCGTGCGGTGCAGCTGCGCGGCGGGCAGCCAGAGGTCGCCGTCGCGGTCGATCCACATGGCGTCCACCCAGGCCAGGCGGGGGTCGGCGACCAGGGTGCGCACCTCCCGTTCCGGCGTGATGCTGAGGACCCGCTGCTGCTCGGCGTCGCTCAGGTAGATCGTGCCGGTGGCGTCGATGGCGGTGCCGCCGGTCGTCGGCGTGTCGAGCCACGGTTCGACGTACCCGGCCACCGTGGCCGGGTCGAGCGCCGGGTCGTCGAGCCAGCGGGTCTCGATGCGGGACAGGCCACCGGAGGCGGGTTGGTAGTACAGGTGGCGTCCGTCCGGCGACACCTCGAGCTGGTCGGCGTGCAGCACGACCTCGTTGCCGTCGGGGTCGTGCAGCACCTCGCCGTCCGCGACCAACCGCCGCCCGACCGTGCTGGGGTGCCCGTCCAGCACCCGACGGGCCCGCCGGGACGTCAGGTCGAGCACGATCAGGCCGGGCGCTCCGGCGTCGGTGAGGTAGGCGGTCCGCCCGTTGAACCGCACGTCGTCGACGTAACTGTCGGTCCGGACCGCGTCGGTGAGGTCGTAGATCCGGGTCACCTCGCCGGTGCCCGGGTCCACCGCGATCAGCCGAGCGCCCCCGGGTACCTGCCGTCGGCCCAGCCCGGGCGCACCCGAGTCGATGATCCACAGCTGGCCGTCCGGCCCGGCGCGTACGCCGTTGACGTGCACGTACGCCCCGTCGGAGGGCGGCTGGTCCGGGACGGCGTTCCACGACTCGTCCGGCCACGGAACCCGCCGGCCGTCCGGGAGCGCCTCGGCGACCTGCACACCCGGCGAGTCCGCACCGGGGAAGCTCACGAAGATGCGCCCGTCGACGGTCGTCACGCCGGTGCAGACGCGATCGTTCGGGAGCATCGGGGTCAGGCGCGGGTCCTCCCGGGTCGGCAGTGGCATGGGCTCCTCCAACGGCAGCGAGGCGCTCGTCCCCAGGGCGGGTGACGGCGGGCCCATCCCCCGCCCCCGGCCGGCCAAACATCGTCACCGCGCCGAAGGTCCTTGACATATGTCGATCTTTCGACTGGTGTGGGGGGCAGTGACATCGATTTCCGTCAGGAGGGCACATGATCGTCCGACGACGGTGGGCGGCCGCGGCCACCGCAGCGATCCTGGTCAGCACGGTGCTGTCCCATCCCGGGTCCGGCGTCGCCGCGCCGACCCCCGCACCATCGCCCGGGGGGACCCTGGCCGGTGGAGAGACCGCGCTGGTCCGGGTGCAGCTCCGCGACCAGGCTCAGCTCGACCAGCTGGTCGCCCGGGGTGCGGACCTCGCCAACCGACCCCGGTCGGTGGACGGCCGGATACTCGCCGACGTGGTGCTCACCGGCGCCCAGCTCGCCGAGCTGACTGCGCAGGGGGCCACCGCGCTCCAGGTGGTGCAGCGCGCGGGTGACGGCGAGCAGCACTTCGCGGAGAGCGTCCGCGCCGCCCAGGCCCGCACCGCCGCCGGGCTGCGCGCGCCGGCCGCCGACCGGCGTGCCGCGAGCGCGACGGCGGCCGTGGACACGCTCCAGTTCCTCCAGGCGTACTGGTGGACCAGCGGTGGGCAGACCTTCGTACAGACCGAGGTGGCCACCACCGCGACCGACGACCCGGACGTCGAGATCACCGTGAACTGGCGGACCGCCGACGGCACGACCGGCTCGTTCCCGCTCTTCCGGTTCGAGGACTCGGGCGAGTACCAGTACCACTACGCCCAGCCGGTGCCGGTGCCGAGCCGGCCGGTGCAGGTGACCGCCACGTCCAGCCTGGGCGGGATGAGCCGTGCCGTCACCCCGACGGCCTGGCCCGGCGCCACTGCGCCGCCGCTGCCCGGCGGTTACCAGAAGGACTTCATCGACGCGTACCTCACTCCGGTGGACATCCAGGCGCGGATCAAGCGGCTGGCCCGCCAGTACCGCGATCTGGTGGACGTGATCGACCTGCCGTACAAGACCCAGGGCTACCGGCGTACCGCCGCCGCGTACCTCGGTGACCCGGCGGCCGCCGCCGTGGTGGTGGAGTCCGTGCGTTTCGGCGACCAGAACATGAACGGTGTCCAGGTCCGCACGGTCGACCCCGGCCGGGCGAACCGGCCGCTCACCGCGGCCTACCGGGACCGGGTGCTGACCGTCTCCCTGGCCACCGACGGCGCCGGCAAGGTCACGAGCAGCACCGACCAGGTCGCCGCCGTGATCAACGCGCGGTTCGCCAACCGGTTCCAGGCGTTCGTCGAGCAGGGCTCGGCCGGCCTGCCCATGCCGGTGGTTCCGCCCGTACGCCTCGACGACGGCCTGCAGGGCACGGAGGTGCCGACCAAGCCGTGGACCGTGCAGGCGCTGCGTATCGGCGTGCACCGCGACGGCTCCCGTGTCGGCGTCCTGGCCTACTCCCAGGAGCACGCCCGGGAGTGGGCGACCCCGCTGGTCACGCTGGAGTTCGCGGAGCGGATGCTGGCCAACTCGCGCACCGACGCGGCCACCCGCGAACTGCTGGAGCAGACGGACATCTTCGTCATCCCGGTGGTCAACCCGGACGGCGCCAACTACTCCTTCCACGACTTCGACTTCCAGCGCAAGAACATGGTGAACCACTGCACCGGCACCAGCCGTGACCCCGGCAACCGCGACTCGTGGGGGGTGGACCTCAACCGCAACTACACGGTCGGTTCGTACTTCGACGGTTACGTGGGCGCCAGCGGCAACTGTCTCTCCGGCTCGTACGCCGGCACCGGTGAGCTCTCCGAGGCGGAGAGCCGCAACGTCATCGCGCTGGCCCGGGAGCACAGCAACATCCGGTTCGCGATGAACGTGCACTCCTACGGCGGGTACTTCATGTGGCCGCCGGGGGCGTACAAGGCCGACGGCCGGGTCACCCTGCCCCGGCCGTCGATCGACGAGTCGAAGCTCTTCCAGGACAGCGCCCGGCGCATCGTCGGGGCGATCGCGCAGGAGCGCGGCACGGTCACCTGGCCGTCGCAGACCGGTCCGGTCGCGGACGTGCTCTACTCCGCCGCCGGCAACTCCGCCGACGAGCTCTACTACGAACTCGGGATCTTCGCCTGGGACTTCGAGGTGGGCAACGACCGCTGGAACGCGGCCACCGGCCAGTGGGAGGGGGTCGGCTTCCAACCGCCGTTCGAGGAGGCGCACGCCGAGTCCCAGGAGTACGCCGGCGGGCTCGTGGAGATGGTCCGGGTCGCCCGCGACTACGCCGCCGCGCAGGAGGGCTGACGAACACCGGCCGGCCGGGTCCCGTAGCTGCGCGGGCCGGCCGCGGATGAACCGCGGCCGGCCGGGTAAGCAGCGCCATCCTGGCGGAGAACGACCGAGGTCACGGCGATCCCCGTGACCGGACGCGCGGGCGGGCGGCGCAGGCCGACCCGCCCGCGGCGTACCCACGGGTCAGTTGCCGGTGATCCAGTTCCAGGCGGAGACGACCCATTCGGTCTGTTGGAGCCATGCGACGCCCAGCCCGACGAGGAAGACCGCCGTGATCAGGTGCGCACCCCGGGCGGTACGCCGGACCCGGCCGAGCTGCCGCTCGAGGATCACCCGGCCGAGCAGCCGGGAGAGCGCGAAGAGCCCGACCGCGACCAGCAGGCTCAGCACGAAGATGAAGATCGGGCCGGTCAGGTTCCCCTGGCCGGAGATCGCCCAGATGCCCCAACAGATGAAGGCGAAGAGGCCGCCCGCGGCGCTCCACTCACCGCCGCGGCGAAGTTGGGCCAGATGCCAGCTCAGCGGCCGCCGCGGAACCGGTTCGCCGGGCCAGCCGGTTCCGGTCGGCTCCTCCACCACCGGGAACGGCTCGGTCTGCGGCGCCCGTGGCTGACCGACCGAGGCCACACCGCGGCGGTAACCGTCCCGCTGCTGTGGCACGACCCCGGGCTGCGGCGGCACCTCGACGGTCCGCTCCGCCCACGGCTGTGTCTGGTCCGCCATGCTCGTCCCCTCCCCTGACCGACGGCGCCGACGGCGCCTGGGTCCGAGGGTAGCCACCCGGCAAATCGGTCGCCGAGCCCCACCACCGCCCGTCTCCGGACGGACCGACCCGCCGCGGCCGGGTCCCACCCGTGCCACCGAGGTGGCCGCGGTCGACGGGCAGCGGTGCCCGGGCCACGGCGGTACGGTCGGTGGATGGGTGATGCGGAGCGACGGCGACGCCGGCTGCGGCACCAGGGCGGTGAGCAGACCCGGGGGCCCGAGGGGACCCCGGCCAGCACCGCACGGGTGTACGACGGCACCGAGCCGGCCCGCCGCCGCGGCGCGCACGGCGACGAGCGGGATGGTGAGCGCGGGTTGCGCGGCCTGGTCGGGTCGGGCTCGTCGCAGGTGAACCCCAGCGCCGCCCTGCGGGCCAGGGACGCCGCCCGGCCGACCGAGGAGGACCTCGCCGAGGCCGAGGCCCGGGTCGTCGTCGTGCGACGCAACTGGGTGCCCCGCGAGGACCTGCCCCGGCCCCCGCGCTGAGGCGGCCGGGAACGCTCACCGCTTCGAGACGAGGCTCCGGGGCGCACTTCTCCCGCCCCGTCGATGACCGTCCGGGTCGGGACCATCGATCGTGGCCCCGCCCCGGAAGGGTCACGGCAGCGGCGGAAGCTCCCGGCTCGCCTCGTACGCGGCGACCTGCGCGATCCGGCGGGCGTGCCGCTCGTTGCCGGAGAACGGCGTGCTGAGGAACGCCTCGACGATGGCGGTCGCCTCGTCCAGGGTGTGCTGCCGGGCGCCGACGGCGACGATGTTGGCGTCGTTGTGCTCGCGGGACAGCTGGGCCGTCTCGGTGTTCCAGGCGAGCGCCGCGCGCACGCCGGCGATCTTGTTGGCGGCGATCTGCTCGCCGTTGCCGGAACCGCCGATCACCACGCCGAGACTTCCCTCGTCGGCCACCACCCGGTCGCCGGTGTGCAGGCAGAAGGTCGGGTAGTCGTCGTCGGGGTCGAAGACGTACGGACCTACGTCCACCACCTCGTAGCCCTGGTTGGCCAGGTAGCTGGCCAGGTGCACCTTCAGCTCGTAGCCGGCGTGGTCGGATCCCAGGTAGACGCGCATACCGCGCAGTCTGTCAGGCCACGCCCGGTGACGCTGCGGGGGCAGCGTCACCGGGCGGTTCGTCACAGCTCAGCGCGGCAGCTCGGCGACCACGAGCCCACCGCGTGCCTTCGGCGTGAACCAGGTGCTCTTGCGCGGCATCTTCTCCCGGGCCAGGTTCACGGCCACGAAGTCGTCCACGGTCACCGGGGCGATCAGGACGGCCAGCTCGGCCCGACCGGAGTCGACCTCGCCGGTCAGCCAGCTCGCCGGGTAGTCGCCACCGACGTACGTGATCCGCTTGTCGCCGGGGTCGAGACCGAGCGCGTCCCGCAGCAGCAGCCGCTCGACCAGGGCGTGGTCCAGGTTCTCCAGCCGACCGCCGGCGGCGCGTGGCAGCCGCACCGCGTACCCCTGGCCGGCGAGCCGGAGGTGGACGGTGCCGGCGGCCGCCGGGACCTCGACCGGGCCGTCGATCGGGCTGATCTCCGCACCGGCCGCCCGCAGCCGCTCCAGCAGCTCGTCGCCGCTGGTGGTCAGCTCGCTGACCAGCCGGTTGTACGGCTGGATGGCGACCGAACGTGGCGTGGTCACCACCGCCAGGAAGCGGGGCAGGCCACCGGTCTGGGCGGCCAGGCTGCGATGGTTGCCGTCGGCGACCACCAGTTCCCCGCCGCCGGCGAGCGCGGTCAGCTCGTCCTGCTGCCGCCCCGGCCCCACCAGCCAGATCGCGTGGGTACGCCCCGACTGGTCGGTGTCGGTGGCGGCGGGCACACCCGCCGCCTCGGTGGCCGCCGCGAGCGCCTCGTGCAGCTCCGCACCGCGTCCGGTCTGCAACAGCAGCACCGGGGAGAGGAGGTGGCCGAGCGCCTCGGCCAGGGCGACCCGCTCCCGGACCTTGGCGATGAAGACGTCCTCGTTGCGGATCACCAGACCCGGCTCGTCGGCGCGGGTGGAGATCTGGTCGGTGTCCACCACCGCGAAGAGCCCGTACGCGGTCTCCTCACCGGGCGCGGTGATCCGGTAGAGCACCACCACCTGCTCGGCCGGGGTGTAGCTCCCGTCGGCCTTGGCCTCGGCCAGCCGGGCCACGGCGTCCGGCAGCGCGTCGAGGAAGGACTTGCCGAGGCTTCCCGGGGCTCGGTGCGGCATCTCGATGCCGAGAGCACTGTGCGGGTTCGCCTCGATGATCGCGGTGATCTCCGCGTCGTCGGCGAACTCGTCGTAGTTCTGCGCGCCGGTGCCGCCGGTGGTGATCCAGGCCCGGGCGATCGGATGCACGATCGTCATGCCCGCTGACGCTACCGTCGCCGTACCGACCGCGGACGCCGACCCGGGCTGTCGTCCATCAGGTGAAAGCGTCGCCCCGGACGGATCGGCCATCGCCCGGGGGTCTTTCAGAAGCGGCGCTCGGCTGCGGTCCGGCGGTGCCGGCCGCCGGAGGGCGTGCCGAGCGGGTCGGGTGCGCCGACCGGGCGGGTGGCCGAGGTCGGCGTGGTCCGCCGGGCCGCCATGGGGACGGTGGTCGACGAGGCCAGCGCGGCCGGCGTGGGCACTGTGCCGGGCGTGCTCCGCCGGGCCCGGGCCGGCGCCGCGCCCGGCGGCGTCATCCGGGACGTCGCAGCCACCCGTGCGACGCCCACCACGATCGGCGGCGCGAGCAGGTCCGCCACGTCCGTGGGCAGATCGGGCCGGACCGCCGGCCAGCGGGAGTCGTCGACCGACCAGTACGCGGGGGTCTCGGCCGCCTCTTCCAGGTTCAGCGGATCGTCACCGGACACATGGCGGTGCTTGGCCATCGGAATGCCTCCACGAGCTGCGAACTCAGCGATTACGGCTGCGGCGGACATCCGGCCAAACGAGGTCGGCGGCGGGGCGGTGACGGGCGCGGTAACGGTGTTAACAGGGGCCCCCGTCCTGACGGAGACGATGACAGGGGCCCCTTCGCCGCGCCTCAGTCGAAGATCGGCTCGGCGTCGCGGGTCCGCTTCAGCTCGTAGAAACCGGGGGTGCCGGACACCAGCAGGACGCCGTCCCACAGCCGGCCGGCAGCCTCCCCCTTCGGGGCCGGCGTGATGACCGGGCCGAAGAACGCCACGGTGCCGCCGTCCGGTCCGGGGGCGTGGATCACCGGGGTGCCCACGTCCTCGCCGACCGGGCGCATACCGGATTCGTGGCTGGCGCGCAGCGCCTCGTCGTACTCGGTGCTGTCGGCGGCCGCGGCGAGCGCCGGGTCCAGGCCGGCGTCCGCGAGCGCGGCGGCGTACAGCTCGGGGCCCGACTTCTCCTTGCCCAGGTGGATCCGGGTGCCGAGCGCGGTGTAGAGCTTGCGCAGCGCGTCGCCGCCGTACCGCTGTTCCGCGGCGATGCAGACCCGGACCGGGCCCCACGCGGTGGTCAGGAACTCCTTGTAGCTCTCCGGCAGGTGGTCCCGGCCCTCGTTGAGCACCGCCAGGCTCATCACGTGGAAGCGTATTTCCACGTCGCGGACCCGCTCGACCTCGAGCAGCCAACGAGACGTGATCCAGGCCCACGGGCAGGCCGGATCGAACCACATGTCAACGGCGACACGTTCGCTCACGGTGAGGTCCTTTCGAAACGAGGACGCCGATCGTCCGGCGTCTCTCCCGATCCTCACCCCAACGGGCATCGACCGGCAGAGTAATGAGAGCGTGACCTCGGCCACCGCGGGCGGCCGGTGCATGGAAGACTCGGCTCCGGGCCGACCGCCACGAGCCGGTCGGTGGACGGGCGCCGCGCGGCGTACAGCGAATGGGATGGAGACGAACAGTGCCGGGAGTGCGCAACCTGACGCAGGTCGAGGCCACCGAACGGGCCCGCCTGCTCGAGGTGACCGGGTACGACATCACTCTGGACCTGTCGACCGCCGTGCAGGCGGCCGAGGGTCGTACCTTCCGGTCCACGACGGAGGTGCGCTTCCGCTGCGCCGAGCCGGGCGCGAGCACCTTCATCGAGGTGGCCGCCGACTCGGTGCGCTCGGCGACGCTGAACGGGTCCCCGGTCGACCTCGGCGACTGGTCCGCCGAGAAGGGGCTCGCTCTCGCCGGCCTGCAGAGCGAGAACACGCTGGTCGTCGACGCCGACTTCGCGTACTCCCGCAGCGGGCAGGGCCTGCACCGCACTGTCGACCCCGTCGACGGCGAGACCTACCTCTACAGCCAGTTCGAGACGGCCGACGCGCAGCGGGTCTTCGCCTGCTTCGACCAGCCGGACCTGAAGAGCGTCTACACCTGGCACGCCACGGTGCCGGAGCACTGGCGGGTCGTGTCCAACATGCCCGTCGACCGGGAGGAACCGACGGACGAGGGGCTGAAAACCGTCCACTTCACGCAGTCCGCGCGGATGAGCACCTACATCACCGCGCTCTGCGCCGGCCCGTACCACGAGGTGCGCGACAGCCACGACGGCATCGACCTGGGGGTGTTCTGCCGGGCCTCGATGGCGCAGTACCTGGACGCGGACGACCTCTTCCTGATCACCAAGCAGGGCTTCGACTTCTTCCACGAGCAGTTCGGCGTCCGTTACCCGCTGCCGAAGTACGACCAGCTCTGGGTGCCCGACTTCAACGCCGGCGCGATGGAGAACTTCGGCTGCGTCACGCACGCCGAGTCGCACTACATCTTCCGCTCGCAGGTGACCGACTTCGAGTACGAGCAGCGGGCCAACACGATCCTGCACGAGATGGCCCACATGTGGTTCGGTGACCTGGTCACCATGCGGTGGTGGAACGACCTGTGGCTCAACGAGTCGTTCGCCGAGTGGGCCAGTCACTGGTGCAACACCCACGCGACCCGCTTCCGGGAGGCGTGGACGACCTTCCTGTCCATCCGGAAGAACTGGGGCTACCGGCAGGACCAGCTCTCCTCGACCCACCCGGTCTACACGGAGATGCCGGACATGGAGGCCGTCGAGGTCAACTTCGACGGCATCACGTACGCCAAGGGCGCCAGCGTGCTCAAGCAGCTGGTGGCGTACGTCGGTGAGCAGCCGTTCCTGGCCGGGCTGCGCGCGTACTTCGGCAAGCACGCCTGGGGCAACGCCACCTTCGACGACCTGCTCTCCGAGCTGGAGGCCGCCTCCGGCCGTGAGCTGCGCAAGTTCGCCGCCCAGTGGCTGGAGACCGCCCAGGTCAACACGCTGCGTCCGGAGGTGACCGTCGGCCCGGACGGCACCTACCAGCAGGTGGTGGTGCGACAGGAGGCGCCGGCCGACTACCCGACGCTGCGTACCCACCGGATCGGGGTGGGCCTCTACGACCTGACCGACGGGCGCCTCGTCCGCCGGGAACGGCTGGAGGTGGACGTGGCCGGCGAGCGGACCGAACTCGGCGACCTGGCCGGCGTCCGGGCCGCCGACGTGCTGCTGCTGAACGACGACGACCTCACCTACGCGAAGCTCCGGCTGGACGAGGGCTCGATGGCCAACGTCGTGCAGCACATCGCCGGTTTCGAATCGTCGCTGGCTCGCGCGCTCTGCTGGACGGCAGCCTGGGACATGGTCCGCGACGCGGAGTTGGCGGCCCGGGACTACGTTGCGCTGGTGCTGGCCGGGCTGCCCGCCGAGACCGACATCAACCTGGTCACCGCCACCCTGCGGCAGGCCACCACGACGCTCACCCTCTACGCCGACCCGGCCTGGGCGCCGACCGGTTGGGCGGAGCTGGCCCGTACCGCGAAGACGGCGCTCGTCGCCGCCGAGACGGGCAGCGGCTTCCAGCTCGCCTGGGCCCGGGCGTACGTCTCGGCGGCCCGTTCCAGCGAGGACCTGGCGACGCTGCGGGGTTGGCTGGACGGCACGGACGTGCCGGCCGGCCTGACCATCGACACCGAGCTGCGCTGGAGCCTGCTCGCGTCGCTGGTCGCCAACGGCGCGGCCGGACCCGCCGACGTGGACGCCGAGCTGGCGCGCGACCGGACGGCGAGCGGCGAACGCGAGGCCGCCTACGTGCACGCGCTGGTGCCGACCGCTGAGAACAAGGCCGCCGTCTGGGCGCAGCTCACCGGTTCGGAGGCGCTGCCGAACTCGCGGAACCGGGCGCTGCTGCAGGGCTTCACGCACCCGACGCAGGTCGAGCTGGTCGCGCCGTACCGGGAGAAGTACTTCGCGGCGGTCGGCCAGGTCTGGGCAAGCCGGGACAGCGAGCCGGCGCAGGAGTTCGCCCAGCTCGCCTACCCGACGTACCTGGTGGAGGACGACACGGTGACGGCCACCGACGCCTGGCTGGCCGGCGACGGTCACCCGGCGCCGCTGCGCCGGCTGGTCGCCGAGGGCCGCGACGGCGTGGTCCGCGCGCTGAAGGCCCGCGCGCGGGACACCCGCAGCGCCTGACGCGGAAAG